>NZ_FNLM01000034.1:3902316-4204632 GCF_900105725.1 Gordonia westfalica
CGCATCGCCTCCAGGCTCGCGGTGATCGCGGTCTCCGAGGCGAAGTACTTGGCCATGCCCGCCTCCCCGTCGACGCGTGCACCCGAATCCGCCTTCGCGGCAGCCCAATACGTCATGAGACGGGCGGCCTGCAACTGAGTGGCGATGTCGGCGAGCTTGAGCTGGATCGCCTGGAAGTCCGAGATCGGCTTGCCGAAGGCGGTCCGCTCGCGGGAGTAGTTGAGCGCCGCGTCGTACGACGCCTGCGCGATGCCGACGCTGCGGCCGGCGATGTTGAGGCGGCCGATCTCCAGCCCGGACAGCGCCTGCTGCATGCCGCGGCCCTCGACCCCGCCGAGCAGCGTCGACGCCGGCACCCGCACCTCGTCGAGGAAGATCTCGCACGATTCGGTGCCCTTGTAGCCGAGCTTGCCGAGGTCGCGCTGGACCTCGAAGCCGGGAGTCGTGGTGTCGACGAGCAGGATGCTCATGCCCTTGTGCGCCGGCGAGGCCGACGGGTCGGTCTTGACCAGGACGGGAAGCACATTGGCGTGGCGCGCGTTGGTGATCCACGTCTTGGTGCCGCGGATGACGTAGTCGTCGCCGTCGCGGGTGGCGGTGGTCTTGATGCCTTGCAGGTCGGTGCCCGCTCCCGGTTCCGTCAGTCCGATGCCGGTACGGCATTCACCGCTCGCCAGCCGGGGCAGCCACTGCTGCTTCTGCTCCTCGGTGCCGTGCCGCGCGATCATCCAGCACGCCAGGTTGTGACTGCCCAGGATGCCGGCGATTCCCATCCAGCCGCGGGCGATCTCCTCGTAGACGAGAGTGAAGGACACCATGTCGAGGTCGAGTCCGCCGTACTCCTCCGGCGTGGTGATCCCGAACAAACCCATGTCCCGCAATCGCGAGACGATCTCCGTGGGATAGCGACCCTCGCGCTCCCATTCGTTGGCGACCGGGATGATCTCCTTGTCGACCAGCTGGCGGAGCGCCGACCGGAAGTCGCGCTGTTCCTCGGTGAAGCTGAAATCCATTGCGTGATCCTTGATCTGAGAGGTGAGCCGTGTCGGGCATCCGGCCCGACGCTCGGCGAGAGAGGTCGGTCAGCCGACGAGGGTGGCCGCGAGTGCCGGGATCTGCTCAACGGACTGCGCGTCGCGCAAACCGAAGACGGCTTCGATGAGTGCCTCGGAGGCCTTTCCCCCACCGCCGTTGCCCCGGAACTTCTCGGCGACCGCGGCGTCGTCCATCGGCCGGCCGGAAGTGCCTCGGCTGCAGGGAACCTCGCCGACGAGCCGGGTGGCGTCCTCGAGGGTGATGACCGCCCGCCCGGCGGCGGCGGCGGCCGGGCGGTCATCGGGTACCGGAACGACCTCGACGAGTCCGGCGGTGGCGGCCACCTCGGGTCGGACGATCGAGTCGTCGGCGTAGGTGTCGACCGTGACCGCTCCGTCGTGGACGAGTGCGGCGACACTCCACGGCAGGTCGAACTTCGCGTCGTAGACGCTGCGCGGGCTGCGGGTTCCGGTTCCCGGGCCGCAGACGATGTCCACGCTGTCGGGATGGACGTCGACGCTGATGGCGGCGATGCGCGACGCCGACACCTCGGTGCCCGATCGCGCGGCCTCGGCCAGGGCCTGCGTCACCGCATCGAGCGAGGCGTGCATGAGCTGACAACTCGGGTACGGCTTGATGCCGATCCCGGCACTCTCCCAACGAGTTCCGAGATCAGCGACGATCACGTCGGGATCGACGTCGCGGTCGGCGAGCGCTCGGTAGAGACCCCGCCTGCCCTCCAGCACCGACTCCGGGCCGCTGGCCCCGGCCAGCGCCAGGCGTGCGGCGAGGACACCGCTGAAACCCGCGTTCCCCGGATGCAGGACCTTGGTGTTGGCGCCCGTGTCGAGGAACTCGAGCAACCCGCCCGACGACGACGCCGCGACACCGATCGCATCGGTGAGGCGATCGGCGTCGGCGCCGTACAGCAGACCGGCGGCGACGGCACCGGCGAGGGGGCCGACGACGGCGGTCGCATGGAGGCCGCGTGCGTGGAAGCCGTGCGGTGCGGCCGCGCCGAGTCGACAAGCGATCTCCAGGCCCGCCACCAGCGCGGTCACCGTCTGCGCACCGGTCGCGCCGACTTCCTCGGCGACGGCCAGGACGGCCGGCGCCACGACCGTCGTCGGATGCACGAGCGCACCGGCATGGGTGTCGTCGAAGTCCAGTGCGTGCATCAGCACCCCGTTGGCGAAGGCCGCCGCGGGAGCCGAGATGGCCTCGGAATCACCGAGCGGATGGGCCTGCGCCGGGCCGCCGAGCCCACGGGCTACGGACAGTCCGGGGCCGCCCTGGTCGAGTCGACGGGCTCCGATCGCGTTGCCGATCCCGTCGAGCAGATGCCGCACCGCGGCCCGCCGGGTGACGTCGGGGATGTCGTCGATGTCGAGGCCCGCGGCCCAGGTCGCGAGGCGGCGGGCGGTCACGGCGTGGCCTGTGCGATCGATCCGAAGGCGCCGGCGTCGACGAGACCGCTGACGTCCTCTGCGCTGTAGCCGAGCAGTTCCATCACCTCGTCGAAGTTCTCGTTGCGGCGGGGAGCCCGACGATACTCCGCGGGTTCGTTGCCGAAGCGCACCGGTGAGGTGACCTGACGGACCTCGCCCCACACCTCGTGGTCGGTGGTGGCGATGAGCCCGCGCGCCAGGGTGTGCTCCTCGGTCAGCGCCTGCTCGACGTCGTTGATGGGACCCGTCGGCACACCCGCCTCGGTCAGCAACGACACCCAGTGATCGACCGTCGACTCGGCGAATCGCTTCTCCAGCAACGGCAGCAGTTCGTCCTTGTGCTTGCCGCGGGCCGCGAAGTCGGTGAACCGCGGGTCGTCGAGCAGCTCGGCGAGGCCGATGGCCTCGGCCAGCCGCACCCAGAACTTCTCCTTGGCACAGCCGACGACGAACCAGCCGTCGGAGGCCTCGAAGGCCTGGAACGGCACCAGCGAGGGATGCGCGGAGTTCTTCGTGCGGCCCGGACGGTAGCCGGCGTTGAGGTGCCAGGCGGCCGGGTAGGTGAGCATCGAGATGGCGGTGTCGTAGAGCGAGACGTCGCAGTCACCGCCGATCCCGTCTCGCCGGGCGGCGTGCAGACCCGCCATCAGGCTGAGCGCGGCGACATAGCCGCCACAGAAATCGACAAGGGAGAGACCGGATTTGGTGGGCGGACCGTCGGGATCGCCGGTGAGGTCCATCCACCCGGCCAGGCCCTGCAGGATGTAGTCGTAACCGGGCTGCTTGGCCCGGGGACCGGTCATGCCGAACCCGGTCAGACTGCAGCAGACGATGGCCGGGTTGAGGTGCTTGAGGTCGTCGTAGGTGATCTTGATCTTCGCCGGGACGTCGCCGCGCAGGTTCGAGTAGACCGCGTCGCTGGTGCGGACGAGATCTTCGAAGACCTTGCGTCCGCCGGGGGTTCCGAGGTCCAGCGACAGGCTGCGCTTGTTGCGGTTGAAGGTCTCGAAGAACAGCGAGTCCTCACCCTTGTTGTAGGGCGGAACGTAGCGCCCGACGTCGCCGCCGGAGGTCGGCTCCTCGATCTTGAGCACGTCGGCACCGAGGTCGGCGAGGTGGACGCTGCCGAAGGGGCCGGCACCGTACTGCTCGACGGCGATGATCCGGACGTCCTCGAGCGGCCTCATCGGGTGACCTCGGCGGATACCGGAGCCGTCAGCTCGGCCAGGGAAGGTCCTTTGACCTCGGGGAAGTAGTTCTGCCCGATGCCGCTCTCGCGGGTCGCGACCATCACCGAACGCTTCCACGAGATCACGACCTCGCCGTCCTGGTTGATGCCCCGAGTGGTCATCGACACGATGCCCGCGTAGGGCCGCGACTTGGACTGCCGCAGGTCGGTGCAGATGCTCTCGGCGTAGATCGTGTCGCCGACGTACACCGGATGCTGGAGCTTGACGTCGGTGAACTCCAGGTTGGCCACGGCGTTCTGACTCATGTCGATCACCGACAGCCCGAGTACCAGCGCGATGGTCAGCCCCGAGTTCACGATCACCTTGCCGTCGGTGATGGGATTCGTCCGTGCGAGGTGCTCGTTGAAGTGGTTCTGGTTGGTGTTCATCGACAGGCAGGTGATCCATGCGTTGTCGGTGTCGGTGATCGTGCGGCCCATCGGGTGCTGATAGACGTCGCCCACGACGTAGTCCTCGAAGAAGCGTCCGAGTGTGGCGGGATGGGTGGTCAATGGTCCTCCTCCAAGGCTGCGGCGTCGTCGTCGAAAAGCACACGCCGTGATGTGGCCCACCATAAACATCAGATCTTTAACCCGTCAAGGCGGTGATCCAGCCGTGTATAGCCTGAGAATCTGCTCAAGAGTTGCTCAAACCTCCGATGTATTGCATCATTCTTCCGAGCGCAGCTATGGCTCAGATCACTCCCGTCACCGGATGGGGCGCACCGATCCGACGTCGGGGTGGCGGCACGAAAAGAGGAAGCGAGTTTCGATGAAGCGAATCGGCGTGGATGTGGGCGGTACGTTCACCGACCTGGTCCTGTGGGACGACGACGGGACGGTGACGGTGCACAAGACGCCGTCGACGAACCACGATCCCTCGATCGGCACGATGGACGGGATCGAGGTGCTCGCCGAACGCGCGGGCATCGACGTCGCGGACATCGAGATGTTCTTCCACGGGACCACCGTGGCCACCAACATCGTGCTCGAGCACAACGGCAGCGACGTCGGCATGATCACCACCGACGGCTTCCGCGACCTCCTGCACATCGCGCGTAAGAAGCGCCCCCTGAACTACTCCAACTACCAGGATCTGCCCTGGCAGAAGTGGCAGCTGGTGCCGCGCCGCAACCGGCGGACCGTCGCCGAGCGGATCGACGCCGCCGGCAACGTGCTGACCCCGCTCGACGAGGATGCCGTCCGCCGCGAGGTCGCTCTTCTCCGCGAACGCAAGGTCGAGGCGATCGCCGTCGCCTTCCTGCACGCCTACCGCAACCCGACCCACGAGCAGCGGGTCCGCGAGATCATCGCCGAGGAGTACCCCGGCGTCTTCGTGTCGCTGTCCAGCGACGTCGCCAGCCAGTACCGCGAGTACGAGCGTTTCTCGACCACCGCCCTCAACGCCTTCGTCGGACCCAAGACCTCCCGGTACATCGAGAACCTGGCCGGCAAGGCCAAGGCCGCGCAGGTCGGCGAGGACGTCCACCTGATGACCTCGGCCGGCGGTCTGGTGACCTCGCGCAGCGCCGGCGAGGTCCCCGTCTCGCTGCTGACCAGCGGCGTCGTCGCCGGCCTGCTCGGCGGCTGCTTCATCGGCCGCGCCTCGGGATACCCGAGCGTCATCACCCTCGACGTGGGCGGCACCTCGGCCGACATCGGTGTCGCGCCCGACGGCAAGCTGCGCATGAAGCATCTCCTCGACACCCGGATCGGCGACTACCACGCAATGGTCCCGATGGCCGAGGTCGACACCATCGGCGCCGGCGGCGGCTCGATCGCCAGCATCGACGAGGGCGGCATGTTCCGCGTCGGACCGCGCAGCGCAGGAGCCATGCCCGGGCCCGCCTGCTACAACCGCGGCGGCACCGAACCCACCTCGACCGACGCCATGGTCGTCATGGGCTGGCTGGGCGCCGACAGCTTCCTGTCGGGAACCATGGAGGTCAAGCCGGAGCTCGCGACCGAGGCGGTCAAGACCCACATCGCCGACAAGCTCGGCGCCGATCTCGATCACGCCGCGATGGGCATCTTCCAGATCCTCGCCCACTCGATGACCGAGGCCATCTCCCTGCACTCGGTGCGCAAAGGCTATGACCCACGCGAATTCTCGCTGGTCGCCGAGGGCGGCGCCGGACCGCTGTACGCCTGGCAGATCGCCGAGCACCTGGGCATCCCGCGGGTCATCGTCCCCGGCCATCCGGGCATCACGTCGGCCGTCGGCCTGCTGACCACCGACGTGCGCTACGAGGTTCCGACCACCGTGTGGACCTCGTCGGCCGAACCCGATCTCGACCTGCTGACTCGCGAGATGGACCGGCTCTCCGAGCAGGCCGTCGCCCAGCTGCGCGCCGACGGCATCTCCGAGGACGACATCACTCTCGAGCGCAGCGTCGACTGCCGTTATGTCGGACAGGGTTACGAGCTCCGTGTGCCCGCGCCCGACGGCGAGATCACCGCCGACTGGGTCGAGCAGACCGCGGCCACCTTCCACGAGGTGCACGGCCGTACCTACTCGCAGCGATTCGACGACAAGCCGGTCCAGCTGGTCAACATCCGGGTGACCGGTGTCGGAGCCGTCGAGCACATCCGCATCGCCGAGATCGAGAAGGGTGGCGCCGACGCGTCGGGCGCCATCAAGTCGACCACCCAGGCGCTGTTCTGGAAGAACGACTCCGCGGACCCCGAATGGGTCGAGACCCCCGTCTACGACCGCGCACTGTTCAAGGCGGGCAACACCTTCGAGGGCCCGGCCATCGTCCAGCAGTTCGACTCGACGACCATCGTCGGTATCGGACAGAAGGCCACGGTCGACGCCGTGGGCCACATCATCATCGAGAGGAGCGCCTGAGATGGCGAAGACCCTGATGCCCACCGACGGCGTCTCCCTTGCCGCCGAGGCCAATCGGACCTGGAACACCGTCGAGGTCGATCCGATCACCCTGCGCGTCATCGGTGGCGCGCTGAACTCGATGGCCAAGGAGATGGCCCAGGTCCTCTACCGCATGGCCTACTCGAGCCTGATCCGCGAGTCCGAGGATCTCGGCGCCGGCATCTTCGACGTCAACGGTCGCGAACTGTGCGAGTCGGATTCGACTCCGATGCACTGTGGTTCGATCCCGGCCTACATCCGCGGGGTCAACCGCAAGCTCGCCGGGACGTACAAGCCGGGTGACGTGATCCTGCACAACCACCCCTACCACGGTGCGGCCCACTCCCCCGACTACGGCGTGATCATCCCGATCTTCTGGGAGGGTGAGCACATCGGCTTCGCCGGGTGTACCGGTCACGTCTCCGACATCGGCGGCAACTTCCCCGGCCTGTGCATGGACGTCGTCGACGTCTGGGCCGAGGGCAAGCTGATGGACTCCATGAAGATCTACGACGGCGGCGTCCGCAACGACATGCTGATCCAGCACATCCTGGACAACGTGCGTACGCCGGAGCAGAACCGCGGCGACCTCGAGGCCCTCATCGCCTGCTCGCGCATCGGTGAGAAGCGGTTCGTCGAACTGCTCGAGAAGTACGGTCTCGACGTCGTCATGAGTGCCGCCGACCGGTGGATGGACTACTCGGAGGAGATGCTGCGCAGCCGCATCCGGGACATCCCCAACGGCAGCTACGAGGCTCCGATCGGCTACCTCGACGACGACGGCAAGAACCGCGGTGTCCCGCTGAAGGTCGCGGTGCGTGTGCAGATCGAGGACGAGGACGTCCTCATCGACCTCACCGGTTCCAACGACCAGGTGCCGACGGCGTTCAACGTGCCCTTCGAGGGTTCGGTGCTCCCGGTCGCGGTGAGCGCGATCCGCACCATCCTCCTCGATGAGCACCTCACCGAGGAGTTCGTCCCGCAGAACGACGGTTGTTTCCGTCCGGTGCGTGCCTACGCACCCGAGGGAACCATCTTCAACCCGGACTTCCCGGCGTCGTGCTTCGCGCGTTTCTCGCAGGTCAACCGCATCTTCGACTCGATCAACCTGGCGCTCGCGCCGGTGCTGCCGGAGCGGGCGATCGCCGGCTCGTCGGCGGCCCTGTGCGCCATCGCCTACTCCGGTCTCGCGGAGGACGGGGAGTCGTACTGGGTCTACATCGAGATCAACGAGGGTTCCTACGGTGCACGCAACGGCAAGGACGGCATGGACGCCGTCGACGCCCTGATGGCCAACACCCGCAACAACCCGATCGAGGAACTCGAACTCAACCACGCCATGCGCGCCGAGCGTTACGAGCTGCGTGACGAGTCGCCGGCTCCCGGCCAGTGGCGCGGCGGCATCGGCAGCGTGCGTACCTGGTACATGGAGACCGACACCTTCCTGGGCTCGGAGGCCGACAACCGCAGCGACCCGCCCGCGGGTGCGCTCGGCGGCGGCGACGGTGCGTCGGGATCGTTCATCCGCAACCCCGGCACGCCCGAGGAAGAGGTGTTGTTCTCGAAGGTCACCCAGGAGGTCATCCATGAGGGTGAACGTCTGGAGATCCGGATGCCGTCGGGTGGCGGTTTCGGTGACCCGTTCCTGCGCGACCCGTTCGCCGTGCTGTCCGACGTGTGGGACGAGTACCTCACGGCCGACGAGGCGCGCCAGGACTACGGTGTGGTCGTGAACACCGACAACTGGACCGTCGACGCAGAGGCCACCGAGCAGCTGCGCGCGTCCCGGGTGGCGTCCTGACCAGTGATCTCGGAGGGGCCGGCGATTCCAGCGCCGGGAGCGAAGCGAGCGGGCTGAGTGTCGCTGTCGCCGGCCCCTCCGGCATCTCCGGAGCTTCCACCGCCGAGGTGGTTTCCGTCGCCGAGCGGCTCAACACGGTCATCTCCTGGGTGCCCGAGGAGCTGCGGGTCGATCCTTCCGGGGCGCGGGGCCCCCTGGCGGGTGTCCGCGTGGGCGTGAAGGACAACATCGAGGTCGGCGGGGTGCGGTCCACCTGTGGTTCGGAGTTCTTCGCCGACCGTGTGGCGACCGACGACGCCGCGTGTGTCGGTGCCCTCAAGCGCGCCGGGGCGGTGATCACCTCCACGCTGAACCTCGCGGAGTTCGCCGTCGGCGTCACGAGCCAGAACTCGGCGTCGGGCGGTCCGGTGAATCCCTGGGACGCCCGACGCGTACCGGGTGGCTCGAGCGGCGGTTCAGGTGTCGCCGTCGCCGCGGGGATCGTCGACGTGGCGCTGGGCACCGACACCGGCGGTTCGATCCGGTTGCCCGCCGCATGCTGCGGGGTGACCGGTCTGCGACCGTCCATCGGTGTGCTGGACATGTCCGGGATCTTCCCCGTCAGTGCGGATTTCGACACCGTCGGACCGCTGGCCCGCACGGCCACCCGGGTGCGGGAGACATTCGCGGTGCTCGCGGGTTCGGATCCGACGCCCGCGGACACCGGCGCCCTGACGGTTGCGGTGCCGCGGCCGTTCGTCACCGGCGACGTCGATCCCGCCATCGCCGACGCCGTCACCGAGACCGTCGAACTCATCCGGGGACTGGGTCACCGGGTTGTGGAATACCCGGTGCCACACAGTGACTCGGCGCAGGATGTGGTCTACACACTGATCTATTCGGACCTGGCGCGCATCCACGGCGAACGACTGCGCGACGAGCCCTCCCTGTTCCAGGCGGCGACCCGCGAGCGGATCTCCCTCGGACTGGGCATCTCCGACGAGCAGCGGGCGGCTGCTGTTCGACAGCGGGACGTGTTCCGGTCGGCGATGGCCGAGATGTTCCGGGACGTGGACGTCGTGCTCACCCCCGCGATGCCGGTGGATGTGCCGGAGATCGGCGTCGGGGAAGCAGTCGTGGCGCAGGCCCGGCGAATGGGACAGCTGACGTATCCGTGGTCGTTGCACGACGGCCCGACGCTGGCGCTGCCGGTCGGTGTGCATCCGTCCGGTATGCCCATCGGTGCACAGTTGACTGCGGCGAGACTGGGCGAGGGGACCCTCTTCGCGCTGGCCGAGCAGGTGCAGGAGCACAGCGAATGGCATCTCCGGCTCCCGCCCGTGCGCGTCAGTTCGGGCGTCTGAGCAGGTCCATCTGCTTGTAGACGTCGCCGAGGTGGTCGAGGTGCCGGCGCATGAGGGTCATCGCCGTCATGGAGTCCCGGCGCTCGACCGCCTCGAGGATCGCGCGGTGATCCTCGTCGACGCATCGCCAGAACCCTTCCGGCGCGACGTCGCGGCTGAAGCGGCTGCCGATGACCCGGAACACCGGGACGGTGATGAGGTCGAGGAGCGGGTTGTCCGCCGCCCGCAGCAGAATCCGGTGGAACTCCTGGTTGTTGGCGTAGACCTCCGGACCGACACCCTCCGAGAGATCGAAGATGGTGGCGCGCAGCTCTTCCAGATGGGTATCGGTGTGGCGGTAGGCGGCGACTCCGGCGGCGGGCACCTCGGTGAGCTGCCGGACCTCCATGAGCTGATCGACGGTCACCCCTTCGGCTGCGGCCAGAAGGGTGACTCCCGCTTCGAGGTTCGCACTCAACTGACCGATGTCCGGTGTGGCGACGAATGTCCCGCCGGTCACCCCGCGCGTGGTGTGCACCAGGTTCTCGCTGGCGAGCGTCCGGATGGCCTCTCGCACCGTGCTCTGCCCGACGCCGAACTCGGCGCGGAGTTCGGTGTCGGGCGGCAGACGGGTACCCGGGGTCAGCTCACCGGCGAGGATCCGTACACGAAGCGCGTCGGCGACGATCTCGTACGCCGGGCGTCGTCCGGATTTGTTCGTTCCGGGCTGATTCGCTTCTGTCACAACATGATCCGATCTTCATGGGTTCGCTCTAAACTACCAGATCAAGACGAAGACCACGGCAGAGCGAGGTGATCGCGGACACTGGTGACCTGTCCTCTACCAACCCCTGGCACGTCTGCGGTAAGAAGTACCGGTGCTCCGAATGCGTCCCCGTCCACGAAGCGGTTCCGCCTGTTCCCGCGCCGTCGGCGCCGGTGTCGGCTGATGCGCATTATCGTGGTCGGCGCGGGTGCCGCCGGGTCTCTGGTCGTGTTCCATCTGGCTCGTCTGGTGGCCGCCGATGACCGGGCCGAGCCGCTCGAGGTCGTCGTCGTGGACCCGATCGACCAGGTCGCGGGTCCCGCGTTCGGCACCACGGATCCTGCCCACTTGCTGAATGTCCCCGCGTCCGGGATGTTGGTGGACCCGGATGAGCGGTTCGACTTCGTGGACTGGTGCCGTGCCGAGGGGTTCGTGGGCGGCGACGAGGCGCACTACTTCTTCGCACCGCGCGCACAGTGGGCGCGCTATCTGCGGACCCGGCTGGCGGAGGCACGCGATCGGGCCGGCGAACGGTTGAGTGTCCGGTTCGTGCGTGACGGTGCCGTCGGCGTCGCCGTCGTCGGCGCGGGAGTTCGGGTGACCACGGCGGACGGAACCGTCCTCGACGGCGACCGGCTGGTGCTCGCAACCGGACTACCGGGTGTCGGGAACGGCTGGGCGCCGTGCGACCTGAGTGACCAGCCTCGCTACATCGCCAACCCCTGGATGCCCGTCGCCCTCGGACCCGTGCTGGCCGACGACGGGGACGTTCTCGTGATCGGCACCGGCCTCACCATGGTCGACGTCGCGATCAGCCTGCTGAAGTCCGGCGACGACCGTCGCGTGGAAGCCATCTCGCGCGGCGGCCGACTCCCCCGGCGCCACGCCGACTCCTATCTCGGCGAAGTCGTCCCCGACACCGCGACGGAGGGCGACAACCTCGATGAGATCCGCGCCGCCGTCGCCACACATGTGGCGAGAATCGAGCGGCTGCTGGGTAACTGGCGTCCCGGCGTCGACGGTGTCCGCTACCGGATCGCCGAATTGTGGGGCCGCCTCGACGAGGCGGATCGTCGTACTTTCGTCCGCGACCTCGCCGGTGACTGGGGCGTGCGTCGCCACCGGATGCCACCGTCGAGCGGCGCCCTGGTCGACGAGGCCCGGCGGACGGGCCGTCTCGTCGTGCGGTCCGGGCGGATCACGGGTCGACGCCGTTGCCGGTGGCCTCACCGTCGCGACCGGTGAGGACGAACGCACCTACTCCTGGATCGTGAACTGCACCGGCCCGCAGTCTGACCTACGGCGCCTCGGTAATCCCGTGCTGGACTCGATGTTCGACGCCGGCCTGGCGACGACCGACCCGCTCGGTCTGGGCCTGATCACCGACGACGGGCGTGTTCTCGACGCCGAGGGCCGGCCGGGTCCGATCCGCACACTCGGATCGTTGCGTCGCGGTGAACTCTGGGAGACCACCGCCGTCCCCGAGATCCGTATGCAGGCAGAGCAATTGGCCACGTCCCTCATCGGTGACACGGGTGGTCACCGATGAGGGACGTGTAGCCGGATTCGCTCGTGTCAGGTCGCGCTGACGAGTACCGCCGTGCCGAGCCAGATCAGCGCGGCCACCTTGATCACCTCGACGGCGACGTAGACGAGATGCGCTGGACTACGCGGACCCTCGTGTCCGGCGAGCACCGCGTCGGACCGCTTGGTGAGCGCGGGCCGGACCGCGACGAGCTGAACGCCCAGGGCAGCGATCGCAACACCTGCGGTGGTCGGCACTGCCACCCCGGGCCACGAGCCGAGCACCAGTGCGATGAGGATGGCGACCGCCCAGACGACCTCCGCGGCATTGAGGGCACGGAAGACCAGTCGGCCGATCCCCAGACCGATCGGCAGGGTCACACCCGGCGCCCGGAACTTCAGCGGCGCCTCCAGGAACGAGATGGCGAAGACCATGCCGAGCCACACGAAGGTCAGCGCGGCGACGACCGCCCCGGCGGTGGTCATCGAGCACTCGACCGCAGGAGTTCCGGACCGAAGGTCTCGTAATGGATTCGGCTCTCCGCGACGTCGCGGCCGAGGAACTCCTCACGCATCGAGGACAGGAATCCGGTGGGGCCACAGAGCATCACATTCGACTCGGGGTGCACCTCGACATTGTCCAGCGACATCTGGCCCACCCGGACCGAATCGGAGACGATGTGCGGCGAGGTGTTCTCGTACCACTGGATGAGCTGACCGGTCGGCAGCGAGTCCACCAGCGCGGCAAGCATTCCGCGATGCGGCTGGCGGTCGCGGGAACGGTCGGCGTGCAGGACCGTCACCGGTCGCGCGTCGCCCTTCTCCGCCAGCGCGGTCAGCAGGCCGATCACCGGCGTGCACCCGATCCCGGCCGAGGCCAACAGCAGCGGCGCGTCGTCGTCGGGCAGGACGAGATCGCCGAACGGAGTGCTGACCCGCAGGGTGTCGCCCTCGAAGACGTTCTCGTGCAGATGGGCCGAGACCTCACCCGCGAGCTTGACGCTGAAGCGCCACCGGGCGTCGGCGGGCGAGCCGGTCAGGCTGTACTGGCGAATCTGCTGGGCACCGTCGCGCAGCGAAACCTGAACCGAGATGTACTGGCCGGGACGAAACTTCGGGAGATCGCCGTCGTCGGCGGCGAGCGTGAGGGCGATCGTGTCCGGCGAGACCTGGACGCGGTCGGTGACCCTCACCTCGCGCCACACCTGGCCGGGTTCGACACCCGCGGCGGCATAAAGGTCGGCTTCGGAGGTGATGAGCAGGTCCGCCATGTCCCAGTACAGCTGGTCCCAGGCGTCGGCGACCTCGGGCGTGACGGCGTCGCCGAGGACCTCCACGATGGCGGCGAACAGGTGCTGGTGGACGACCTTGTACTGATCTGCGGTGACGCCCAGCGAGGCATGCTTGTGCGCGATCCGATCCAGGATGAACCGTTGACGCCGGATGTCGGGCTCGAGCTGGAGACGCGCGAACGCGGCGACCGAGCCGGCGAGGGCCTGCGGCTGTTCCCCGGACTTCTGGTGGGTCCGGTTGAACATGTTGTCCAGCAGGGTCGGATGCGCGTCGAACAATCCGCGGTAGAACCGCGGGGTGATCTCCGGAAGAGCTCCTTCGACGGCAGGCAGGGTCGCCGCGAGAGTGGCGCGTTGGGTGTCGGACAGCATGAGAACTCCTTTGTTCACTTGCTCATCGGGTGAGATTCTCCGGCGTCTGGCCGGAAGTCGTTGTCACCGTGCGGGGGTCGCGTCGACAGCGACAGCAGCACCGCGGTCGTCGGCTCGCCGGCGAGGTCGGCGACGGTTTCCGAGTCGAGGCTGTCGTAGAAGGCGGCGACCGCGCGGGCGAGTGCTCCTCGGAGATGACACCCGCGGCGGAGCGGGCACGGCTGCGGACCTTCGCAGTCGACGACCTCCCCGTCACCTTCGAGGGATCGGGCGAGCCAGCCCACGCGCGCTTGTCGTCCGAGATCGGTGATGGTCAGACCACCGGCCCGACCACGGCGCGCGTGGACGACGCCCATCTCCGACAGCCTGCCGACGACTTTGGCGACATGCGTGTACGGGACGGCGAGCTCCGCCGCGAGATCCTTCGTGGTGAGAGATGTTGCAGCCCCCGGCTGTTCACCGACCGACTGTTCACCGGCGGCGGCGAGTCGCATCACGACCCGGAGGCCGATGTCGGTGAAGCGTGTCAGCTGCATGCGGCAAGTGAACCATAAATTGGTATGCCTGATACCAATTTATGGGACGTGTTCTAGCTCACTCGGCCGTTGCGGCGTCGAACGTACGCACCCGCATACCGAGGGCCTGTGCGCGGCGAATCATGCTGCGCGCGTTGTCGATCGCGGCGCACCCGGGATCGTTGTTGAAGTACACGTAGACGTCGCACTCGTCGTCGAACATGTCACGCAAACGTCGCAGCCGGCTGTCGATGGCGCGGATCCCGTAACTCATCGGGCGACGAGCCGTGCCATCGTGCATGCGTAGATACCCGAAGTCGGCGGTCCGCCACAGCGGGGTGAGGATTCGACTCTTGCGATCGGCCCAGCACAGCGCGGCGTTGTGGCGCTCTAGAACGTCGCGCACCTGGTCGGTCCACCAGGATTCGTGACGTGGCTCGACGGCGATCTGGACACTCGGCGGGAAGAGCTTCAGGGTCTCGGCGAGGGCGTCGGGTTGTGCTCGGAGGTTCGGCGGCAGTTGCAGAAGGACGGGCCCGAGCTTGTCTCCGAGGCCGGAGGCGCGGTCGAGGAAGCGTTCGACCGGTTCGGCAGGTTCCTTCAGCCGCTTCACGTGCGTCAGGTAGCGGCTCATCTTCGCGGCCATTCGGAAGTCGGCGGGCACCGACGCGGCCCAGTTCTCGAACGCCGTCTTCTCCGGCAGGCGGTAGAAGGTGTTGTTCACCTCGGCCGTCGTGAACCGTTCCGCGTAGTAGTTCAACCACTCCCGCTGCGGGAGCTTCTGCGGGTAGAACGCCCCGCGCCAGTCCTTGTACTGCCAGCTGGAGGTTCCGATGTGGAGCATCGGGTTCACCTCGGGCCGCGTGCCGACGCGGTCGGCTCGACACGCTCGTCCGTTGGTCGCACGCCCGTGGTGGAAATCACCAGAAGCACGTACCCGCGTTCGGCATGGGCCAATCGCCGCCGGTGAGGCACCGCCGGCAGGGCGCGTTCCTCGATCGTGGTCATTTCCGTTGACAGAGTCGCATCGGCACGCGAACATCTGGTTCATGCATCTGTTCGTGTCGTCGCCCGCTGGGCGTGAGGAGGTCGTCGGCGTCGTGCGCGCCGACGGTTGAGGAACCTGCCCCGAACGGCGCGAGTACCGCATCCGCGGACCGCGCCGGTCGTCGTGTGCCCTCAATCCCTCTTACGACACCCGAGGTGTTCTTCTTTCATGCATGCCCTGACCGAGTCCGAGATCCGTGGATCCTTCGTCAATGCGTCCGTCCGCGAACGCAAGTCACTCGTCCTTCCGCCCGGCTTCAAGGAATTGAACTGGGAAAGAATGGATTTCGTCGGATGGCGGGATCCGAAGCAGCCGATGGTCGGCTACGTCGTCATCCCGACCGACGATGATCCCGTCGGCATCATGCTCCGGCTGGGCGGACGCCAGCCGCGCAAGCGCCCGCTGTGTTCGTTCTGCGAGGACGTCCTGCTGCCCAACGACGTCGCCTTCTTCAGCGCCAAGCTCGCCGGTGCCCCCGGCCGCAATGGCGACACCGTCGGCACCCTGATCTGCTCGAACTTCGAGTGCTCGAAGAACGTCCGGATGAAGCCGCCGCCGGTCTTCGGTGGCCACGACCCGGAAGCCGTTCGGCGGCAGCGGATCGAGTCGTTGCGAACACGCCTCGACGGCTTCGCCGGGCGCGTGGTCGGCACGTCGAGATAGACGACGCTCTCAGCGTCTCCGCCTGACGACGGCCGGCTCACGCCGAGGACCCCACTCCGCAAGTGCGGAATGGGGTCCTCGAGGTGAGAGGTCGGGCGGTCTGGAGAGGCTACTTCTTCTTCGGCGGGGCATTGCGCAACTGGATGAAGGGCTGGGCGTTGGCGATGGCCGAGCCGAGTCCGCCGATGGCGGTTCCGCCCAGCGACGCAGCCGAACCCAGCAGGATCGCGCCGCCGATGCAGCCGGCGACGGGGCCGGCTCCGAAGAGCAGGGCCACCGGGGCGGAGACGACGCCCGCGGCGACGGCGCCGAACAGACAACCACCGACCAGTCCCGTTGCCGCGCCGAGGAACCCGCCCACACTCGCGGTCAGGCCGATGTTGTCCTTCACACCGGCGACCGCGGCCTGCAGGTCGACATTGTGACGAACCGGTTGGAAGCGGGTGGCCAGCGGCGAGGTGTTCACCGTCAGGGTGGCCGACCGTCCGTGCACATCGGCATCCACCGGATGGGTGAAGTCGTCGACGGCCAGGGTTAGCGGGATGGACTCCACGTCGTGTCCGTTGCGGTCGCGGAGGACGAGCTGACCACCGTCCTCGACGAATGAACCGGTGTCGGTGGAGACGACGACGCTCGAGTCGTGCCGATCCACCTTCCACTGGGTACTGACCGGGCCTGCGGTGTCGGCGTAGGCGGTACCGGTGGCCACGCCCATGGACGCGATCACCATCGCTGCTGTGGCGAGGATCTTGTTGAAATCCCGCGCCAACGGAGTTCCGGGCAACTCGAGTCGGCAAACCCACCACAGATCGGCAGAATCACCACCCGCGTGGGTGGTGATTCTGCGGAAAAAGGGTGGGTTTGGAGAAATGAAAAAGGCCGGACCGCGTCTCCGCGATCCGGCCTCTGTCACCGTGGTGGGCGAAGGGGGACTTGAACCCCCACGTCCCGAAGGACACTGGCACCTGAAGCCAGCGCGTCTGCCATTCCGCCACTCGCCCGTGGCCGCCGAGAATTCCGGCGGGCATGTCGTCGAACTGGTTTCGTCCGGCGACTGGACGACGATAGCAGCACCCCGCCCCTACTACAAAACCCGGGTACCCGCGGGAGTTCGGACGGCCCGTGAGCTGCGGCACCAGTGACTGGCCAGACCCATGGGACAGGTGTTACACACGATGAACCAGTTGTCGCGGTGGCACAGTTGTCCGTTCTTGTCGCTATCATCAAACAAGGCCATATGCACGGCGACACGCTCTAAAGCCGCGGAAGGAGGTCTCGGTGGGGATCCTGCAACGAATTGAACGCAAGCTCGAAGGTGCTGTTGACGACGGCTTTGCGCGAGTTTTCGGTGGTCAGGTGGCCCCCCAGGAGATCGAGAACGGCCTCGCGCGTGAAGCCGAGGAGTCGCTGGAAAACCTCGGCGACGGCACCGTCCTTGCGGCCAACAGCTACACGTTGCTGTTGAGTCCGACCGATCATGAGCACATCGCTGCGGAATACGAACTGAACCGCAAGACTTTCTCGAAGCATTTGGAACACTTCATCAAGGACAACGGATGGCAGACGTACGGCACGGTCGTCGTAGAGTTCGACCAATCGCCATCCCTGCACACCGGGATCTTCCGTGCGCGCGGCACGGTTAACCCTGACGCGCGGCCCCGCCCGGTGCCGTCGCGTTCGGAGCAACCACACGGCGCACCACCGAAGGCCCCCCACCCACCGGCCGGTCCCCCGGCCCCGATTCCTCGCCAGGCCTCACAAGCTTTCCAAGCCGACGCCCTCGACCAAGGAGCCCCCAAGATGACTCAGAACCCCGGATACGACCAGCGCAGGGGCGCCGATCCCGCTTACGACAAGCAGGCCTACGAGCAGCAGGGCTATGACCAGTACGGCCAGGGCGCCGGGCAGCAGGGCTACGGACAACAGGGCTACGACCAGTACGGTCAGCAGCCCGGTTACGAGCAGGGCGGCTACGAACAGGGTTACGACCAGCAGGCCTACGGACAGCAGCCCGCCGGCTACGAACAGCAGGGTTACGGGCAGCAGGGCTACGACCAGGGCTACGGCCAGCAGCCCGGCTACGAGCAGCAGGCCTACGGACAGCAGCCCGGCTACGGCCAGGGATACGAGCAGCAGGCGTACGGACAGCAGCCCGCCGGCTACGAACAGCAGGGATACGGCCAGCAGCCCGGCTACGAGCAGCAGGGTTATGGACAGCAGGGCTACGGCCAGCAGCCCGGCTACGAGCAGGGTTACGGCCAGCAGGGCTACGACCAGGGCTACGCGCAGCAGGGCTACGGGCAGCAGCCCGCCGCCTACGACTACCAGGGTGGCTACGACCAGGGTTACGGCGCCGGACGACCCGCTGCGGGCTACGCCCCGACGGCGATCACCCTGCTCCTCGAGGACGGCAGCAACCGCACCTTCCAGCTGCATGAGGGCTCCAACGTGATCGGCCGCGGCCAGGACGCGCAGTTCCGCCTGCCCGACACCGGTGTCTCGCGTCGCCACGTGGAGATCCGCTGGGACGGCACCACCGCGATGCTCACCGATCTGAACTCCACCAACGGCACAACCGTCAACGATCTGCAGGTCAACACCTGGGAACTCGCCGACGGCGACCGTATCCGGGTGGGACATTCCGACATCACCGTCCGGTTCCAGTAGGCCCGGCAAGCGCCGGAGAGACGCCCCGCGGCACGGGGCGGCGGTCGTCGCTGATCAGAGGGATCGGATGGACCGTATCCGGGCGGTTGATACTGAACTGTCATATGTGAATGACCGGGTTCGCCGGAACTGCCCATAAGATGCACACGGGTCCGCCGGTTGCGATCGGCAATGAGATCGACACCCGCCCCCGGTACGGCTCTGCCGAGTACTACCGGACCGAGATGTGACGGCGCTGGAGGTGAACGCAAGACATGCAGGGCTTGGTGCTGCAACTGACCCGTATCGGGTTCCTGCTGTTGCTGTGGTTGTTCGTCTTCGCCGTGATCCGGACCCTGCGCGCCGACATCGCGTCGGCCGGTGGCATGCGGATTCCGCGCTACTCGGGCGGCGCGGAGAAGCGTCGACGCGGCGGCGGGGTACGAGGCGCGGCGCGCTACCTGGTCGTGACGCACGGCGCGTTGGCCAACACCCGCATCAGCCTCGGTCAGCAGCCGGTGCTGCTCGGCCGTGCCGATGATTCGACCCTGGTCCTCACCGACGATTACGCCTCCGAACGTCACGCACGTCTCTCGCGGCGGGGTGACGACTGGTACGTCGAAGACCTCGGTTCGACCAACGGCACCTATCTCGACCGGTCCAAGGTGACGACTGCCGTCAAGGTCCCGCTGAACACGCCGATCCGCATCGGCAAGACCGTGATCGAGTTGCGCCCGTGACACTTGTGTTGCGCTACATCGCGCGCAGCGACCGCGGTCTCGTCCGGTCCAACAACGAGGACTCCTTCTACGCCGGCCCGCGCCTGCTCGCACTCGCCGACGGCATGGGCGGACACGCGGCAGGCGAGGTCGCCAGCCAACTCGTCATCCGCGCTCTCTCCGAACTCGACGAGGACGAGCCCGGCGGCGACCTGTTGAGTCACCTCGATCGCGCCACCCGGGCAGGCAACGAGGCCATCGCCGCACAGGTCCACGAGGCACCCGAACTCGACGGCATGGGCACCACCCTCACCGCCATCCTCTTCGCCGGCAGCCGAATCGGACTGTGCCACATCGGCGATTCACGCGGCTACATGTTCCGCGACGGTGTGCTCACCCAGATCACCCGCGACGACACCTTCGTGCAGACGCTCGTCGACGAAGGCCGGATCACCGCCGAACAGGCACACACGCACCCGCAGCGGTCGCTGATCATGCGGGCGCTGACCGGCGCCGAGGTCGAGCCGACGCTCACCATGCGTGAGGCGCGCGCCGGCGACCGGTACATGCTCTGCAGCGACGGTCTCTCCGACGTCGTCAGCGAGGAGACCCTCGCCGAGACCCTCGGATCCATCGCCGATCCGAAAGAGTGCGCCGACCGCCTCATCGAGCTCGCGCTGCGCGGCGGCGGACCGGACAACGTGACCGTCGTCCTCGCCGACGTCGTCGACACGGAGTACGGCGACTCGCGCCCGATCGTCGGCGGCGCCGCCGGCGGCAACGAAGAGCACTACACCCCCGACCCCGCGACCGCTGCCGGGCGCGCCGCCGCGCTGCGTCCGCCGCCCGCCGAGCCGCAGCGTCCGACGGTGCTGACCGAGGACCACGAGCCGCACCAGCACAAGAGCACCTGGCGCCGGTGGCTTGCGGTCGGTGTCGTACTCGCCGTCGTCGTCGCACTGGTCGCCGGATTCTTCGTCGTCCGCTCGATCGTGGAGAGCAACTACTACGTGGCCGCCGACTCCGACGGCGACGTCGTGATCCACCAGGGTTCGCCCGCCGACTTCCTGTTCGTGTCGATGAGCAAGCCGGTCACCCGCGTGTGCGTCGAGGACCTCGACCAGGAGAAGCCCACCTACACCTTCATCCCGTACGACGGCACCTGCGAGGTCCCGCTCAACGTCGACGACCTGGTGTCCGGGCCGGCCCAGTCGGTCAAGAACGTGATGATCCGCGATCGCACCGCCGAGGAGATCGAAGGCGTGGTGACCAAGGAGCTCACCTTCCGCTGCGACAACGCTCCCTCGTCCACTCCCCCGCCTGCGCCGTCGTCGGCGACCCCGCCGCCCCCGGCGTCGAGTGTGCCGCCCGCTCCCCGGGCCACCGCCGGACCCACCGGGATCCCGCAGCGCGGCGCCACCGAGTCCGTGGCCCCGCCCGCGCCGGGCGCCGCACCCGCCGAGAAGCCAGCACCTCCACAGGACGCCGGTACCAGCTGCCGGCAGCAGGTGAGATGACTCAAGCCGCGCCCGCCCCGCACGCCCCGCCTCGCGAGCCCGCGACGAGTACCGGCCGGAACGCCGAGCTGCTCCTGCTGGTGTTCGCCATCGGCCTGGTGACCGTGGCCCTGCTCATCGTCCAGGCGGCCCAGGGCCAGAACCTGACGTGGGACATCTTCAAGTACGTCGCCGCGTACACGGCGCTGTTCGGGATCGCCCACCTGGTCGTACGACGCTATGCGCCGCACGCCGACCCCATCCTGCTGCCGGTCGTCGCCGTGCTCAACGGACTCGGGCTCGTGCTGATCCACCGCCTCGACCTCGGGTCGGGAAACACCGGTGAGTCGATCAATCCGACCCAGGCCACGAACAACGCCGATCAACAGCTGCTGTGGGCCGGACTCGGGATCATCGCGTTCTCGGCGGTGCTGATCCTCATCCGGGATCACCGCACGCTGTCGCGGTACGCCTACACCCTCGGCCTCGGTGGACTGATCTTCCTGATCATCCCGGCGATCCTGCCGAGCGCGTTCTCGGAGATCAACGGATCGAAGAACTGGATCATCACGCCGTTCTTCTCGATCCAGCCGAGCGAGTTCTCGAAGATCCTGATCATCATCTTCGCCGCGGCGGTCCTGGTGTCGAAGCGCGACCTGTTCATCACCGCGGGTCCGCACGTCCTCGGCGTCGACCTGCCGCGCGCCCGCGACCTCGGCCCGCTGATCGCCGCGTGGGCCATCGCCATCGCGGTGATGGTGGTCCAGAAGGACCTCGGCACCTCGCTGCTGATCTTCGCGACGATCCTGACGATGCTCTACGTGGCCACGTCCCGCGTCGAATGGCTCGTCCTCGGCATCGGCCTGTTCGCCATCGGCGCCGTGCTGGCGTGGTCGATCTTCTCCCACCTGCAGACCCGTGTCTCGGTGTGGCTCAACCCCTTCGAGGACTTCGACGGCTCGGGCTACCAGATCGGTCAGAGCCTGTTCGGCCTGGCCACGGGCGGCCTGTTCGGCACCGGCCTCGGATCCGGGCGACCCAACATCGTCCCGTTCGCCAACACCGACTTCATCATCTCGACCATCGGTGAGGAGCTCGGGCTCGCCGGCCTCACCGCGATCCTGCTGCTCTACATGGTGTTCATCCACCGCGGTCTGCGCACCGGCATCGCCGTCCGCGACAGCTTCGGCAAGCTCCTCGCGACGGGCCTGGCGTTCACCATCGCCATGCAGATCTTCGTCGTCGTCGGCGGCGTCACCAAGCTCATCCCGCTGACCGGTCTGACGACGCCGTTCCTGTCGTACGGCGGCTCGTCGTTGCTGGCCAACTACATCCTCGTCGCGCTGCTGATCCGCATCTCCAACGCCGCCCGCGAACCCGATCCGGTGAAGAAGCGGACGGCGGCCAAGCCGGTCGACGCGCTGCCCACCCAGGTGGTGAAGCGCCGATGAACAAACCGATCCGCAATGTGTCGCTCGCGGTGATCGTGATGATCGTCGCGCTGCTGGCCAACGCCACCTACGTCCAGGTCTTCAAGGCCGACGCCCTGAAGACCGACCCGCGCAACAACCGGGTCCTGCTCGACGAGTACTCGCGGCAGCGTGGCCTGATCACCACCTCCGACGGCACCGTGATCGCGCTGTCGGTGCCCATCGACAGCCGCCTGAAGTTCCTCCGGCAGTACCCGCGGGAAGGCGCCGAGGCGTTCGCACCGGTAACCGGGTACTACTCGTTCCAGTACCTCGCCAGCCAGATCGAGCACTACGAGAACTCCATCCTCAACGGCTCCGACGACCGGCTCTTCGGACAGCGGTTCATGGACATGTTCTCCGGCCGCGACCCCCGCGGCGGCAACGTGGTCACGACGATCAACCCGAAGGTCCAGCAGGCCGCGTACCGCGCCATGCTCAACGGGCCGTGCGACGGACCGTGCCGCGGCTCCGTCGTGGCGCTGCAGCCCAACACCGGCAAGATCCTGGCGATGGTCTCGACCCCGAGCTATGACCCCAACAAGCTCGCCAGCCACGACCAGGAAGTTCGCGAGAGCAGCTGGGAGGCCTGGAACCGTCCGGGCGACACCGCCCAACCGATGCTGAACCGCGCGATCAACCAGCTGTATCCGCCGGGATCGACCTTCAAGGTCGTCACCTCGGCGGCCGCCCTGCGCGACAACATCACCCCGGGCATCCGCCTGACCGCGGCGCCGAGTTTCCCGCTGCCGGGCACCAACGTGTCCCTGCCGAACTACGGCGGCCAAGCCTGCCCCGGCTCCTCCGGCGGGACCGTGTCACTCGAGACGGCGTTCAAGTACTCGTGCAACACCGCGTTCGCCGAACTGGTGACCGAGAAGATGTCGGACGCGATCCCCAAGTTCACCGAGACCGCGAGCCTGTTCGGCCTCGATCAGCCCGGCCCGGACATCCCGATGCCGGTCGCCGACTCGACCGTGGGTCCGATTCCGTCGCTCGACGTGCTCGCTCAGGCATCCATCGGACAGCGTGACGTGCGGCTGACCCCGCTGCAGAACGCCATGATCGCGGCGACCGTCGCCAACGGAGGGGTGCGAATGCAGCCGTACCTGGTCGATAAGCTTCAATCAGCGGATCTGCGGACGTTGCAGACCACACCGCCGACCACCGCCAACAAGCCGATCACCCCCGAGCAGGCGGCCGAGCTGACATCGATGATGATCGAGTCCGAGCGCTCCACCTCGGGTGCCGGCGGACCGGTGGCGATCGCGTCGAAGACCGGCACCGCGGAGAGCGGTTCGAGCACCGACACCCCGTACTCCTGGTACATCGCGTTCGGTCCGTCGTCGAACGCACAGATCGCGGTGGCCGTGGTGGTGGAGAATGGACAATTCGGTGCGGATTCGGTCGGCGGGACCGTCGCCGCGCCGATCGGACGAGAAGTTATCAACTCACTGGTGGGAGGTGGCAGTCGATGACCCTGCAGAACGGCACCACCATCGGTGATCGTTACCGGCTCATCCGCCTGATCGCGACCGGCGGCATGGGCCAGGTCTGGGAAGCCCTCGACACGCGACTGAACCGTCGTGTCGCCGTCAAGGTCCTCAAGGCCGAGTACACGAGCGACCCGGAGTTCATCGCCCGGTTCCGCGCCGAGGCGCAGACCACCGCGAAGCTCAACAACCCGGGCATCGCCAACGTCTTCGACTACGGCGAGACCCCGGACTACAACGGCGGCGACCCGCTGGCGTACCTGGTGATGGAACTCGTCGACGGCGAGCCGCTGAACTCGGTGATCTCCCGACTCGGCCGGCTCTCGCTGACCAACACGCTCGACATGCTCGAGCAGACCGGCCGGGCGCTGCAGGCCGCGCACAGCCAGGGTCTGGTCCACCGCGACGTCAAGCCGGGCAACATCCTGATCACGCCGACCGGACAGGTGAAGATCACCGACTTCGGTATCGCCAAGGCCGTCGACTCCGCACCGGTCACCAAGACCGGCATGGTGATGGGCACCGCCCAGTACATCTCGCCCGAACAGGCCACCGGCGACGAGGCGACCGCCGCGTCCGACGTTTACTCTCTCGGCGTCGTGGGCTACGAGGCCCTCACCGGTCGTCGTCCGTTCCTCGGCGACGGCGCCATCACGGTGGCGATGAAGCACATCCGCGAATCGCCGCCGCCGCTGCCGTCGAACCTGCCGTCGGGTGTCCGTGAACTCATCGAGATCACGATGGCCAAGGATCCGCGCCAGCGGTACGCCAGCGGAGGCGAGTTCGCCGACGCGGTGGCCGCTGTGCGCGCTGGTCGCCGGCCCCCGCGTCCGGGCGCGATCGCCGGGGCGGCAGCAGGTGCTGCCGGTGCCGCGGCGCTGGGCAACACCGTCGCCACCCGCGCCACGACCGCGCCGGGTACCGCCTCCCGTCCCGTGACCCCGCGTCCCACGTCACGGACCGCAGTGGCGCCGCCACCGGACAACAGTTGGACGACGGGCCAGAAGGTCCTCGCCGGCGTGGCCGCCGCACTGCTCATCGGTGCGATCGGCCTGATCGGTTTCTACCTGGTCAGCAGCGGCGGCGACGATGCCGCGCCCTCTACTCCGTCGACCTCGTCGGCGGTCACCCGGACCACCACGGTGGTCCCGACGCAGGAGCCCGTGGAGACCACGACCACTCGTCGCCCGACCCGCACCACCACGAGCGAGGAGACGACCACGACCAGCGAGGAGACGACGACGCAGACCACCACAACAGCGCCGCCGCCCACCTCCGAGGAGACGACGGACACCGGCGCCGCCACCGGGACTCCCTGTTTCCCCGGCGTGCCGTTCCCGCTGTGCTAGTTCGCCGGGCATGCTGATACCACGTCCGACCACCGTTCTGAGCTGAGATCCCAGGCTGACCCAAGGCAGATGACGACACCACACCACCTCTCCGACCGCTACGAACTCGGCGAAACGCTGGGTTTCGGTGGCATGTCCGAGGTGCACTATGCCCGGGATCTGGTGCTGCACCGGGATGTGGCGGTCAAGGTCCTGCGAGCAGACCTCGCGCGCGATCCGTCGTTCTACCTGCGCTTCCGTCGTGAGGCCCAGAATGCGGCGAAGCTGAACCACCCGACGATCGTGCAGGTCTTCGACACCGGCGAGGCCGAGACCGAGGACGGCCCGCTGCCGTTCATCGTGATGGAGTACGTCGACGGCGACACCCTGCGAGATGTGTTGCGCGCCAACGGCCCGATCGCCCCACGGCAGGCGATGACCTGGATGGCCGACGTCGCGGCGGCGATGGACTTCTCCCATCGCAACGGCATCGTGCACCGCGACATGAAGCCGGCGAACGTCATGATCGACAAGTCCGGCGCGGTGAAGGTGATGGACTTCGGCATCGCCCGCGCGATGAGCGACTCGACGTCGACGATGACGCAGACCTCCGCGGTGATGGGCACCGCCCAGTATCTGTCGCCGGAACAGGCCCGCGGCATCAAGGTCGACCCGCGCAGCGACATCTACTCGATGGGCTGTGTGCTGTTCGAACTGCTCACCGGGGAGCCGCCGTTCACCGGTGACTCGCCGGTCGCGGTCGCCCATCAGCACGTGCACGAGGACCCGCCGTGGCCGTCGCACGTGCGCCCCGAGATCCCGCGCGAACTCGATTCCGTCGTGCTCAAGGCGATGAGCAAGAACAAGGAGAACCGATACCAGTCGGCCGCGGATCTGCGGGCCGATCTGATCCGGGTGCTCGCCGGCGGGAAGCCGGCGGCGCCGATGCTGCTCACCGACGAGGAGCGGACCGAGTTCATCGACACCGGTCCACGACGCCCCACCCGTCCGGAGACGACCGGACCGCGGCGCGCCATCCCCACCCGTGCCGGCGGCAACCATCGACGCGATGCCGCATACCCGGGCGACGGCGACGACGAGCCGCCACGCCGCAGGTCCCGCTGGCTGATGGCCGGCGCGATCGCCGCCGTGGTGCTGCTCGTCGGCACGCTGTTCCTGTGGTCCCCGTGGAGCTCGGACGCCAATCCCGACGTCACCGTGCCCGCGGTCGCCGGCCTCAGTTCCGAGGACGCGCAGTCGTCGCTGGAACGCGCCGGTTTCGAGGTGCGGTTACTCGAGGAACCCAGCCTCGACGTCGGAGCCGGACTCGCAACCAGGTCGACGCCGGGCGAAGGTGTCCTGGCGGCGGAGGGATCCGAGGTCGCGCTGTACATCTCGGCCGGACCGCAACGCCACCGAATACCCTCTGACCTGGTCGGGAAGACGCCTGCCGAGGCGCTCGACGCCCTCAAGGTGCTCGGGTTCACCAACGTCAAGACCGAACGTGTCGACTCGACGGTCGAGATGAAGGAGAAGGTCGTCTCGACCGCACCGAAGATCGGCACCGAGGTGCCGGTCAACGGCGCGGTGGTCCTCAACGTGGGCAACGGCCCCAGGGAGGTCACCGTCCGCGACGTCGTGGGGATGCCGGGCGATCGTGCTCGCGCGGTTCTCGAGGACCTGGGCATGGTGGTCGACGTGGTCGCGGTCGACTCCGATCAGCCGGCCGGCGAGGTCATCTCCACCTCGCCGGGACCCGGGTCGACGGCCGAGCAGGGCAGCACGGTGCAGATCTCGGTGTCCCGGGGCAATCTGTTCACCGTCCCGAACCTGCGCGGCAAGACCCCCGCCGAGGCCCAGGCATCCCTGGAGCAGGCCGGGTGGGAACGGTCGACGCTGACGCGTCAGACCCGGAACGTGCCGCTGAACAGTCCCGACAACGGGCGAGTCGTCGGACAGGACCCGCCGGTGGGCTCCAAGGCGCGCAAGAGCGGCGCCATCACGATCATCGTCGGTCAGGCCAGCCTGCTGCCGAACTGACGGCTCTCGCTCCTTCAGGTGCGAGCGTTCGACCACCTGCTCCCTTCAGGTGCGAGCGTGCGACCATCTGCTCCCTGAGGTGCGAGCGCGCGACCATCTGCTCCCTGAGGTGCGAGCGAAGCGAGCCACGAAGGGCTGCCGACGTCATCTCACCAGGTCTTCGTGGCTCGTCGCTTTCGCTCCTCGCACCTCAGACAGCAGAGAAGTCGGCGTCAGACAGCAGTGAAGTCGCGTCCGACAGCGGAGAAGTCGGCGTCAGACAGCAGTGAAGTCGCGTCCGACAGCAGAGAAGTCGGCATCAGCCGACCGCGCTGGCCATCTCCGCCTCGAGCGCTGCGACTCGAGCCTCGTCGACGTCGATGCCGCAGGTCTTGAGCCAGTTGGCGAGCATCCGGTGACCGCCTTCGGTGAGGACGCTCTCCGGGTGGAACTGGACGCCGTGGATGGGTAGCTCGCGGTGGGCCATCGCCATCACGATGCCCGACTCGGTACGTCCGGTGACGACGAGTTCGTCGGGGATCGTCTCGGGCAGCACCGTCAGCGAGTGGTACCGGGTGGCGGTGAACGGATCCGGGAGGCCGGCGAGCACGCCCTTGTCGTCGTGGAACACCAGTGAGGTCTTGCCGTGCAGGAGTTCGGGCGCGCGGTCGACGGTTCCGCCGAAAGCCGCGCCGATCGCCTGATGACCCAGGCACACACCCAGCAGCGGGAGCTCTTCGGCGGCGGCCACCTCGACCATGGGCATCGTCGCACCGGCGCGCTGAGGGGTGCCGGGTCCGGGGCTGAGCAGCACACCGTCGAATCCGGCGACGGCCTCCCGCAGATGCTCGGTGTCGAACGGGGTCAGCCGCGGGTCGTCGTTGCGCCACACGACGGCCTCGACACCGAGCTGACCCAGGTACTGGACCAGGTTGTAGACGAAGCTGTCGTAGTTGTCGATGACCAGGATGCGACTCACGGACAAAAGGCTACCGCCGAAAGCGGGTGGCTCGGTCAGCGACCTGGTGAGATACCGTAGAAGTCGAGTGTTTGAAGGCCCTGGGCCGATCGTCGACGCGATGATCGCGACCGGAGGGCACACGCGTACGACCGCTGCCGCGGTAGAGCACAACAGAGGATGTCATGCCGAAGTCAAAAGTCCGCAAGAAGACCGATTACACGATCAACACCGCGAGCCGGACTCCGGTCAAGGTCAAGGCCGGCGCCTCCAGCACCATCTACGTGAGCGTGATGCTCGGCCTGATGCTCCTCGGGCTCGCCTGGCTCGTCGTCTACTACCTCGCCGCCACGCCCACCGCGTACGGCGCCGAGGGTCAGGTCCTCCACTGGATGGCCGAACTCAACTCCTGGAACTTCCTCATCGGCTTCTCCCTGATGGTGGCCGGCCTGTTGATGACCATGCGGTGGCGCTGATCCCATCCACAGTGCTCCATCCACAGTTGTTCGCCGTATGAACCATCCTGACCAGGGAAAATACATGTGTGTAAGTTATCCACACTGTGGAAATAACATGTGTGTAAGTAGTCCCCACTGTGAGTAACTCCTGTGGATAACTCCGTCGACCCATCAACACGCTCCTGGTCGACACCCGTCGGAGCCGGGATCGCCGGCTGCGTCGGAGGCCTGATCCTGCTCGGCGGCGCGATCCTGGTGGCCAACGACCCCGCCGGGTCTGTGCTCATGGGGATCGCCGGCGTACTGCTCGTCGGCCTGGGCGCCTACACCCTGATCGTCCGGCCGCGCCTCGAACTCTCCCCCGGGAATCCGGCCACGCTGACCGTCCGCAGTCTGACCGGGCGGCGCAGCTACACGCCCGACCGCGTCGAACGCATCCGGCTGTTGTCGATGCGCCGCGTCGGGCGTCGGGTCGGACAGCTCGAGATGGACGTCCTGGACGACGACGCGGAGCCGGGCGGACCGGATGGCGGATTCTCCGACGACGCCCGGCTACTCGTCTTCAGCCGGTGGGATCTGGGGACCGATCTCATCTCGGTCGTCGACGAGCTCCGCGCAGCGGGATTCCGCGTCGACGACGACCGGTGACGTCCCGGCCGCGCGACGTCGACGCCTGAACGTCAGCGGATGTAGGTCAGCCCGTCGTAGGTGATGCCGCCGGCGACACCGAGACCGAGCGCGACGACGAAGAGCACGCCGAGGGCGATCCAGCCCACCTGACTCGCCGCCTGCGGGGTCCGACGCCCCTCCGGCAGGGCGATGCCGGGCAGATAGACGATGGATGCGGTGGCCGCGGCGCCGAAGGCGAGACCACCGAGGTGCCCGAGGACGGAGATCCCGGGCAGCGAGAACGACAGCACCACGTTGAACCCGATGATCAGAAGCACCGGCACCGGCGAGACGCGGGCCTTGAGGATGATCACCAGCATCGCGCCCATCAGCCCGTAGATGGCGCCGGAGGCACCCGCGGTGAGAGCACGGTCGTTCTCGAAGAGCATGACGGCGGCACTGCCGCCCAGCAAGGCGATCAGATAGACCGCCAGGTAGCGGAACATGCCGAGCGCGAGTTCGAGGTCGCGACCCAGGATGTAGAGCGAGAGCATGTTGACGGCCACGTGCATGACGCTGAAATGCAAAAAGCCGGACGTCAGCAGGCGCCAGTACTCACCGGCGGCGACATCGCTCTTGAGCAGATCTCCGGCGCTGAAGATCGTGGCGGCCCCGGGGTCGCCGAAGCTTCCGGCCTGCACAGCACACAGGAGGAAGATCAGGATGTTGATCCCGATCAGGGTGTAGGTGACGTACGGCTTGCCGGCGGACAGGCGGGTGGTCGCCATCCTCCGGACCCTGCGATCACCGAAGGCCGGCGTCTGCTGGATGCCGTCATCTCGAAGACATTCGAGACAATGCTGGCCGACCGACGCCGGTCGAAGGCATTCCGGACAGGCCGGCCGCCCGCACCGGCTGCAGGACAGGCCGGTGGGACGGTCGGGATGCCGGTAACACACCGCCCGTTGTGGGGCGGTGTGTTCCGGAGAAGTCAGTTGACCTCGATCTTCTCGATGACGACGGCGTCGAGCGGGCGATCCTGACGATCGGTCGACGTGGTCGCGATCGCGTCGACGACCTGCTGCGACGCGGGGTCGGTGACCTCACCGAAGATGCTGTGCCGACGGTTGAGGTGCGGGGTCGGGCCGACGGTGATGAAGAACTGCGAACCGTTGGTGCCCGGGCCGGCGTTCGCCATGGCCAGCAGGTACGGACGATCGAACTGCAGCTCGGGGTGGAACTCGTCACCGAACTGGTAGCCGGGGCCGCCCATGCCGGTGCCGGTCGGGTCGCCGCCCTGGATCATGAAGCCGGCGATCACACGGTGGAAGACCGAGCCGTCGTAGAACGGGCCGGAGTTGCCGCCGGACGCGTTCGGCTTGCTGTATTCCTTGCTGCCGTCCGCCAGGCCGACGAAGTTCTCGACGGTCTTCGGCGCGTGGTTCGGGAACAGGTCGACCTTGATGTCGCCGCGGTTGGTGTGGATGACTGCGGAGGTTTTCTGAGTGGTCACCCCTCCATCCAACCACTTGTGCCGCATCCGATGGTCAAGACGTGGCTCCCAGGTGCACAAACGCGCGCAGCGTCACAGGGTCTGAGGTGGCATCCGCGGGGGCCGGGCTGGCACTCTGGTCGACATGCCGAAGAACTACCTCGTCGTCGCACTGACCGTGCTCGCAGCGGCGCTCGGCGCCGGTGTCGGCGCCGTCCTCCTGCGACGTACGCGTCAGGAACCGCCGCCGGTCTCCCCAACCGTCCCCCGCGTCGAAGAGGTCCGTGAGGCCCTCGCGGAGAGCACCGAATCACAGGCCTCGTGACGACATCGCCGGCAGTCCATCCGGGCGTCGGCGGCGCCCACGGGTAATTTGAACACGTGACCTCAGACGACGAGCGTTCTCCGAACACGCCCACCTCCGGCGGTGGTGCGTCCGAGCGGGCACGCGAGCTGTGGTCGATGTCCGACGACGCACGGTCCCGCGACCCGGAGCCCACCCGCCCGGGTCCGATCGCCGGATCGCCGGGCCCGACGCCCACCGGCGGATCCTCCGGCACCGCACCGTGGGAGCGCGTGCCCAGTGCCCCGATCAGCGCACCGTCCCCGCCGCGGGGCCGTGACGCACCCGACTCCGCCCGCCCCGGCCCCCGCGGACCGTTCCCGCCCTCGTCCGGTGGGCCGGCTCCCGGCGGTCCGGCGCCTGCACAGCGTCCGGGTCCGCCCCCCGGTGGTCCACGTCCTCCCGGCGGCCCCGGTCAGCCGGGCGGACCCCGACCGCAACCTCCCCGTTCCAACGGTCCCCGGCCCGGCGGCGACCCGGTTGCTCCTCCTCGTCCGGCCGGCGCCTACACGACCGGTCCGGGTCCGCGCCCGGCCCCGGGCAATCCGTCGGGCAATCCCGGACCCACGAATCCCCCCGGCCGTCCCCCGGCCGGACACCGCCCGCCGCCCGGCGGGTCCCCGCAGGCGACCAAACAGGTTCCGTCGCAAGGAAATCCGCCGCAACGACCCCCCGGTCCGACGCGTCCGGACGCCCTCGGCGGCCGACCCGGTCCCGCATCCTCGCGTCCAGAAGCACCTCAGTCGCGTCCGGATCCGCTGGCCGACGAGCCGCGCCGTCCTGACTCGGCCGACGCGACCATGTTCGTCACCCCGGCGGCTGCGACCCGCTCGGCCACCGCCACGCGACGCGACGACGAGACACCCGGCTCCGATGACCGCACGGCGTTCACGCCGGTGCCCCAGGCCTACTCTGCAAACACCCCAGCAATCGAGGACGATCCGGAGGACAACGTGGCTCCCCAGTCCGGCCCACGCCTCAATCGCTTGGCCGTGTGGGCCCTGATCCTCTCCGGATTGGGCATCACCTTCCCGATCGGCCTCGTACTCGGCTACCGCGCGCGGGCGCAGATCCGGAGCACCCGGGAGACCGGACTGCCGTTCGCGAACGTCGCGATCTGGCTCGGTTGGGCCTACCTCGGGGTACTGGTGTTCGGTCTGCTCGTATACGGCTGGATCCTCTTCGTCGCGTGACGTGATCCGGGTCACGCCGAACGCGGTCCAGACCCGGATCCAGGACCCGGATCACAGCCATCGAGGCACGGATCCCGCGGATCGAGATCGCGGATCGGCACCGAATCGTGCGTCTTTTCGGTAGGAAGATCTGATAGCGGAAATGGTCTCCATCCAGCGCGTTCCCGATCACGGCGAGCCGCCGGGCCACGACGACCCGATGCCGACGCGTGTCGCCGTACTCGCGCGTAATGGCTTCGGTCCGCAACTATCGATCTGTTGAACCACCTCGCGTGTGCCGAAAACACCCTCGGCACGACGAACCGAAGGAGTCGGTGATGTTCACCCGAATCGCCATAGTCAACCGTGGCGAGGCCGCCATGCGCCTCATCCACGCCGTCCGTGGCCTGTCCGCCGAGACGGGGCAGCCGATCGAGGTCATCGCCCTGCACACCGATGTCGACGCCAGCGCCACATTCGTGCGCGAAGCCGACATCGCCTACGACCTGGGTCCCGCGGCGTCGCGCCCCTACCTGAACATGAAGGTGCTCGAGCGCGCCCTGCTCGAGACCGGCGCCGACGCCGCGTGGGTCGGCTGGGGCTTCGTCGCCGAGGACCCCGTCTTCGCCGAACTCTGCGAGCGGATCGGCGTCACCTTCGTCGGCCCGTCGCCCGACGCGATGCGCAAGCTCGGCGACAAGATCGGCGCCAAGCTCATCGCCGAGGAAGTCGGCGTGCCCGTCGCGCCGTGGAGCCGTGGCGCGGTCGACACCATCGACGACGCGCTCACCGCGGCCGCCGACATCAGCTACCCGCTGATGCTGAAGGCCACCGCCGGCGGCGGCGGACGCGGCATCCGCGTGGTCAACAACGACGACGAGCTGCGCGACGCCTACGAGCGCACCCGCGACGAGGCCGCCCGCGCGTTCGGCAGCGGCGTCGTGTTCCTGGAGCGTCTCGTCACCGGTGCGCGCCACGTCGAGGTGCAGGTCATCGCCGACGGTCAGGGCACCGCATGGGCACTCGGCGTTCGCGACTGCTCGGTGCAGCGTCGCAACCAGAAGGTCGTCGAGGAGTCGGCGTCGCCGGTCCTGGGCGACGAGCAGGTCGCCGAGCTGAAGGCCTCGGCCGAGCGGCTCGCCGTCGCGGTCGGGTACCGCGGCGCGGCGACCGTGGAGTTCCTGTACCACCCCGGTGAGAAGCTGTTCGCCTTCCTCGAGGTCAACACCCGTCTCCAGGTCGAGCACCCGATCACCGAGATCACCAACGGCTTCGACCTCGTGCGCGCCCAGCTGCACGTCGCCTCCGGCGGCAAGCTCGAGGGTGAGCCGCCGGTGGAGCGCGGCCATGCCATCGAGGCCCGACTCAACGCGGAGGATCCGGACCGCGACTTCGCACCGGCTCCGGGCCGCATCAATCTCCTCGAACTGCCGGCCGGCCCGGGTATCCGCGTCGACACCGGCGTGAGCGAGGGCGACACGATCCCCGCCGACTTCGACTCGATGATCGCCAAGATCATCGCCTACGGCCGCGACCGCGACGAGGCGCTCGGCCGCCTGCGCCGGGCGATGCGCGAGACCCGCGTGATCATCGCCGGTGGCGCCACCAACAAGTCCTTCGTGCTCGAGCTGCTCGACCAGCCCGAGGTCATCGACGGCAGCGCCGACACCGGCTGGATCGACCGGGTCCGCGCCGAGGGCGGCCTCGTCGCCAACCAGCATTCGGCCATCGCGCTCACCGCGGCGGCGATCGACGCCTACGAGGAGGAAGAGAAGGTCGAACAGCAGCGTCTGATGTCGACCGCCTCGGGTGGCCGGCCGCAGGTCCAGCACGAGAGCGGCCGACCGCTCGACCTGAAGCTGCGCGGTGCCACCTACCGCGTGCGCGTCGCGCGGATCGGTGCACACCGCTTCCGCGTCAGCATCGAGGCCGGCACCGAGACCCGCAGCGCCGATGTCGAGCTCGAACGCTTCGACGACCACGCCGCGCAGCTCGTGGTCAACCGTGAGCGATTCCGTCTCGTCACCGACACCCACGGACCGGTCCACCTGGTCGACGTCGACGGCATCACCCACCGGGTCAGCCGCGACGAGGGCGGCGTCGTGCGCTCGCCGGCGCCCGCGCTGGTCGTCGCCACACCGCTGCAGGTGGGCGACGAGGTCGAGGCCGGCGCACCGGTGCTGGTCCTGGAGTCCATGAAGATGGAGACCGTGCTCCGCGCACCGGTCCGGTCGCGGCTCAAGGAGAGCCTGGTGTCGGTCGGCACCCAGGTGGAGACCGGCGCGACGCTGCTGCGGCTCGAACCGCTGGCCGACGACGACGGCGACGAGGCCCCGGAGGAGGTCGCGGGCGTCGACATCGAGTTGCCCGCCGAACCCGAGGTCGAGGCCGACGAGCGCACCACCCGCACGCAGGAGGACCTGCGCGCGCAGCTCCTCGGCTTCGACGTCGACAACCACGACCGCACCCGTCTGCTCGACGAGTACCTCGCGGTGCGTCGCGCCGCGACGGCGAGCGGCCGCCGGCCCCTCGCCGACGAGCTCGAACTCATCACCGTGTTCGCCGACCTCGCCGAGCTGAGCCAGAACCGGCCGTCCAGCGACGAACTCGGCGTCGAGCACGTCCACAGTGCCCGCGAGAACTTCCACACCTACCTACAGAGCCTCGACGTCGAGCGAGACGGCCTGCCCGCGGCCTTCCACGATCAGCTCGGCCGGGCGCTGCGGCACTACGGGGTCACCGAACTCGACCGGACACCGGAACTCGAGGCCGCGGTCTTCCGCATCTTCCTGACCCTGCAGAACCCGAGCGGGTCGGTCACCGTCATCAGCACCCTGCTGCGTGAGTGGCTGCAGGAGCCGACTCCCCGCGACGAGCTGCGCGACGACGTGGGCCCCGCCCTCGATCGACTCATCGCCGCGACCCAGATGCGCTACCCGGCCATCGCCGACCTCGCCCGCGGCGTCGTCTACGCCTGGTACGGCCAGCCGCTGCTGCTCCGCGACCGCGCCCGCGTCTACAGCAACGTGCGCAAGCAACTCCGCTACCTCGACGAGAACCCGAACGCCGCGGACCGCGACGAGCGCGTCGACAACATGGTGCGCAGCACCGAACCGCTGGTCCGTCTCCTCGGCCAGCGCATCGAGCGGGGCACCACCGACAACCAGGTGATGCTCGAGGTCCTGACCCGCCGCTACTACGGCAACAAGGGACTCTCCGACATCCGCAACCAGGACGCCGGTGGAACGACCTTCGTCGTCGCCGAACGCGACGGCGGCAGCCTGATGTCGGCGGCCGTCGGTTTCGCGGCACTCCCGTCGGCGCTGAACGGTCTCGGCGAACTCGCCCGGGGCTCGGCCGCGGTCGATGCCGACGTCTACCTCAGCTGGGAGCAGCAACCGAGCGGATTCGACGTGCTGGCCGAGACGCTGCACGAGATCGTCTCGAACGCCGCACTCCCCCCGCAGGTCCACCGCGTCACGATCACCGTGGCCGGCAGCGGCGATGCGCGCATGCATCACCACGTCACCTTCCGTCAGTCCGCGACGGGCATGGCGGAGGAACGTCTCATCCGCGGCCTGCACCCGCACATCGCGCAGCGGATGCAGATGGAGCGGCTACGGAAGTTCGACCTCACCCGGCTCCCGTCGGCCGACGACGAAGAGGTGTATCTCTTCCGTTGTGTCGCAAGGGAGAACCCGTCCGACGAGCGACTCATCGCCTTCGCCCAGGTCCGCGACCTCACCGCGGTCCGCGAGCCGGGCGGCCGCCTGCTGACGCTGCCCACCGCGGAGTCGACGCTCGCCTCGTGTGCGGATTCGATCCGCCGCGCCCAGCGCGGTGCGGCCCGGCCGTCGAGCACCAACCGGATCATCCTCTACGTGTGGCCGCCGATCGACGACGATCCGGCCGTCCTCGACCTGATCGCCGACCACATCCGTGGTGTCACACGGGGAATCGGCCTCGAAGAGGTCCAGGTGATCGCTCGTCGTCGCAACCCCGAGACCGGGGAACTCACCAAGGTGTCGGTTCACTTCTCGCTCAACGCGACCGGCGAGTTCGACGTCCGGGTCGGCGAACCCTCCGACGCGCCGATCGAGCCCGTCGACGAGTACCGCCAGAAGGTCAAGCGCGCCGCGGCACGCAACACCGTGTACCCGTACGAGCTGGCCGAGATCCTCGGTGATTTCACCGAATACGACCTCGACGCCGAGGATCGCCTGATCCCGGTCGACCGTCCCAAGGGTCGCAACTCGGCCGCCATGGTCGCCGGCGTGGTGACCACGCGGACGGAGAAGTTCCCCGAAGGTGTCGCCCGCGTGGTCCTGCTCGGCGATCCGACGAAATCGCTTGGCGCACTGTCTGAACCGGAGTGCAGCCGGGTCATCGCCGCCCTCGATCTCGCCGAGCAGATGCAGGTGCCGCTCGAGTGGTACGCACTGTCGTCGGGTGCCCGGATCTCGATGGACTCCGGTACCGAGAACATGGACTGGGTGGCCCGCGCGCTGAAGCGCGTCGTCGAGTACACCCAGGACGGCGGCGAGATCAACATCGTGGTCGCGGGGATCAACGTCGGTGCGCAGCCTTACTGGAACGCCGAGGCGACGATGCTCATGCACACCAAGGGCATACTGGTCATGACCCCGGATTCGGCGATGGTCCTCACCGGCAAGCAGTCGCTGGACTTCTCCGGCGGCGTGTCGGCCGAGGACAACTTCGGAATCGGCGGTTTCGACCGCGTGATGGGGCCGAACGGTCAGGCGCAGTACTGGGCACCGAATCTCGGTGCGGCACGGGATGTCCTGATGTCCCACTACGAGCACACCTACGTGTTGCCGGGTGAGCGCACGCCGCGTCGTGCGGTCACCGCCGATCCGACGGAGCGCGACGTCTCGGACTACCCGCACGTGCTCGCGGGCAGCGACTTCACCACGGTGGGTCAGATCTTCTCGCCGCAGCACAACCCGGATCGCAAGAAGCCCTTCGACATCCGCACCGTCATGCGCGCCGTCGCCGATCAGGACCATGTGGTCCTCGAACGGTGGGCCGGCATGGCCGACGCCGAGACGGCCGTCGTCTGCGACGTCCACCTGGGCGGCATCCCGGTGTGCATGCTGGGCATCGAGTCGCGCGAGGTCGCGCGTCGCGGCTACAAGCCGACCGACGGACCCGACACCTACACCGCGGGCACCCTGTTCCCGCAGTCGTCGAAGAAGGCGGCCCGGGCGATCAACGTGGCCAGCGGCAACCGTCCGCTCGTCGTACTCGCGAACCTGTCGGGCTTCGACGGTTCACCGGAGTCGATGCGCAAGCTGCAGCTCGAGTACGGCGCCGAGATCGGCCGCGCGATCGTCAACTTCCGCGGCCCGATCGTGTTCTGCGTGATCTCGCGCTACCACGGCGGTGCGTTCGTGGTGTTCTCGAAGGCACTGAACCCGAACATGACCGTCCTGGCCATCGACGGTTCGTTCGCGTCCGTGCTCGGCGGTGCGCCGGCCGCAGCGGTCGTGTTCGCCGGTGAGGTCGCCAAGCGCGTCGCCGCCGATCCTCGCGTCCGCGAGCTCGAGACGAGCGTCGCCGAGTCCTCCGGCACCGATCGCTCGAGCCTGAACGCCGAACTCGCCGACATCCGGCAGTCGGTCCGCGCCGAGAAGATCAGCGAGATCGCCGCCGAGTTCGACAAGGTGCACAGCATCCGGCGCGCCGTCGAGGTCGGTTCGGTCGACGCGGTCATCCGCGCAGACGAACTGCGTCCGCGGATCATCGGGGCGATCGAGAACTCCCCGGCATGGGGCAAGACGGACTCGCATGCGGTGAGTTCCTGACTCTCAGCACAATCGCCGCCCCCGGTTCGAACCGAACCGGGGGCGGCGATGTGTTGTGTCCCTGCTTCAGCGAGAGTTGTAGGGCAGCAACGCCATCTCCCGCGCGTTGCGGATCGCGGTCGCGACCTGGCGTTGTTGCTGGGGCGTCAGACCGGTGAGCCGGCGACTCCGGATCCGTCCCTTGTCGCTGAGGAACTGCCGGAGTAGCCCGATGTCCTTGTAGTCCACCGGGTTCCGGCCGTCCACGCGAACCCCGAGCGCTACCAGCTGGTTCTTCTTGCGGGCGGGACGTTCGTCCTCGCGACGTGCTCTGCGTGCCATGAGCTATCTCCTGTGATCGTCGTTCACCAGCTGGACTTGCGGATGCCGGGTAGCTCGCCACGATGCGCGAGTTCGCGGAACCGCACCCGCGACAGCCCCGCTTTCCCGATGTGGCCGCGGGGCCGGCCGTCAACGGCGTCGCGGTTCCGCAACCGGGTCGGACTCGAGTCGCGCGGGAGCCCGTGGAGCCGACGCCGGGCCTCCTCGCGTTCGGCGCCGGTCGAGTCCGGTGCGGCGATGACCCGCTTGAGCTCCGCGCGCAGGGCGGCGTACCGCGCCACGATCTCCCGCCGCTGTTCGTTGCGGACGATCTTGGATTTCTTCGCCATCAGCGGTCCTCCTTGAAGTCGACGTGGGCACGGGCGATCGGGTCGTACTTGCGGAGCACCATCCGATCCGGATCGTTGCGACGGTTCTTGCGGGTGACGTAGGTGTATCCCGTTCCGGCCGTGGACCGGAGCTTGATGATGGGCCGGATCTCGTTGCGGGCCATCAGATCTTCTCCCCCCGTGCGCGCATCGTGCGCAGCACGGACTCGATCCCGTACCTGTCGATGGTCGAGATTCCCTTGGTGCTCACACGAAGCGTGACGAACCGACCCTCGCTCGGTACGAAGTACCGCTTGCGCTGGATGTTCGGGTCCCAGCGCCGAGACGTACGGCGGTGCGAGTGCGAGACCTGTTTGCCGAAGCCCGGTTCACGGCCGGTGACTTGGCATCGACGAGACATGGCGTCCTCCTTATTGACAATGATTGGCATTAGCGACGCCGTCACGGTACCGTCGAGCCGACCTAAATGGAAATAATTGCCAATAGTCTGGAGTGTGGACATGGTGGACCAGAACGCCGCCGACGGGCAGATGAGATTCCTCCCGGCCGACGACCGAACGCCGGTCATCCTGGTGACCGGCCTCGACCGGCCCGCACTCTCGCGGATCGCCGACGCATTGATCGCCGAGCACGGCTCTGTGCAGGTCCACCACGATCTGACCGGGGTCGGCGAAGGTCAGGTGGTGCGGACGCTGAGCTGGCACGAACTCGACGGCCGTCGCCGCCAGGCTGTCACCGTGATCGAACTCGCCCACGGCTGCGTGTCGTGCACCCTGCGCGAGGATCTGTTGCCCCTGCTCCGGCGCCTGCACCGGCGATCATCGGTTCGACGCATCGTTCTCACCCTCGACCCGATCCTGGAACCCGAGCGGATCGCCTGGTCGGTCGAGCACGTGGTCGTCGACGGCCTGCCCGGTGTACCCGCGGCGCCTGCGGCTCTCGACGTCCGGGTGGATTCCACGATCGCGGCTGTGGCAGAGGATGGCTGGCTCGATCAGGCAACAGGAGATCTCGCGCTGTGCGAGGTCCTGCCGGTCCCGCCCGACGACGAGCGCACGCTGGCCCAGGTCGCCGTCGGGCAGGTCGCGTTCGCGGACGCCCTCGTCATCGCCGGAAGTGATGCCGCCGCTCGGGACGCCTGGGAGTCGGCTCGCCTCGCGGCCGTACTCAAGCGCCTGGCACCGAGGGCGCCGATGATGTTCGAGTTGCCGGAACGTCCGATCACTCCCCTGCTCATGGAGCATCTCCGCGCCGCGATCCCGCGCTCCTCGCGGCGCGGACGAATCGACGGACCACACGACCCGCTCCTCGCCGACGAACCCTCCCTCGACCCGGACTGCGGGGTCACCTGGATGGAGTTCCACACCGACCGACCCATGCATCCGGGCCGCCTGCACGACGCGATCGATTCCCTGCTCGACGGCGTGGTCTGCGCCCGGGGACGGCTGTGGCTGGCGACGCAGCCCGATGAGGCCCTGTGGCTGGAGTCGGCCGGAGGCGGCCTCCGCGTCGCACCGGGCGGCAGCTGGCTGGCCGCCATGGACGACGACGAACTCGCCCGGGTCTCGCCCGAGCGTCGCGCCCTCGGCGCGCTGCGCTGGGACGACACCCACGGGGACCGTCATTCGTCGCTGGTCGTGCTCCTCCACCGCGGCGATCCGGCCGACATCACCGAAGCCTTGCGCGCCGCCTGCGTCAACGATGTGGAACTCGCTGCCGGACAGGAGTTCTGGGACACCCTCGACGACCCGTTCGGCCAGTTCCACGCAGACCCGTGTGACGACGTCGACATCGAGGCGCCGATGGCCGACAGTCCCGCGACCGGGGACTCCTCCGACCACTGACGCACGAGCACCGCCCGGACAACCCTCACCCGCCCACGAACAGCGAGATCACCGTGAAGAAGAACATCCATCCCGACTATCACCCCGTCGTCATCCAGGACGCATCCACGGGCAGACAGTTCGTGACCGGGTCCACCGCCACGTCGTCGACGACGATCACGTGGTCCGACGGAAATGTGTACCCGCTCATCGTCGTTGACGTCACCAGCGACTCGCATCCGTTCTACACCGGGGTGTCGACCATCCCCGATGTGGCAGGCCGGGTCGAGAAGTTCCGGCGTCGCTATCCACATCTGAACCGGTGACGTATCGCCGATACTCAGGCATGGTGGAGGGATGGCGGACAACGAGCAGCCGGACTGGACGACGACCCGAGACGACCTGAAGGCAGATCCCGACATGCCCGAGCAGCCCGACGAGCAGGGCGGCCCGGACTCGGTGCTCCCCACGGCCGACGACTCCCCCATCGGCGAGACGCAGCGCATCCGCGAGGAGAAGGCCACGTACGACGCCGCGCCCGCGGACGCCGATTCGGCGAAGGACCATGCCGTCGGCGGATCGGAGGGGACCGCTGATGGCCGGTGAACAGCGCACCATCGTCCTGACGGGTGCCAGCGACGGAATCGGTGCCATCGCGGCGCGGGCACTGGCCGGACCGTCGACCAACCTGATCCTCGTCGGGAGGTCCTCACAGAAGCTGGCGCCCATCGCCGCCGAGACCGGGGCGACGCCGTTCACCGCGGATTTCGCCCATCTGTCCCAGGTGCGTGATCTGGCCGCTCAGATCGCCGGCAGCGTCGACTCCATCGACGTCCTGATGAACAACGCCGGCGGAACGTTCAATCCGTCTCAGCGGACCGCAGACGGGCACGAGCCCAACTTCCAGATCAATCACCTGGCACCGTTCCTGCTGACCAATCTGCTGCGCGACCGGCTCGCCGCCGCTGGGTCGTCGCTGGTCCTGAACACCGCCAGTGTCGGCAATCTCGCCGGGAGTGTCGATCTCGACGACCTGGACTTCGACAGGCGCCGGGCGTTCGGCGGGCGCACCTACGGGACCGCGAAACTGATGAACATCCTGTTCACCCGCGGCATCGCGCAACGCTGGACCGACGACAAGATCTATTCTGCTGCAGTGCATCCCGGTCCTGCGGCGACAAGTTTCGGCCGCGACTCGCGGCTGGTCGGGCTCGCCTACCGCTCGCCCATCGCGCGTTTCGTGACGATCACGCCGGAGCAGGGCGCCGCCCCGCTCATCGCACTCGCCGAACGCGGTGCGGATCCCTCGATCAACGGCGTGTACTTCAGCCGCCACAAGCCGAACGGACTCGAGAACCGGCAGGCCCACAACCAGAGGCTCATCGACGGGCTGTGGGAGAAGTCGGCAGAACTGACCGGGCTCAACTGACTGACCCGCTGAGGGGTCATCCCAACCGAAGGAGGGCAAGATGACACATTCAATTCTCTTCGTCATGACCGGCGCCGACTCGTGGACGCTGAACGACGGGTCGAAACACAAGACGGGTTTCTGGGCCGAGGAGGCCGTCGTACCGCTCGAGGTGTTCCGGGAGGCCGGATACGCGGTGACCGTCGCGACGCCCGGCGGCGTGCGTCCCCCGGTCGACGAGGGCAGTCTCAGTCCCGACGTCGTCGGATCCGCCGAACGCGCCACACAGATGCGGCACCTGGTCGACACCGATCCGGAGTTGCAGGATCCGATCTCGTTGTCCGACGTCGACATCTCCGACTACGACGCGGTGTTCGTACCCGGCGGGCACGGACCGATGGAGGATCTGGCGGTCGACACCGACGCCGGCGCGCTGCTCATCGCCGCCGATCAGGCCAAGAAGACCATCGGCGTCGTCTGCCACGGACCGGCGATCCTGCTGGCCGCCACCGGCGAGGACGGAGTCAACGTCTTCTCCGGCCGCACGGTGACGTGCTTCGGCAACGCCGAGGAGCAACAGGCCGGGCTCGCCGACAAGGCCCCGTGGCTGCTCGAGGACCGGCTCACCCACGCCGGCTTCAAGGTGACCCTCGGCCTGCCGTGGACCGTACACACCCAGGCCGACGGCAACCTCCTCACCGGACAGAATCCGGCGTCGTCGGAGAAGTTGGCACGCGAGGTTCTCCACCGCGTGAAGAAGCTCGCAGAGCAGTCGGCCTAGCGCCGACTCACGCCGGCAGCAGTCCGTCGACGAGAGCGTCGACGATGTCGTCGAGGCGCTCGTCGGGGAGAAGCGGTCCGGTGAGCTGGTCGAGGATCAGCCCGTCGACCGCGTAGTGGAACAGTGCGATCTCCCGTGCCGTACCGGGCAGTCCCGCCTGCTCGTTGAAGGCCACGTCCCCCGCGAAGCCGGTACGACGCCACTCACCGATGATCTCGGCGACCTCGGGTCGTCGGATGCCCTCCAGGCGTAGCTCGATCAGGGCGATCGTCACCTCCCGGTTGGCGAGGAGGCGTTCGACGATGTTGCGCAGGTACTCGCCGAAGAGCTGTCGGCTCGGTGGCAGGCCGGTGCGCTCGGCGATGAACTCCTCGCTGGGGGCCAGTCGCTCGCCGATTCGCTCGACCAGGCCCTGCAGGAGCGCTGAGCGATTCCGGAAGTAGTTCGTCGTCGTTCCCTGGGGGACGCCTGCCTCCCGATCCACCGCGCGGTGGGTGAGCCCCCGTGCCCCCGTCGTCGCCAGGACCGTCAGTCCCGCGTCGGCGAGTGCGCGTCGTCGTTCCTCGTTTCGGGCCATACGGAAAACGATAGCGCGAACCACTACAGCTGTTGTACATTGCAAACCACTACACCTGAAGTGATTGGAGTGAGCTATGCGTGAACTCGTGTACTACGTGGCGGTGAGCCTCGACGGCTACATCGCGGGGCCGGACGGAGAGTTCGACGCCTTCCTCGTCGAGGGCGATCACATGGCCGGCATCAACGAGCGGTTCCCCGACACGATCCCCACCGACCACGCCGCAGCTCTCGGGATCGACCAGAGCGGCGGCGGCTTCGACACCGTCCTCATGGGAGCCAACACGTACGCCGTCGGGCTGCCGGCCGCACCGAGTCCCTATCGGCATCTCGACCAGTACGTGTTCACCCATCGCCCGCCGGCCCCGGTCGACGGCGTGACCTTCACCGACCGCGACCCCGTGGAACTGGTGCGCGAACTGAAGTCCCGCGACGGCAAGGACGTCTGGCTGTGCGGCGGCGGGTCGCTGGCGACGCAGCTGGCCGGCGAGATCGATCGATTGGTGCTCAAGCGGCAGCCACTGCTGTTCGGGGACGGGATCCCGCTGTTCACCCCCGGGACGTACGCGCCCGGACGGTTCGATCGCGTCAGCAGCCGGGAGTTCGGGACCGGGGTGTCGTTCACCGAGTACGTCCGTGCATGACCCGCTCACATTTCCCGTTCCCGCTCACCGTCATCGGGTGAGCGGGAACGGGGATAGTGAGCGAAAGCAAAAAGCACCACCGGATCCGGTGGTGCTTTTCTGGTTCGTGCTGTGGTGGAGCCTAGGAGATTCGAACTCCTGACATCTGCCTTGCAAAGGCAGCGCTCTACCAACTGAGCTAAGGCCCCGTGCCGACCGGAATCGGTCGACGGGATGCGATTTCGGAAGTCCGGAAACGTCCGTCGCAGTGGGCCTAGGAGGACTTGAACCTCCGACCTCTTCGTTATCAGCGAAGCGCTCTAACCGCCTGAGCTATAGGCCCTTGAACCGAGAAGTGAGGTTACCCGACGGATCCCCGACCAACCAAAACGGCTGGTCAAGGGCTCGACTCAGTCGAGATCCGCGAGTGTCACCTCGGCACCGCCGACGAGGTCGGCACAGATGTTGTAGATGTAGCTGCCGACGGTCGCGAGCGCCGTCAGCAGGATGGCGTTGACGGCCCCCAGAAGGGCCGCCACGCCGAAAACCGTGCCCGCCCCGATGACATCCCCGGCGGAGCTGGATTCGTCCGCCACGAGCGTTCCGAAGCTGTTGTTCACCTGATCCCAGATGCCCATGCCGTCGAAGATCAGGTACAGCACGGCGACCGCGATCATCCAGATGAAGAAACCGACGAACGACAGCACCGCGGCGATCTTGAAGGTCGCCCACGGGTCGATCCGACGCAGTTGCACCGCGGCACGCAGAGCCGTTCCCGGCCCCACCTGACGCGGCGCCGACCGCGGGACCGCCTTCGACGGTGCGGGCGCCGGCGCCTCCGGCGGACGCTTCAGATCGGCGGTGTGGTGGATCTGATCGAGGTCGGGCAGATCCTGTCCGGGCAGGTTCTCCCGGTCGATCGTGCTCGTCGGCGATTCGACGAACCCCGGCTCCTCGGTCGCCACGGCCGAACCCGGCCGCCGAGGATTGTCGAGCTTGGTGACGGGAGCCTGCTGACCGCTCATGCTCGCCGCGGCCGTGCCGCTGTTGGTGACGACGCCGCGCGGCGGCGGGCCGCCTCGGGACTCGGGCGGCGCGGAACCAGACGAATCCTCGGCCGGTCCCCGCTGCCACGGCGGCACCAGCCCACCGGTCGGTGTGCCCGTACCGGGGCCGGACGGGCTCCCGGCCGGGCGCCCGTTCTGCTCCGGGGTCGGCTCGTTCGGTGTGCTCACAGGCAATCCCTCACTCTGGCGTCACTGCCGATCGACATCGACGCGTCGGGTCACTTTCCAGACGTCACCGACTTCCTCGGCTGCACGTGTTCTCAACCCTAACGCCTACTCCGAGGCGTCCGTCTCCTCCGGCTCGTCGGCGTTGCGGGCGATCGCGATGACGGTGGTGCCCTCGTCGATGTTCATCAGACGCACACCCTTGGTCTGGCGACCGGCCTTGCGAACCTGCTTGGCCGCGGTACGGATGACGCCACCGTTCGAGGTGATCGCGTACAGCTCCGAGTCGTCGTCGACGATGAGCGCACCGATGAGTTCACCGCGCCGGCGATCGTGGGCGATGGTGAGCACGCCCTTGCCGCCGCGCCCCTGGACCGGGTAGTCGTCCATCCCGGTGCGCTTGGCGTAACCGCCCGAGGTCGCGACGAGCAAGTAGGTGCCCTCGCTGACCACGTTGAGCGACAGCAGGGTGTCGTCGGCGTTGAACCGCATCCCCTGGACACCGGACGTCTGACGACCCATCGGACGCAGCGTCTCGTCGTCGGCGTGGAACCGGATCGACTGACCCTTCTGCGACACGAGCAGCAGATCGTCGTCGGCGCTGCACAGCTGTGCGCCGACGAGTTCGTCCTCACCGCGCAGGTTGATCGCGGCGATGCCGCCGGAGCGGTTGGAGTCGAAGTCGACGAGCTTGGACTTCTTCACCAGACCGTTGCGGGTGGCGAGCACCAGGTACGGCGCGTCCTCGTAGGTCTTGAGCTGGATGACCTGCGCGATGCGCTCCTCCGGCTGGAAGGCCAGGAGGTTGGCGACGTGCTGGCCGCGCGCGGTGCGGTTGGCCTCGGGCAGTTCGTAGGCCTTCGCCCGGTAGACGCGACCCTTGGTGGTGAAGAACAGGATCCAATCGTGGGTCGAGCACACGAAGAAGTGCTTGACGATGTCGTCCTGCTTGAGTCCCGCGCCCTGCACACCCTTGCCGCCGCGACGCTGGCTGCGGTAGAGGTCGGTCTTGGTGCGCTTGGCGTAGCCGGTCTCGGTGATCGTGACGACGACGTCCTCGCGGGCGATCAGATCCTCGTCGCTGACGTCGCCGTCGGCCGCGATGATCCTGGTGCGGCGCTCGTCGCCGTACTTCTCCACGACCTCCTTGAGCTCGTCGCGCACGATGGCGCGCTGACGCTCCGGCTTGTCGAGGATGTCCTTGTAGTCGGCGATCTCCAGCTCGATCTCGGCCAGTTCGTCGACGATCTTCTGGCGCTCCAACGCCGACAGACGACGCAGCTGCATCGCCAGGATGGCGTCGGCCTGGATCTCGTCGATGTCGAGGAGCTCGATCAGGCCGGTGCGCGCGGTGTCGGTGTTGGCCGACCGGCGGATCAACGCGATCACTTCGTCAAGTGCGTCAAGGGCTTTCACCAGACCGCGCAGGATGTGCGCGCGTTCCTCGGCCTTGCGCAACCGGTACCGGGTGCGGCGCACGATCACGTCGATCTGATGCGCCACGTAGTAGCGGATCATCTGGTCGAGACGCAGGGTACGGGGCACGCCGTCGACGATCGACAGCATGTTGGCGCCGAAGCTGGTCTGGAGCTGGCTGTGCTTGTACAGGTTGTTCAGCACGACCTTGGCGACCGCGTCACGACGCAGCGTGACGACGATGCGCATGCCGACACGGTCCGAGGACTGGTCCTCGATCCGGCTGATGCCCTTGAGCTTTCCTTCGTTGACCTGCTCGGCGATCGACTGGATCAGGTTGTCCGGGTTGACCTGGTAGGGCAACTCGGTGACCACCAGAGTGGTGGTCCCCTTGTTCTCCTCGATGTCGACGACGCTGCGCATGCGGATGCTGCCGCGGCCCGTGGTGTAGGCGTCCTTGATGCCCTGGCTGCCGACGATCAGTGCGGCCGTGGGGAAGTCGGGTCCCTTGATGCATTCCATGCAGGCGGCGAGAGTGGTCTCGTCGTCGGCATCATGGTTCTCGAGCGCCCAGAACACCGCATCCGCAACCTCATTGAGGTTGTGCGGCGGCATGTTGGTGGCCATACCGACGGCGATACCGCCGGATCCGTTGATCAACAGGTTCGGGATCCGCGCGGGCAGAACCGTCGGCTCCTGGGTCTTGCCGTCGTAGTTCGGCGTGAAATCGACTGTCTCCTCGCCGATGTCACGGAGCATCTCCATGGCCAGCGGGGTGAGGCGGGCCTCGGTGTAACGCATGGCGGCCGCGCCGTCGTTGCCGCGCGAACCGAAGTTACCCTGTCCGTCGATGAGCGGGTAGCGCATCGACCACGGCTGGGCGAGACGCACCAGGGCGTCGTAGATCGCGGTGTCGCCGTGCGGATGGTAGTTGCCCATCGTCTCCGCAACGGGTTTCGCCGACTTCACATAGCTGCGGTCGGGACGGAACCCGGCGTCGAAGGATGCGTAGAGCAGTCGGCGGTGCACCGGCTTGAGACCGTCGCGCACCTCGGGGAGCGCGCGGCCCACGATCACGCTCATCGCGTAATCGATGTAGCTCTTCTGCATCTCCTGGCCGAGATCGACGGGTTCGATCCGGTCGCCTTCACCGTCGGCGGGCGGCAGAGTGGTGTCAGTCATTTCAGTTCTTTCTGCCAGTGGTTTCGAGGCTCGGCGCTAGCGCGCCTCGCACCTCAACCAGCGGGGGAAGCATCAGCACGAAGCTGACCTGGTGACGTTCAGACATCAAGGAAGCGAACGTCTTTCGCGTTACGGGCGATGAAGCTTCGACGTGCGGCGACGTCCTCACCCATGAGGATGGAGAACAGTTCGTCGGCGGCCGCGGCGTCGTCGAGCGTCACCTGACGCAGGACGCGCACCGCCGGATCCATGGTGGTCTCCCACAGTTCCTTGGCGTTCATCTCGCCGAGACCCTTGTAGCGCTGGATGCCGTCGTCGGTGTTGATCTTCTTGCCGGCCGCACGCCCTGCCTCGAGAAGACCGTCGCGTTCGCGGTCGGAGTAGGCGAACTCCGGCGCCGACTTCTGCCACTTCAGCTTGTACAGCGGCGGCTGTGCGAGGAACACGTGACCATGCTCGATGAGCGGACGCATGAAGCGGAACAGCAGCGTCAGCAGCAGCGTCGAGATGTGCTGGCCGTCCACGTCGGCGTCGGCCATCAGCACGATCTTGTGATAGCGCAGCTTGGCGATGTCGAACTCGTCGTGGATGCCGGTGCCGAAGGCGGTGATGATCGACTGGACCTCGGCGTTCTTCAGGACGCGGTCGATGCGGGCCTTCTCGACGTTGATGATCTTGCCGCGCAGCGGGAGGATCGCCTGGTACATCGAGTCGCGACCGGACTTGGCGCTACCGCCGGCCGAGTCGCCCTCCACGATGTAGACCTCGCACTTGGTGGGGTCGTTGCTGCGGCAGTCGGCGAGCTTGCCGGGGAGACCGCCGATGTCGGTTGCGGTCTTGCGGCGCACCATCTCTCGCGCACGACGCGCGGCCATGCGGGCCTGGGCGGAGTCGGCGGCCTTCTTGATGATGATCTTGGCCTCGGCGGGATTCGCCTCGAACCAGTGACCGAGGTGCTCGTTGCAGGTGCGCTGGACGAAGCCCTTGATCTCGGTGTTGCCGAGCTTGGTCTTGGTCTGGCCCTCGAACTGCGGGTCGGAGACCTTCGCCGAGATCACCGCGGCGAGACCCTCGCGGATGTCGTCGCCGGTGAGCTTGCCGTCCTTCTCCTTGATGAGCTTCTTCTCGAGGGCGTACTTGTTGACCGTGCTGGTCAGCGCGGCGCGGAAGCCCTCTTCGTGGGTGCCGCCCTCATGGGTGTTGATCGTGTTGGCGAAGGTGTGCACCGACTCCGAGTAGCCCGCGTTCCACTGCATCGCGATCTCGACCTCGTGTCCCTCGCCCTTGGCGCTGAACCCGATGACGGTGTTGTGGATCGACTGCTTCGTGCGGTTGAGGTGCTTGATGTAGTCGACGAGACCGTCCGGGTAGTGGTAGGTCCGGGTCTTCGGCTTGGCCGCGGCCTGGGCCTTCTCGGTCTCCGTCTGCACGACCTCGGCGACGTCGGTCGCGGGTGCGTCTTCGTCGCCGTTGGCATCGCCCGGCGGTTCGACGGCCTGCGGACGCTGATCGGTCAGCGTGATGGTCAGGCCCTTGTTGAGGAAGGCCATCTCCTGCAGACGACGCGCCACCGTCTCGGCGTTGAACCGGGTGGTCTCGGTGAAGATCTCGGGGTCCGGCCAGAACCGCACCGTCGTACCGGTCTTGCGCGTGGCGTCGCCCTGTTCGAGGGCGCCCGGCTTGGCGTAGGTGTAGGTCTGCTCCCAGTTGTGACCGTCGCGCGCGATCTCCAGCTCGACCTTGGTCGACAGGGCGTTGACGACCGAGATGCCGACGCCGTGCAGACCACCGGACACCGCGTAGGAGTCCGAGTCGAACTTGCCGCCCGCGTGCAGCTGGGTCATGACGACCTCGACGGTCGGCACGCCCGTACGGTGCTTCTCGACCGGGATGCCACGACCGTCGTCGACGACCTGGACGCCGCCGTCCTCGAGGAGCGTGACGTCGACGCGGCTCGCGAAGCCGGCCATCGCCTCGTCGACCGAGTTGTCGACGACCTCCCAGATCAGGTGGTGCAGGCCTCGTTCACCGGTGGAACCGATGTACATGCCGGGCCGTTTGCGGACGGCTTCCAGACCTTCGAGGATGTTGATCGAGTCGGCGCCGTACTCCGACGGCTTCTTCTTGCTCTTCTTGGGTCCGGTGTCGTTGGTGTCGGCCACGAGGTGCGTCCGCTCCTGTTCTGCTCATCGACGGATCCCAGGGGACCGGGGATCCGTCGTCGATCTACTCGACCAGGGGGCACGCAGGACGATGCGCACGCAGGTGTGCCCGGGACTTGCCCGGCTGGCCTGAGGGCGACGGTTGATCTGCCGTTGTGGTCCCCTGTCGGGACAACTCCTCACAGTGTACTGCCTGACTTGCCCAGGAACGTGCATCCGGGGCCGCTAACAGGCCCTCAGATCGATTATTTTGGATAGTTCCCGGTTCGATCATGGCCTGGGGAGGAAAATCGGCTCACAGGGCGCAGCGACTAGTAATCTGTTCCGGAGTCTGCTACGCCCGCTCTACCCGTAGGTGTCCCGCGGGCCCCTCCCCCGCACATGTCGCTCGCCTTTTCGCCACGACGGGCCCTTCGGTCCACTGATGCGCAGGGACTTCACCACGCCGTCACCGACGGCGGCCGCAATCTTCGCGAGGATCTGCGCCTGCACATACCGCAACTGCGTCGCCCATGCGGTGGACTCGGCCTGAACATGAAGTATGTTGTCGCGCAACTCGATCGGCTTCGCGTGAGCGGCGATGTCGGCACCCACGATCTGGTCCCACATGCCGAACAGGGTGCCCTCGCCGATCTTCTCCTGCCAGCCGCGATCCTTCGCCAGACCACCGACGAGACGACCGAACGGCTGCGGATCCCGCGCATCGGGACCCGAACCGGACCAGCGCCGACGGCTCTGGGCGGCGCGGGGTGTCCGGCGGGTCGGCGACGCACGACCACGCCCCACCGACTTGCCCGCCGCGCGTGCCGCGGCCCGAGCCTCTTCGAGAGCCTTCCGGGCGCGCTCGTATCCCCCGAGTTCACCCGGCTCGATCGGCCGGTTCGCCGGTTCGCCGGCTCCCGCCTGAGTCGGCGGGTGGGCTTCGTCACTCATCGGATACCCCGCTCACCGATTCATCTACCTGCGGGAGCTGTGACCCCCCGAGCCGTGTGCCCCCTGGCTGAGTTCGACCGTCCGCCTCGTCACCGATGACCGTGGATCGACGCCCGTCTTCATCGTCGACGACGTCGACGAAGATCCGGCGGCCGCCGATCTCCCCCGGGATGTCGTCGGCAACGGCGGCGGTGATGAGCAACTGCTCGGCACCGGCGGTGAACTCCACGAGTTTCTTGCGCCGTTTGGCATCGAGTTCGGCGAACACGTCGTCGAGCATGATGACCGGTTCGATGCCCTCGGCACGTGTCAGCTCGACGGATCCGAGCCGCAAGGCCAGTGCCAGAGACCACGATTCACCATGGGAGGCAAAGCCTTTCGCGATGTCGGTGCCGAGGATGATGTCGATGTCGTCGCGGTGCGGACCGGCCAGACACATCCCGCGCTCGATCTCCTTGTCGCGCAATTCGCCCAGTCGCGCGGCGAGGATCTCACTGATCGACTCGGCCGTCGCGACCTCGAACCCGATGCCGCCGGCGGGCCGGTAGCTCAGGGTCGCCGGTCGCGAATGCGGCGCGATCGACGCATAGGACCGGGTGAAGTGTGGTTCGAGTTCGGCCAGCACCTGCAGCCGTGCCGCGGTGACCTGACCACCGAGATCGGCCAACTGTCCGTCCCAGACGTCGAGGGTGCTGATCACCGAATCGGCCTGGTCACCACCGCGACGCAGAGCGGCGGCCGCCGTCTTCAGCAGCGCCGACCGCTGTCGCAACACCCGGTCGTAGTCGGCACGCGCGGCGACCCACCGGGGACCGCGCTGCGCGACGAGTTCGTCGATGAAGCGTCGCCGGTCGCTGGGATCCCCTCGTACGAGCGACAGATCCTCGGGGGCGAACAGCACGGTCCGCAGGATCCCGAGCAGGTCGCGGGAGCGTCGTGCCGGACTCTGGTTGATCGACGCCTTGTTGGCCCCCTCGGCATTGATCCGCAGCTCCGCGGTCAGTTCCCGGCCTTCGTTCTCGACGGTGGCCGTGACCAGCGCCGACGCGGATCCGGAGTGCACCAGCGGGGAGTCGGAACCCACCCGGTGCGACCGCAGGGTGGCCAGGTAGAACAGCGCCTCGAGCAGGTTCGTCTTGCCGAAGCCGTTCCGGCCGGTGAAAACCGTCGGGCCGGGCCGCAGATCGAGATCGACGGCCCGCCACGAGCGGAAATCCCTCAGGTGCAGCTCACGAACGAACACTTCGGCGGCGCGATGATCGGCGGTGATGCGGTGCGGGTCAGCCCGGCAGGCGGACCGGCATCAGCAGGTAGCTGAACGCACTCTCGGGGGCGACGAAGGCGCCGGACTCGTCGGCCACCGGATCCTCGCCGCTGGCCGGGCGCAGGACCGCCGGGCGGCTCGGGGTGGTGAAACCGAAGTCGACGCTGTCGGCGTTGATCGCCGACAGACCGTCCTGGAGGTAACCCGGGTTGAACGCGATGGTCAGGGGCTCGCCGTGGAACGACACCGGCAGCTCTTCCTCGGCCTTACCCGCTTCGTCGCCGCCGGCGGTGAGCAGCACGGATCCCTCGGTGAACTCCATGCGGACCTGCGCGCCGCGCTCGGCGACCAGGGCCACACGACGGATCGCCTCGATCAGCGGTGCGCTGTCGATCGTCGCGACCGCGGTGTGGCTGGCCGGCAGCAGCTGGCGGAACTTGGGGAACTCCGCGTCGAGCAGGCGGGTGGTGGTCTTCTTGGTCTCACCGAGGATGCCCAGGATCCCGTCGGAGCCGATGGCCGCGCCGCCGCCGAAGGCCAGCGAGACGACGCCGGTGCCCTCGGATCCGGCGGTCTTGGCGCTCTCCGAGAGCGTCTTCGCCGGGACGAGAACCGCACCCTTGGTGTCGGGGTCCGAAGGCTCCCACTGCAATTCGCGAACCGCGAGGCGGAAACGGTCGGTCGCCGCGAGGACCACGGAGTTGCCCTCGATCTCCACGCGCACACCGGTCAGCATCGGCAGGGTGTCGTCCTTGCCGGCCGCGACGGCCACCTGGGAGATCGCCTCGGCGAACAGCTGCGACGGGATGGTGCCGGTGATCGACGGGACGTCGGGCAGCTGCGGGTAGTCCTCGACCGGCATCGTCGGCAGGGAGAACTTGGCGCTACCGCAGGTGATCGCGACACGTGCACCGTCGAGGGTCACGTCGACGGGCTTGTTGGGCAGAGCTTTGGTGATGTCGGCCAGCAGTCGACCGGAGACCAGCACCTGGCCGGGCTCGGCGACCTCGGCACCCAGGTTCTCCTGGGCCGAGACCTCGTAGTCGAATCCCGAGACCGTCAGGCCGGTCTCGCCGACGTTGAGCACCACGCAGCCCAGAACGGGTACCGGCGGACGAGAGGGCAGGCTTCGAGCGACCCAGGCGACGGAATCAGCGAACTCGTCACGTGCGACACGGAACTTCATGCTGGGAGGTTGCCCTTCTCTCTCGTGCGGTCGGCATGCCGAAGCCGAAGCGACGGCATGGTCGATCACGTCCCACTCCGGGAATCCCACTGTAGAACGCCACCGCCGAGGCCGGGATGGTTGGGGCCAAGTCAGTCCATCCGGGAGGCCGGGCTCGGCAGTGGGCCGGATGGGTGTTTGTGCACAGTCCTTCTTACAAAAGATTTCTTTATAGGGAAGGATCCATCTCAGTAATAGGAACTGTGAAATCTGTGGACAACCGTCGCATCGGGCCAGTCGGAGCGGGTGCGGGGGTGTGCATCACCGGTGGACTGTCGTTGAGCCGAATCCCAAGAATCTGTGGAGAAAACTTGTTGTTCGCGCGGCGTCCACCGTCGGTGCACAACTGATCTCCTGTTGTCCCAAGGCGATCCACAGCCCGCGACGGCCGGAAATTGTCATTCTCTCCGGCCCGTCGAGTGCGGGAGAACACAGGAAACACGGCGCGCGAGTCTCGACCCGGAGAGCAGAGTTGTGGTTCCGACGGGGTGTCGGAGCGACCTCGATACGCGGCGTCCTCACTTCGTTCGGGGGGCGCTACCCGGTCGGCAGGCAGCCCTCTGTCAGTTGAGTGGGTCGAAACCCGCCGCACATCCGGCCAGAGAGCCCCCAGATCGCCCCTGACATACGAAACGCGCCTCCCGTGCGAGGCACGAGAGGCGCGTGGAGAGCGAGAAGAGAAGGACGCCGGTCAGCCCACCGCACGCTGCTTGATGCGGGCGGTGAGTTCCTGGACGTGGTCGTAGACCTTGCGTCGTTCGGCCATCTCCTTGCGGATCTTGCGTTCGGCGTACATGACGGTCGTGTGGTCGCGGTCGAACGTCTCGCCGATCTTCGGCAACGACAGGTCGGTCAGCTCGCGGCACAGGTACATCGAGATCTGACGTGCCTGCGCGATGGACCGGGTCTTGCCGGGGCCGCGTAGTTCCTCGACCGAGATGTCGAAGTACTCGGCGGTGATCGCCAGGATGCTGGCGGCGCTGACCTCCAGGGTGCCGGAGTTGGGCAGCAGTGCCTGCAGCACCACATCGGCGAGCGACTTGTCGAGCGCGGCGTCGTTGAGCGAGGCGAAGGCCGTCACACGGATCAGCGCACCCTCGAGCTCGCGGATGTTGCGTTCGATCTTCGACGCGATCAGTTCGAGGACGTCGTCGGGCACGGCGATGTTGTCCATCTGTGCCTTCTTGCGCAGGATGGCGATCCGGGTTTCCAGATCCGGCGGCTGAACGTCGGTGATCAGTCCCCACTCGAATCGCGTGCGCAGCCGATCTTCAAGTGTTGCAAGCTGTTTCGGCGGTCGATCGGACGAAATGACGATCTGCTTGCTGGCGTTGTGGAGGGTGTTGAAGGTGTGGAAGAACTCCTCCTGGATACCTTCTTTACCCACCAGGAACTGGATGTCGTCGACGAGCAGCACGTCGACGTCGCGGTACCGGCGCTTGAACGCCACTCGCCGGTCGTCACGGAGCGAGTTGATGAAGTCGTTGGTGAATTCCTCGGTCGAGACGTACTTCACGCGCATCCCGGGGAACAGGCGCTGGGCGTAGTGCCCGGCCGCATGGAGAAGGTGGGTCTTACCCAGTCCCGACTCCCCCCAGATGAACAGCGGGTTGTACGCCCGTGCCGGAGCTTCGGACACCGCGACCGCGGATGCATGCGCGAACCGGTTCGACGCACCGATGACGAAAGTGTCAAAGGTGTACTTGGGGTTCAGGTTTGCGCCCGACGGCGACGGCGTGGTGGTGGTCGGCCGCTCGGCGAAGTACGACGCCCAGTCGCCCGAGGGGCGTTGGGTGTCGGCACCCGGCGCGGATCCGTGTCCGGGCGTCGCCGGGTATCCGGCACCGATGGCCGCACCCGGGACCGGGGAGTAGTCGACCGCGCCTGTGCCGTTCACGGTGCGGGGATCGGGTGCTGCCGGCTCCGGGGCCGGTTCGTCGTTGCGGGGCGTCTGGATGCGGACACCGAGATCGACCGGCTCGTTGAGATGACGGCTGAGGACCGACCGGATGGTCTCGCGCAGATTCCGCTCGATCTGTTCCTGGACCAGAGCGGTCGGCACGGTGAGAAGGGCGAAGCCCTCGGTGAGTGTGAGGGGACGGACCAGTGACAGCCACGCCTTCTGCTGGCGGGTCAGTGGTTCGTGGTCACGTGCGGCTTCGTCGTCGTTGAGTTCGGCGACGACCTGTTGCCACACCTCACCGAATGTGTCGCGGTCTGAAGTCACGGGGCTGGCCTCCTGACCCGGAAAACTACCAGCGTTGACAGGGACCGGGGCACCCACGTCATCAACCGCATCTCTCCACAGAGTTATCCACACCTGTGTACAACGGTGATGACGAACTTGGGACTTTGGTCGGTACCTTCGGTTCCCGGGGACGATTCGTGGTGTCCCGGCGGGGGCTCGCGGCCGACGCTGTGACAGAACGTAACAGAGGTCTCGGCGGGGTACAAAGCGATCGGGACAATTGACTCGTTCGGACTGATTGTCACTATCCGAGTGCTCCAGAACACACCTGGTGAGAGACTGTTCGGCCGGTCCGACGGCCGCGTTTGATTTGAGCGCGCGCTGTCAGTAGTCTCGACTGGTCATCCAGGTTGCGGATTTGCGCGGCGTTTTACGTTTTGTCATGTTCGCCGAGTTCATCACCGACACGAGTTCGGCACCGTCCTGGATCAACGACCAACCACAACATGTGGGTCACGCACGGGTAACCGGCGTGCCCACAGGGAGCACAAGGAGTCACCGTGGCCAAGGGCAAGCGTACTTTCCAGCCGAACAACCGTCGTCGTTCGCGCGTGCACGGCTTCCGTCTGCGTATGCGGACCCGCGCCGGCCGTGCGATCGTCAGCAGCCGTCGTACCAAGGGCCGCGCGAAGCTCACCGCCTGATCGTCGGCTATCCACCGGATCCTTCGGGTCCGGTCAGCTGATCGATGACTGCGTCTTCTCATCGGATCTCTCGTGGATCCGACTTCTCACGCACCCTCAAGTCCGGTGCGCGGGTGAATGCTCGTGATTTCTCCGTACACCTGGCTCCGGTCGGCCCGCAGTGGCCGGATCCCACCGGGTTACGACGCGACGTCGCCATGACAGGTGGACCCTGGCTTGGCCTCGTCGTGAGCAAATCCGTGGGCAACGCCGTGGCCCGTCATGCCGTCGCCAGACGGCTGCGGGCCGCGTTTGCATCATCGAGGCATCTCTGCCCGGCCGTCGAGACATTCGTGGTCATCCGCGCCCGGCGCGGTGCCGCGGACCGGACCAGTGATGAACTGGCCGATCAACTGCGGGCAGCCTTCACAAGCCGTCGGATCGCCGAGCTGGCGCATTCCGCGGCGACACCGAGCGGGGCGGGTGTCGGACGATGATCGACGCCGAGCTGGATGACGCCGGAGTGGTCGCCTCCCCTACTCGGGACCACGCCCCCACCCCGTCATCGTCGGCGCCGAACACCCGGACCGACTCGCCCGCGCTCGCGGACGATCAGCTCACCGTCATGGCTCGCCTGCGCCGTGGAGTCCATCGGCTCCCTCGGCGCACGGTCATCTTTCTCATCGAGCTCTACCGCACATGGGTTTCGCCCTTGCGCCTACCGACGTGCCGGTTCGAGCCGACCTGCTCGGGTTACGCGGTGGAAGCCCTCGAACGTCACGGTTTTCTGTACGGCTCGCTGCTCGCGATTGTCCGACTGCTCAAGTGCGGACCGTGGCACAAGCCCGGATACGACCCGGTTCCAGAGAAGGGCCCCCGCGAGCTGTGGAGTGATCTCTGCAGCTGGATCCGAGAACTCTCCGGCGGGCAGCACTCTGCTCACAGTGGCCGGACCCATCAGCCACCGTCCCGGCGGAACGATTCCACCTAGAGAACAACAAGTGAGGGGTACCTGACCCGTGCTCGACTTCATCTACTACCCGGTGTCCGGGATCATGTGGGTCTGGCATTGGCTCTTCAGCCATGTCACTCCCGCCAGTCCCGGCGGCGACGGCATCGCCTGGGCAATGTCCGTGGTGTTCCTCGTTTTCACCCTGCGCGCGATTCTCTACAAGCCCTTCGTGAAGCAGATCCGCACCACGAAGAAGATGCAGGAGATCAACCCACAGCTCCAGGCGATCCGGAAGAAGTACGCCAAGGACCGGGTCAAGATGACCGAGGAGATGCAGAAGCTCCAGAAGGAGCACGGGTTCAACCCACTGCTGGGCTGCCTCCCGATGCTTCTGCAGATCCCGGTGTTCATCGGTCTGTTCCACGTGCTTCGTTCGTTCAACCGTATGGGCACCGGCATGGGCCAGCTCGGCATGAGTGCCGCCGAGACCCGCTCGCAGGGCAACTACGTGTTCAGTGCCGAACAGGTGCAGAACTTCCTCGACGCACGTCTGTTCGGCGTGCCGCTGTCGTCGTACCTCGTCGAACCCGCCACTGAGTTCCAGGCCTTCGTCGAGCCGGGCGCCCCCATCGACTTCACGCGTCCGCAGATCGCCTACGTCGTCGTTCCGATGATGATCGTCGCGTCCATCGCGACGCACATGAACTCGCGGGCATCGGTGCAGCGCCAGCCCGAGGCTGCTCTCGAGAACCCGCAGACGCGGATGATGAACAACCTCGCGCTGTACATCTTCCCGATCGGCATCCTGGTCACCGGCCCGTTCTTCCCCGTCGCGATCCTCCTCTACTGGATGAGCAACAACATCTGGACCTACGGTCAGCAGCACCTGGTGTTCGGCAAGATCGCCAAGGAAGAGGAAGAGGCCAAGCGCCTCAAGCAGGAGAAGCTGAAGGCGAACGCTCCCAAGCCGGGCGCCCGGCCGGACCGCAAGAAGCGCAACGCGGCTGCCGCCGACTCGGGCTCCGCAGGTGTGTCCCTGACCAAGGCGAACTCGACCGACGGCGCGTCCGAGACCTCTGAGACCTCCTCCCCCGGCGAGTCGACCGCGGCCGACTCCGGTGCGGGTGCAAAGCCGAAACCCGGACAGAAGCCGACGCGCTCAGGCGCCGGCGCGGCTCCGGGTTCCAAGAAGCAACCCCCCAACCGGGGCGGGAAGTCCACCGCCAAGCGCGGTGGAAAGCGCGGTGGCGGCAAACGATGACCGCACAAGACTTGTACGAAGAAGCACAGAGTTAGGTGAATGAGATGACAGCAGAGACTGCAACTCAAACCGGTTCGGAGACCGAGGCGCAGGACCACGCCAAGGCCTCGACCGAAGACCAGACCGACACCACTGAATCGACCGGTGCCGAGAACGTCGCCGACACCGACGCCGTCGAGGAGTCCGCTGAGGACGTCGCCGACGACCAGGACGACGATGAAGATGATGACGAGGACGACGAAGATCGCCTCGTCGAAGAAGGCGAGATCGCGGGCGACTACCTCGAGCAGTTGCTCGACGTCCTCGACTTCGACGGTGACATCGATCTGGACGTCGACGGTGACCGGGCTGTCGTGAGCATCGACGGTGGCGACGATCTGACCAAGCTCGTCGGCCGCAAGGGCGAAGTTCTCGACGCACTCCAGGAGCTGACCCGTCTCGCCGTCCAGCAGGCGACGGGCGAGCGCAGCCGGCTGATGCTCGACGTCGCGCGGTGGCGGGCCGATCGCCGTGACCGTCTGGCACGTCTCGGCCGCGAGGTTGCCGAGCGCGTGCTCAAGTCGGGCGAGCGTGAGGCGCTGGATCCGATGACCCCGTTCGAGCGGAAGATCGTCCACGACGCGGTCGCCGGCGTCGACGGTGTCGTGAGCGAGAGCGAAGGCGCCGAGCCCAAGCGTCGCGTGGTGGTCCTGCCGGAGTAGATCTCTCCGCGGACTACGAATTGTCCTCAGGCCCTGACCGATGGTCGGGGCCTGAGTTGTTTTGTGGGGTAGTCCCCTGCCCCCGTTGCCCGGCATCTGGGTGTGATGACCGAGAATTACAGAGGTGTCGTTTCACGTGAAACGTCTCTGGTTTCGGTGGGTTTGGCGAACAATTCCGGCCGGTTTCGGTGCACCCTCGGCCATCCGGTTCGTTTCGTCACGTGTCGGTTCAGATGCGCGCGTGGCTGTGCGCGTCGGAGGCTCCTCCGCTCCCCCACCGGAGTTCCGCGCCGTTCCATATTGGCGCCAGCCATGCATGGAATGGAAGCCTTGGGCGTCGATCGAGTGATCTGGTTGTCGAGCGGGATCGCCGGCACCAAGGACGAGCGCGCTACGTTTAGGCTGTATCGCGGCATTCGAGCGTGGGGTGAGTTCACAGTGTTCTGACCCCGGGCTTCATCTGGGCTTCGATTCGTGCCCGGCATCTTCGCCATTCTGACTGTTGTCCGGGGCCGGTCGGACTCCCCGTGACCAAGTAATGAATCAGGAGCCGCGTCACTCCCCTAGCCCCAGTGCGGTTTCACGTGAAACGCCGGTGATGGGTGGGTTGGCTGGCTACGGCCAAACCGGCACTGATGCACTGATGGGTAATAGCGACTGACGGTCCTGTGGGCCTGGTCCAGACAGCAAAGGCGATGGAGGACTGCTCGACGCTCCAATGCCTTCAACGCACATCGCGGATGCAGGCCCAGAAGCCGTCTTCACATCTTCCTGGCCGAAGCGATACCGGGGCGGCGGTATCCATCGCCGTTGGCGCATTGATCGCCGACGAGCATCGTTGATCTGAAGAGCGCGACTCTTACTGACGGAACGCGGGCATCAGGTCCCCGCCCATGTCGGAGCGGGTTTGCTGGTTGGTCCCTTCGAGGCGCGACAGGACCCGCCGCCGCCCCCGGTCTGTCGGCCTGGGGCGGCGGCGCTGTTGCGTCGGGTGCCGCCGAGACGAATCGCGTGTACTGCGAAGCGTTCGGGCGGCCCGACGGTTCGGCGGTCGCGAGTCGACCGCCTACGTCTCGATGTCGCCGGCGCTGATCGCGATCCCGCCGTCGAGCTGATTGCTTGGTGCAGAGTCAACGGCCAGTCCCCGACGACCTCTGGCTGAGGCAACCCCCCGACGGTTTACTGCCGGCGCGGTCGCGTCGTGGTCGATGCTTCGACGCCGGGCTGCTCGGTCCTTGGCTGTCTTTAGGTGCTGCTCGATAGTCCGCCCCAGGCGATGATCGGCGCTCCGACCGAATCACATCACTGTGGTTTCACGTGAAACGGACCGCATTCGTCGACATGTGCACCGACCGTCAGTCGCGTGAGGTTCCACGTGAAACACTGTCATAGGACCGACTAGAAACGGAGGCGCAGTGTCGTCAGACGCTCAACCCGATGACCATCCCGACCTCGATGCCCTGCAGACACCACCCGACTCCGCTGCCGCGGTGTTCGGTGACCGTGAAGAAGTGGCAGTGGGTTACTGGCGAATTCTGGCGACCGACGGAATCGATCACGGGCTCATGGGGCCGCGCGAAGTGCCCCGGCTCTGGGACCGACACATCCTCAACTGTGCGGTGATCGGCGAGCTGATCGAGAAGGACGAGCGTGTTTTCGACGTAGGCAGCGGAGCCGGACTCCCGGGCCTGCCGTTGGCGATCGCGCGGCCTGATCTGTCCATCACACTCATCGAGCCTCTGCTTCGTCGAAGCACCTTTCTCGAGAGGGCGGTGGAGTCCTTGGGGCTGGAGAACGTGACAGTGGTTCGCGGTCGTGCTGAGGAGAAGGCCGTGCGCGCAGCCGTCGGGCTCGCGGATGTGGTGACGTCTCGTGCGGTCGCCCCCTTGAGCGACTCGCCAAGTGGTCCGCTCCCCTGGTTCGCGCGAGCGGTCGGATGATTGCGATCAAGGGATCGTCGGCGGCCGAAGAGATCGAACGCGACCGCGCCGTCGTCGGACGTTCGGGGATCAGTGAACTCCGCGTTGTCACGTGCGGGGAGATTTTGGAGACCCCGACGACCGTCGTCGTGGGAACCAAGGCGGAGCGGTCCCGAACGAAAAGTTCGCGACGCCGATGAGTATCGGCCGCATCGATCGCGCCGGGACGGCTGATTGTGCCGACGGTGTCATACAGAGGGAGTTCTGAATTGGTATGGAGTCCGCGTAAGGCGCAGAATAGGAAGCGTTCTGGCGGCGCGTCTCAGCGCGCTGCCGTTGACGATTCTGCATCTGTTGGAACCGGGGCCACGTCGCCCGGAACCGACAACTCGAACGCCTACCAGGTAGGTCAAAGGAGTGCCCGCGTGGTCGATCAAGACCCGAACGTTTCACGTGAAACGCCGGCCGCTGGAGCCCCGCCCGTCGCGGGCGGACCATACGCCGACACCCCCATAGCGATGGCTGCGGAGCGCGCGAGTCAGGTCCTGACCCCTGGCGGCGCCGGCCAACTCCCCCGTCCGCAGCACACGCGGATCATGACGGTCGCGAACCAGAAGGGCGGCGTCGGTAAGACCACCACTGCCGTCAACATGGCCGCCGGTCTGGCCTTGCACGGGTTGCGTGTTCTCGTCGTCGACCTGGACCCACAGGGCAACGCTAGTACGGCCCTCGGGATCGATCACCGTGCCGAGAACATCGCATCCGTCTATGAACTTCTTCTCGGCGAGGCGACCCTCAAGGAGGCGATCCAGGAGTCGCCGAGCCAGCAGGGACTGTTCTGCGTACCGGCGACGCTCGACCTGGCCGGCGCCGAGATCGAACTCGTCTCGTTGGTCGCGCGCGAGAACCGTCTACGCAACGCACTCTCCGACGAGGTGCTCGCCGAGTACGGGATCGACTACGTGTTCATCGATTGCCCGCCGTCACTCGGCCTGCTGACCGTCAACGCGATGGTTGCGGCCCGCGAGGTCCTCATTCCCATCCAGTGCGAGTACTACGCCCTCGAGGGTGTCGGACAGCTCCTCCGGAATATCGAGCTGGTTCAGGCGCATCTGAACCGCGGGCTGCATGTGTCCACGATCGTCCTCACGATGTACGACGGCCGGACCAAGCTCGCCGATCAGGTTGCCGAAGAAGTCCGACGCCACTTCGGCGACAAGGTGCTCGGCACGATCATTCCCCGCAGCGTCAAGGTGTCCGAGGCACCTGGCTACGGGATGACGATCATCGAATACGACCCCGGGTCGCGCGGAGCGATGAGCTACCTCGATGCCGCACGGGAGTTGGCGCTCCGTGCCGCGGAAAGCCCCCAGGCATGAAGACGACAGGGATCTGGTTCCGAGTGGAGGTAGAGGCATGAGTCAACGGGACACTGCGCAACGTCGAGGCGGACTGGGACGTGGGCTGGCCGCACTCATCCCAACCGGCCCCACCGAGGATCAGACCGGCGCACCCCGCCTGGGCAATGCAGCAGCTGACGTCGTTATCGGTAAGGGCCCCTCCCCTGCAGTGGACGGCGGCGCCTCCCCCGCAGGCACCCCGAGTCCTGATGTGTTGAGTCCCGAAGAGGCCGGCGCCGTCTACCGTGAGATTCCGCCGAAGCAGATCCAGCCGAACCCGAACCAGCCCCGGACGGTCTTCGACGACGAGCAGATGTCGGAGCTCGTGCACTCGATCCGAGAATTCGGATTAATGCAGCCCATCGTCGTACGACGACTGGCGAAGCCGACGGCCGATGGAGTCGCCTATCAGATCGTCATGGGTGAGCGGCGATGGCGTGCGAGCCAGGAAGTGGGCCTCGAAGCCATTCCGGCGATCGTCCGTGAGACCCCTGACGGCGACATGCTGCGGGACGCGCTGCTCGAGAACATTCACCGGGCGCAGTTGAACCCGTTGGAAGAGGCAGCGGCGTACCAGCAGCTGCTCGAAGAGTTCGGTGTGACTCACGAACAACTCGCGACCAAGCTCGGACGGTCACGTCCGCTCATCAGCAACATGATCCGCCTTCTGAAGCTGCCCATCCCGGTCCAGCGGCGCGTCGCGGCGGGCGTACTCTCCGCCGGCCACGCCCGTGCCCTCCTCTCCCTCGAGACGGGGAGCGAGGCGCAGGAGGCGCTGGCTGCACGGATCGTCGCCGAAGGCCTGTCGGTGCGGGCCACCGAAGAAGCGGTCACCCTCGCGAACCGCGGAGACGGCGCCGAGTCGAAGCAGCCAGCTCCGAGGCGGAAGCCGATGCAGATGCCCGGACTCCAGGACCTTGCCGAGAGTCTGTCCGACAGCCTGGACACCAGGGTTACAGTCAGTCTAGGGAAGCGGAAGGGGAAGATCGTCGTGGAATTCGGTTCGGTTGATGACTTGGAACGTATCGTCGAGTTCATCAACACGAAGAAGTGAATTCAGCCGCGAGATTCTCGGTACCAGCGGATGCGGAAGTAATGTCACAGTGACGATTGATGAACCAGATGAACGTCTGGAAATCGAAACGGGCTGCAGCCCAATAGTTTTCGTCGATTCACGTCGTCGGTTCCGGAGTTCGTCGACATGAGCGTGTCGATCATGCGGCTGGAACTCGGATCCTTCGAGCTACTCCCCCACCACACTCGGCGATGTGTCTTCTGGGAAGTCGAACCGACCACCAACGGTGAACCGTATGAAAGCGAGTTCGACAAGGAAGCCTGGATCTCCGGACTTCTCCTCGAATGGGGCGCGTGCGGACAAGTGGCCATCGAGTCGACGACCAACTCCGTCATCGGCACGGCGATCTACGCACCGCCGAACAAGGTTCCCCGGTCGCAGCACTTCCCCACTTCACCGGTCAGTCACGACGCGGTTCTGCTGACCAGCATCCGCACCGAACCGGGCCACGAAGAAGTCGCCACGATTCTGCTCGACGCGGTGCTCGGCGATCTGATCCGCCGAGGTGTTCGCGCCGTGGAGGCGTTCGGTCTTGTACGCAACAGTGCCGGTGCCGCCGACTTCGGTTCTCCGGCGGATCCGACCTGTTCGGGCTCGACACTGTCCGGATCGGCAGAGCCGGGCCAGGCTCCCGCCGGCAACGGCCTTCCCGATCTCGACTTCTGGACCAACGAGGCGATCATCGAAGTCGCACGCGAGATCCTCGAGGATCCTCAGGCGGATCTGTGCACGGCATGCATGATCGACGCGTCGTTCCTCAAGGACTCCGGATTCGACGTCGTGTCATCCCATCAACGGTTTCCGCGATTCCGTCTCGAACTCGACGAGGGACTCGGCTGGAAGTTCGAGGTGGAGAGCGCGCTGCAGAAGCTCGTGGTGATGGCCGAGATCGATCTCGCCGGACGGGAACGGACAGCCGTCCCGGTGGGATCAGGTCAGACGCGGATCAGCGCGAACTGTTCTCCGCAGCCAGCAGGTCTGCGAAAGTGTAAGTGCCCGTAGGACGATCATCCTGGTCGAGCAGGTACAACCGCTTCACCGCGACCAGGATGGCGTCGGCGATGACGTTGCGCCAATCCGAATCGGCAAGAACCGCAGCATCTTGCGGGTTGGTGATGTAGCCGACGTCGATCAGTGCGACAGGCATTCTGGTTAGCCGCAGGACATCCCACGTGCGCTCATGCGTCCGGCAGTCGGCAAGCGGTGTGCGGGCGGCGATCTCGCGCTGGATGAATCCGGCGAGATTGCGTCCGATCGTCGAGAAGGAATTGTGGTTGTTGCCGAAGTAGAACGACGCGACACCGTTGGCCTGCGGGTTGCGGTAGTGACCGCAGCGCAGCGAGATCATGAGGTCGGCATCCATGAGGTTCGCGACGCGGGCGCGTTCGTTGTCACCCGGGCGACCGCGCCCGTCATGCGACAAGAAGGTCTGCATCCCGGCGGCGGCCATCCGGCCCTCGAGCCGTGCGCCCAGATCCCAGAGCAGATCGGATTCGCGTTGGGCGAGGTCGCCGGTGGACAGATGATGCATCCCGCCAGAACCCGGATCGATGAGGATCCGCTTTCCCGACAGCTGCGGACCGGAACGCCGAACGTGCTCCTCTTGGCGGATCGCGTACGGCGAACCACCGGTGACGCGGGTGCCGAGTCGTTCGAGCGAACGCAGGGTGGCCGGACCGCAGATCCCGTCCGAGGCCAGTCCGTATTCACTTTGGTACAGACAGACAGCGTTGTGGGTGGTGAGTCCGAAGATGCCGTCGACCAGAGAGGTGTAGTAGCCGAGGTTCTGGAGGCGGTGTTGGAGGGTGGCGACGTCGTCGCCGACCATCGGTGCCGACAGCTGGTAGGAGAGGACGCGGGCGCCGAGACGGTACGACGCCTCTCGGAGAACCCGGTAGGTCGCGGGACCGACGATGCCGTCGACGATCAGGCCGCGTTGCTGCTGGAATGCCCGAATCGCCCGGTCACAGTATTCGTCGAAGACTGGCTCGCCACCCTCGGGCAACAGACCGAGACCGACCAGGATGGAGCGGATCTCGGCCACCGCCGAGCCGTGATCCCCAAGTCGGAACAATGGCATGTCGTCACCCCTCGTACGAATCGCGGCAGGGTGACGCCCTGCCGGCGATATCTGGCGGACCGCATGACAGCGGCACCGGTCAGCATCAGCCTGCATTCTCTCAGCTGAAGTTCACTACACCAAACTGGAACCGGTCCAGCCGTGGCGTTGTCGGCTCGTGTCCCACATGGCCGGGGACCCGGGCCGAGACTACCAACGACGAGAGTCCGCGGGCTGACGACAGCGTCGTTCACCCGTCGGACTCTCGCCGTGGATCAGAGGATGATGCAGGTCAGGCGGACTGACCGACCACCGAATCGAGTTCGCGGAGAAGGGCGGCCTTGCCCTTGGCGCCGACGATGGTCTTCACCGGCTGACCCTTGTCGAACAGGATCATGGTCGGGATCGACATGATCTGGAAGTCACGCGCGGTGGCCGGGCTCTCATCGACGTCCAGCTTGGCGATGGTGAGCTTGTCGCCGTGGTCGCGGGCGATCTCCTCGAGAACCGGGGCGACCATGCGGCACGGACCGCACCAGGTGGCCCAGAAGTCGACCAGAACCGGCTTGTCGGCGCCGAGAACGGTGTCCTTGAAGGTGGTGTCGTTCACGACGACGGTGTTTGCACCCATGGTGGTGTCCTCCTCAGATGGACTCAGAAATGAAGTTCGGGAGTGGTGGAAGTAGGTGGTCAGGCAGGTGCCTGAACTGCCTCGACCTCGGCGACGGACTCGGCGTCGACGGTGTGCGCCGGCGCTTCACCCTGCTCGGCCAGCCAGCGCTCGGCGTCGATGGCCGCGGCACAGCCGCTGCCTGCTGCCGTGATGGCCTGGCGGTATGTGTGGTCGACGAGGTCGCCGGCGGCGAAGACCCCGGGCAGCGAGGTGTACGTGGTGCGCCCCTGCACGCGGACGTAGCCCTCGTCGTCGAGGTCGATCTGTCCGCGGACCAGCTCACTCCGCGGGTCGTGACCGATCGCGACGAACATGCCGGTCACATCGAGCGTGCTGACCTCGCCGGTGCGGGTGTCCTCGATCTCGAGTCCGCTGACGGAACCGTCACCGACGACCGAACGCACGGCGGCGTTGGTCACGAAGCGGATCTTGTCGTTGTTGCGCGCGCGGTCGAGCATGATCTTCGACGCGCGGAACTCGTCACGTCGATGCACCAGCGTGACGGTGCGTGCGAACTTCGTGAGGAAGGTCGCCTCCTCCATCGCGGAGTCGCCACCGCCGATGACAGCGATGTCCTGGTCCTTGAAGAAGAATCCGTCGCAGGTCGCACATGCCGAGACGCCGCGCCCCAGGAGCTGCTGTTCGCCCTCGACGCCGAGGTAGCGCGCGGCGGCACCCATCGCGAGGATCACCGCGCGTGCGCGGAACACCTCGCCACCGACCTCGACCTCCTTGATCTCGCCTTCGAGGCGGACCGTGTCGACGTCTTCCATGCGCAGGTCAGCGCCGAATCGGATCGCCTGTTCGCGCATCTCGTCCATCAGGGCCGGGCCCTGGATGCCGGTCTGGAAACCGGGGAAGTTCTCGACCTCGGTGGTGGTCATGAGCGCGCCACCGAACTGGGTTCCCTCGAAGACGATCGGTGCTAGCTCGGCGCGCGCGGCGTAGATCGCCGCGGTGTACCCGGCAGGACCAGATCCGATGATGATCACGTCGTGGATCTGCTGGGTCTCTGGCTGGCTCATCCGTCCTCCGTGCTGTGGGGTATGCCGGATCCCGGAGTGTCTCGTCGGGATCACGGCTGCTTCAACACAAGGGTAAGCGCAGATGTTCCCGGTCAGGTCCATGCGTCCGGCGTGGTGACGGAGGTCTCGGTGCCGGCGCCTGGCGTGCTCAGCCGCCGATCGTGCCCCGGGCCAGGAACGCCGGGTTGCCGGTGTCGCAGTCGAGGCCGACGATGAGCGCGTCGAAGCGGCCGGCGATCCCTGTCGACAGCAGGATGGCGGCGGCGGGGTCGCCGTGGAAGATGATCCGTCCGGATCCGACGACGGCGACGGTCGTGGGGATGAGATGTTCCGCGGTGCAGCGTCGGAGTGCTGCGACCGACGCGAACGGTGCACCGTCGGTGCGGCCGAGGACCGACAGCGCCGACGCGAAGCCGGTCGGGTCCAGTGTCCGGGTGGACGCGGGTTGGGCCTGCATCGGTGGCGGAGTGTCATCGGATGACGCCGACACCAACCGCAGCACACCGATCGAGCCGAGGGCGACGACCACGACCGCCGCCGCGGCCAGCACCATCGGTAAGACCGTGGACCGGCGGGACCTTGTCCGTCGTGAGGCGAGATTTACCGGCGCGTCCGGGCCGGAGGGTGCAGAAGTGGAGGGTGCAGAAGTGGAGGACGGACCTGTGACCGCGGGCGAGCCTCCGCCGAGGGCGGCCAGTGTGGCCTGGACATCGGCTCGAACCTGATCCGGTACCCGATGCGGGGCCGGAGTCGACGCGCGCAGCTGACTCGTCGTCCGGTCCAGTGCCGCCAGGATCGCCTGCGCGGCAGCATCATCGACGATCCGGGCACGGATGTGGGCATCGGCGCGCTCGGACAGCACTCCGGCATGGAAGTCGGCCAGGGTGTCCGCCGAATACGGCGGCTCGGGCAGATCGCCGTACTCGGTGTCGTCAGGTCCCCGCGGGGTCATGGTGTCAGTCTTCCATTCCGAAGGTCGGGCGTCGGTGTCTCGTGGGTGGCATCTCGTCGGTCGTCGTCGGCATCGATCGAATACTTGGACGCACGACGCGCGGTTCCGGTTCCGTTCCGGCCGATCCGATACGGGAAGAGATTGCCGGGCATGGTCTTACGCCTCATCGGCAGTCCGGAGATGGCCGAGGACCTGAGCCAGTTTGAGGCGTCCCCGCGCGCATCGGCTCTTGATCGTGCCCTCGGCGACACCGAGCAGCGAGGCGGCCTCCGCGATCGAGTAGCCCTCGAGGTCGACGGCGACGATCGCCTGCCGCTGACCATCGGGCAGTGCATGCAGCGCCCGGCCGATCGAGACGGACAGATCCACCGCGGCGATGTCATCACTCGTGTCCGCGATCGACATCACGTCCCATTCGGGCAGCGGGACGGTCCTGCGGGCGTTGTTGCGGCGGATCCGGTCGAGGCACGCGTTGACGACGATCCGGTGCAGCCAACTGGTCACCTTCGCGTCGGAGCGGAAATCCCGCGCGGTCCGGTGTGCGGCGAGCAATGCGTCCTGCAGTCCGTCGGCCGCATCCTCGGGGCTCTGGCTGGTCCGGATGGCGACCGACCACAGGTAGTCGAGGTGGCGGTTGACGAGATCGGAGAACGCATCCGGATCGCCGGCGACGTGAGCGCGCAGCAATTGCTCATCGGTACGCAGGTCAACTGCGTCGTTCCCCCCGGCCATGCGCTGAGAGTAATGGAGAAGTCAACACACGAGGCGGCAGCGAGGCGATTGTCTACAGGACCGATTCGATTGTGGACAGCCGGTTTGCGCGCGGCCTCACGCCTCCAGCCGCGCTCGGACCGCGGCCATCCTCTCCGCGAGCCCGCGCTCGTCGATCACCCCGCGGTCGAGAAGGGTATGGGCCAGGGCGACGAGCTGATTCTCGGGATACGGCAGCTCGGCGTAAAGGCTCGCCGCCAACCGGTCCTCCTCGTCCCGGCGTTCGACTGCCCCGGGTGCCGCACAACCGTTGTCGGCGGCGCGGTCGAGTGCATCGCAGAGGCCGTCGAGGCTGGTCTTCCAGGGTGGAACGAGGTTGGTGACACCGTATTCGGCGGCCATCCGCGGCCACACCTGATCGCGTTCAACGACCTCGGCGAGCGGCGGGTAGACATCATCGGGTCGGGCCTCCGTCGACATCGTCACCCTCCTGCCGGGTGAACGGCCGGTCGAATGGTCGTCACCGCGTTGGTGGTCACCCCCGGTTTCGGCAGCGCGACCCCGATCAAGGAATCCCGGGTGAGGATCTCGGCCAGCTGTTCCCGTGTCCAGTCCTCCGTACCCGCCGGGCGCTGCGGCATCACCATGAAGCGGTGCTTCTGGTTGGAATCCTGGACGCGCACCGACACGTCGTCGGGCAGCTGGAGACCGAACTCCGACAACACCTGTCGCGGCCATCTCACCATTCGGCGCCGGTAGTTCGGCGTGCGATACCACTCGGGAGAGTTGCCGAGGATCGGGCGCGGATAGCAGGAGCACAATGCGCACACGATCACGTGGTGGAGCGTCGGGGTGTCGGCGAGGATCGAGAAAGCGGTGAAATCGCTGGGAGTCCCGAATCCGGTGGGTTCGAGCCAGTCGACCCCGACCTCCTTGCTCGCCGTCATGGGTTCGGCGAGCGCCAGCTCTCTGAAATCGGGTTCCAGCCAGGCCCGCGCGACCAGGGTGGCGGCCGGCGTCGGCCCTATCTGTTCGGCGAACTCGGTGAACCGGCGGTGTTCCTCCGCCGTGAAAAGTCCCTTCTCGATACACAATTCGCGCAGAGCGATCTCGAGGACCTCGAAATCGGTGACCTCCTCGACCATCGGCGCGACCGTGCGCGCATGGTCGTGATCGTGGCCGTGTGCACCGGGGGCGTCGCTCATCTCCTAGCTCTCCTCTCGACCGGCCGGCGCCAGCCACCTCTCCGGGATCTCGGTCCGTAGGGTGTCGCCGTCGGTTCCGGTGTAGCCGTGCCACAGATCGCTCATCCGGAACTGCACGACGTAGAACCACTCGGACTGCGCGTCGGACAGCCCCCATGTCTCGTCCTCGGGTGCGGGACTCTCGTAGGCGACAGCGGAGATCTCACCGGTCGCACCGCGGACGTATTCCGGTGTGCGCGTGTAGAACACGACCGGTAGTTCCCGAACGAGGACGCTGTCCCCGACGGCGAAACGCGCGTCGCCGGCCTTTCCGGCGTAGATTTGCGGGTCCCCGACCCCCACCGCGTGGCGGTGATGGGTGTTGCGGGGAACGTCGGAGCCGTCTCCGACGTGGCGGGGTTGCGCTTCGAGTGTCTTGCCCGCGAGTCCCCCGGCATACCGTTGCTGTACCTCGAGCATGCGCTCGGAGAGTTCACCGAGCGCGATGTGGTGTTTCTCGACGAGGACCCGCGCCACCGCCAGCAACCAGCGGCCGTAGTACGGGAGCCCGAGATACTCCGCACGGCCGACGTCCACGTTGCCGATACGCCGACGCTCCTCGGACAGCCAGATCCCACGCCACGCCAGTACTTCACACATGACGTAGGTCATGTGCTCCCACAGCTCGTATGCCTTCCCCTCGTAGAAGATCGGCGCATCCGGCTCACCGCCGACGTCGTGAACCGGCTTCAGGTAGGCGACCAGGCGCGCGTGATCCAGGAGATCGGGCGTCGGCGCATCCGGGAGCTCCGGATAGGAAGATTTCAGGCGCGCAACAAGATCCAGCTGCCTGGCGCGATCTTCTGCTGAACTCATCCGTCGCCTCCCGGGAGTAGCGGCCCCGCGGCTTGAAGCAGAATGACCCGAAATCTACTCCCCGGGTGTCTCCCATGAGGGCAATTCGGCGGATCGGGAGGGTCAGTTCAGCAGGCGATCGTGGGCGGCCACGAAGAGTTCGACGCACACGTCGAGGATGTCCTCGAGCGGTTCGCGCGGTACGTCGGTTTCGCCGGTACCTGCGACATACCAGTCGACCATCAGTTGGGTCACCGCTCCGACCAGACCCACCGAGGCCAGACGCTGACGCGCGCTGGCCGGCCGATTCCCCCGCGCCAGCATCAGGATCAGCTCGGCCCAGCCGTGAATCGCGCGCATCCGCACGCGCTCGATCTCCGGAGTGACTCCGACGACCTCGACCAGCATCACCCGCGCGCGGCGGGCGTCGTCGGCGAGTGCCGAGACGAACGCCTGGAGGATGGCACGAGCCGCCTCGGAGATGAGCTCTCCCGCAATGCCTTCCGATGCGTCCGGCGTCGCGTCGCCGCCGGTGTCCAGGAAGCGTCCCGCGGCGGCCAGGGTCGAGGTGCGTGCGTAGTCGACGCAATCGTCGTAGACGGCGACGAGGAGGTCGGCGCGGTCGCTGAAGGATTCGTAGAAGTAGCGCTGGGTCAGGCCGGCCTGATCGCAGATGCTCTTGACGGAGGCCTTGGCGTACCCGTCGGTGCCGAAGACATCGAGACCGGCGCTGATCAGCGCGCTGCGGCGTCGAGCCTGTCGCTCGGTCGGATCCGCTCCCCCGTAGCGTCGGCCCCCGGCTCCGGTGGCGGAGGATCCGGCAGTCGCAGGCGTGGGCACGGACCTTGGCTCCTCTCATCGCGGACCCGGCGAATCGGCGACCGGGGGTCTTTACAGCTCAGCTTCTGACACGATACCTTGTCAGAAGCAAACTGACATGCCGACGTGTCAGATGGTGAGCCAGGGAGTACACGGTGTTGGAGTTCTTGCCGGAACCGATGCGGGAGCCGACCGTGCTCGCGATCCCGTTCTTCGTGGGCATGCTGGCGATCGAATGGTTCGCCGCGGCCAAGCTCGAGCATGACCACGATGACGACGAGACCGGTCCCCTGCCGGGCGCATACGAAACCCGCGACGCACGCGCGAGTGTCCTGATGGGCCTGGTCTCGATCGCGACCAGCGCCTTCTGGAAGCTCCTCGGTTTGATCGCCTACACGGCCCTGTTCACCTACGTCGCGCCGTGGCAGCTACCGATGAACCAGTGGTACTCGTGGGTCATCGCCTTCGTGGCGGTGGACTTCATCTACTACTGGGTCCACCGGGTGTCACACCGTGTGCGCATCGTCTGGGCCACCCACCAGGCGCATCACTCGAGCGAGTACTTCAACTTCGCCACCGCGTTGCGTCAGAAGTGGAACATCAGCGCGGCGATCGTGATGTGGTTGCCGCTCCCGCTGCTCGGCGTGCCGCCGGCGCTCGTCTTCTTCGCGTACTCGCTGAATCTCATCTATCAGTTCTGGATCCACACCGAGCACATCGACAAGATGTGGCGACCGTTCGAGTACGTGTTCAACACTCCGTCGCATCACCGTGTGCATCACGGTCGCGATCCCGAGTACCTCGACCGGAACTACGGTGGCGTCTTCATCATCTGGGACCGGATGTTCGGCTCCTTCACGCCGGAGGTGCGCCGCCCACGCTATGGACTCACCAAACCGGTTGACACCTACAACATCTGGACGCTCGAAACACACGAGTATGCAGCGATCGCCCGGGACGTGAGATCGTCGACGAGTTGGCGTGCCCGCCTCGGCTACATCTTCGGACCACCCGGGTGGACGCCGAAAACTGCTGGACCGGCTACCGGGCCGGCGGTGCCGAAGCTCGCGAACGAGTCGGTCAGCCCGCCATCGTGACGCGGCCGATCTCGGCCTGGTAGCCACCGGCCGCCGGCGGCAGCGTCGTGATCCACACCATCACGTAGCGGCTCGGCTGCGGGGAGGCGACCTCGATCGTCGTGGAGTTCTCGCCGACGCGGCCCGCCGCGACCGGCGTGGTCCGCGCGAAGGCGGGCTTCGCGTTCGGGGAGGTGCGGATCTCCACGTCGAATCCCGGGGTCGGCGACTCGATGGTCACCGACTTCACGGCCTGGTCGCTGCCGAGGTCGAACATCAGACCCAGACCCTGCTTCAGACCGCCGAAATCGGGCCGTCCCCGATAGTTGTCGGTCTCCCACGGCGGAGCGGCACCCGTGATCACGTTGCCGACGTTGGCCGAGTTGTCCGGCGGCTGCGACGAGAAGTCGACGATGGACACCGACTGCAACGGGATGTTCTGTGCCGGCGCGGTCTCGGTCGGGGCCTTCGCAGCCGGTGCCTGTTCGCCCGGCGTGGCCGGCTCGGTGGTGGTCAGGATCGAGTCGATGTCGCTCGACCCGTCACCGCTTCCGAAGACATTGGTGGCCCCCACGATCAGCGCGATGACCACGAAGAGCGCGAGCAGTCCGGCGCCGATCAGCAGTGCGAGGTTCTTACGACCCGGCGTGTGCTCGACGCTGCCGACGCGCGGTGTGGCCGTGACCGGCGGCGGGGCGCCGGCATTGGTGATCGCGGGGAGCATGTCGGTGTTGAGGTCGACGACGGTCGCCTGGTCGAGGACGTGCTGGACGGTCGCAGCCGTGCGGATCCCGCGGGAACCGTCGAGCGCACGGGCCGCGACCGCCGAGATCTCGAACGGGACGTCGGGCTTTGCCGCCCGCGGTTCGATGGGCTGACCGTTCTCACCCGGTGCGGCCACCGGGATACCGCCGATCGGTTCCTTGACGTCGTCGGTGGTGATCAGGCGTGACCCGGTTTCGGGATCGAGGGTCCACCGGTTCAGCAGCAGTGCGTAGAGCACCGCGCCGAGGCCGCGGACATCGGAGGCCTTGTCGTCACCTGCGAGCGTGCCGGGGAAGGCGAGAACGGCGTTGCCGTCGTGGCTGATGCGGATGCGATCGGGGTGGTCGATCGACAGGGCGCCACCGGAGCGATGCGCGATCTCGGCGGCCGCGGCCAGTGAGCGCACGGCGCGGGCCGCGCCGATCGGGGACGGCTGCGAGCGCGCGACGTCGGCCAGTGACGACCCGGGCACCCACTCGGCGACCACGATGCCGCCGGAGGAACCGCGCACCACGTCGAGCACCCGGGCGACGCCGTCGGAGGTGATCTGCCCGAGCCGCAGGGTGCGTGACAGGACGGCCTGAGGCCCTTGATCGGTGGTCTTGACCGCCTGCCCGCGTTCGAGCGGCGGCGCGAGCTGGTCGGCGTCGACGAAGGTCAGCGCGACCTCACGGTCGAGGTTGATGTCCTGGGCGCGCCAGAACTGCAGGCCGCGCGTGCCGCCGTGCTGTTCGAGGAGCCGGTAGCGGCCACCGGCGACCGCGGCGCCCGGGATCAGCCGCGGGCCGCGGGGACGTGGGGCGGGACTCTCCGGGACGACGGTCGTCGGCGCATCAGCGTTGTCTGCGCCGGGAGTCCGGGCGTGAGCGGGTGTCTGAGAACTCTGCGGTTCGCCGGAACGGGATTCGCCGGGACCGGATTCGACGGGCGACCCGGTGGGCGCAGTCGTGTCGATCTCGCTGTCACTCACGCGACGGACTCCTTTCCTCCGGTATCTGATGTCGCGCGGAACCGGTGCGCGCTCTGGGATGGGACGCACATCCCGGCCTGCGCCGATCGCGCCGCCGGTGTGTACGGAGTAGGACTGCCACGTCGCGGTACCCCTGTCGAAGCGGCGCAGCACCTGTACCTGACCAGAGTACGGGAGCGATTCGTCGGCGGAGACGCGCGGAAACTGAACTGTGATCGCCGGGGACTGTTCGCGTTCGGGCTCGGCCGGCGGGGCGAGCGCCGGGATGAACCGGCCGAGGAGACGGCGTACCGAGTTCCCGATCGCGACGACGTCGGGAACCCTCGCGGCGGCGAGCCCCGCGTAGGTCACCGCCAGCACGACGGTCGCCGTCAGGACAAGGTAGACCACCGACCCGACCTTGCCGAGCCAGCCGATCATGTGGTCGAGGCCGGACATCTTCGCGACGGCCCACACGGTGGCCGAGACGCCCAGCGAGACCGCCAGGGTGACCAGCGTGGTGCGGGTGACGTTCGTCAGGCGGGCGCCGCGCAGGCGGCTGCGGAGCAGGTAGTGGCCGACGATGGCGCCGACCAGGTAGCCGAGCCCGTTGGACAGGGCGAGCCAGCGCACGACGTTGGCCGGGTCATCGAAGATCACCGGACCCATGTACGACGAGGTCACCTTCACGACGGTGATGCCGAGCGCGATGAAGGTCGGGGTCCACGCGTCCTCGCGGGCGTAGAACACGCGCAGCTGGACCAGCGTCATCGAGTACGGGATCAGCGTGAACGCACCCCAGGCGAGGACCGACCCCAGCTGGGAGGCGTCGGATGCGTCGAACCGGCCGAAGTTGAACACCGCGATCGCGATCGCCGGTCCGAAGAAGGTCATGAACGACACGACGGGTACCAGCGCGACCATCGTCAGGCGGGTCGCCAGCGAGAGGTCTTCGACCACGGCCTTCGTGTCGTCGGCGGCTGCGTTGCGGGACAGGCGCGGCATGATCGCGGTCAGGATGGTCACGCCGAGCACGCCGTAGGGCAGCTGCAGCAACTGCCAGTGGGTGAAGTAGATGCTGACGCCGGATTCCTGGGCCGAGGCGGCGATCCGGTAGGTCGCGATCAGGCCGACCTGCAACAGCGCGACGTAGGCGACGATCGCCAGCGCCATGTTGCCGAACTGGCGCAGCCGGGCGTCGATGCCCCATTCCAGCTTCAGACGCACCCCGGCCTTGCGCAGGAAGGGGACCAGGACCATCGCCTGCAGGACGACGCCGAGCGTGCAGCCGATGCCCAGTACGAGCAGCTGCGGATCGCTCATCCGTACCGGGTTGAGCGTGATCTCACCGGGCATCAGCGCGTACAGCACGAGTGTCGAGATCTGCACGACGTTGTTCAGGACGGGCGCCCAGGCACCGGGTTTGAACAGGCCCCGGAGGTTGAGGACCGCGATGAACAACGCCGAGAGCCCGTAGAACAGGATCTCGGGCAACAGCAGATACGCGAGATGGGTCGACAGATCCCGGTTGACCTTCCCGTCACCGAGATTGAGGTAGGTGAGCAGCGGCGCGGCGATGACGGCCAGGACCGTGGCCGTGCCGAGCACCACCACGGTGATCGTGAAGATGCGGTTGAGGAACCCCTGGCCACCGTCGTCGTCCTCGGCCTCGGCGCGTGCCAGCAGCGGGATGACGATGGCCGTCAGCACCGCGCCGAGCACGACCTCGGCGATCATGTTCGGCAGTACGTCGGCGGCCTGGAACGCCGAGGCGATCCCCGATCCGAGCATCGCCAGGATGAGAACGGTCCGCAGGAAGCCGGTGATGCGGCTGAACAGGGTGGCGATCGCGATCGAGCCGCTGGTCCGCAGGATGCTGGAGTCGGAGTCGCGCGCCAGACCTGTCGACGACGCCTCGTCGCCTGCGGTCAGCTTCTTCGACGACCCGGTGTTGACCGCATCGGTCTCGCCGCTGTGCCGTTCGTGGTAGCCGGCCGCGTCGAGGCGGCCGGGACGAGCTGCCGGCGGGGCGTCGAGTCGGACGTTCCCGGGAACGGGCCCCGGGGTCTGCCTGGGACCGGGGGCGGTCGGCGGGAGCGGTCGGCCGGGACGGGGTGCGGGCGGTACAGGGCCGGATCCGGGCGGGATCCGGCGGGGAGCAGCGCGTCCCGGACGCTGGGGAGGCACCGCACCGGGTGTCCCCGGCCGCGGTTCGCGCGGCACATCGTTCCAGTTCACGTACTGTTTCGCCGTCCTCGGATAGTGCTCGATCAGGGGTCGTGTCGGGGGTCCTCCGGCTCTTCACCGGGTGGCCGACCTTCGCCTTGCAGGGTACGGCGTCGCTCCTGATACCCGCTCCCCGCCAGCATCCGCTCGAGTTCGTCGGGTTCCGGACGGTCGGCGTCGGCGGGGTCCGGCTGGCCGCGGAAGCGGTGCCACAACCGGCGTGCGGTCAGCAGGACGAGGGCCACGCCCGCGACGATGGTGATGTAGAAGAGCGGCTTGCCGTAGGCGTTGGTGTGCACCTGCAGGGTGATCGGCTGGCCGAGGGGTACCCCCGTCACCGTGGCCAGCCGGATGTCGATGGTGATCGCCTCGGAGCTCTCACCGCGGGTGGGCAGCTGGATCTGGCGTGTTCCGCGGGCCGGGATCTCGATCACCCCGAGATCGCCGATCTCGATCCCCTCGGGCGCCGACGTGGTGAGGCGGGCGCGGACCGGCAGCGCGAGGTCGTTGCGGACGGCCAGGAGGACCGGGCTGCGTTCGGAGGCCAGGGTGTACCGGCCGCCGGGGTCGAGGATCGTCACGGACTGACCAAGCCGATGCAGGGTCGACGCGACGGCGTCGATGCGCTCCTCCTGGAGGCGGCGCAGGTGCGTGTGGACGGCAGATCCCTCGGCGTCGGGGGCCCTGATCGCGCGCAACTGGTCCTCACGCAGCGGCGACATGTATCGCTCGGGGGTGGCGGCGACGTCGGCCGACCGGACGAGCGCGCCTTCGAACTGCCAGCTGTCCTCGACATTGCGCCGGATCGCGGCGGTGGCCTCTGTCGTGAGAACGGATCCGACGCGGCCCACCGGACCCACTCCCGGCGGGTTCGTCAGGCGGCCGGTCGCGTCGGCCGTGGCGAGTTCCTGCACCAGGGACGGCAGGGGCGTCGGCGTCGCGGCGCCCGATTCGAGCAGCAGGCGTGCGGTCGCGAACAAGGCGTCGGAATCGGCGACCGTCGGCGACCAGTACGTCGGAGGGACCAGGAACGCGGAGCGACCCGCAACGGGTCGCGGCGTCGTGGAGTCCCCTTCCGCCGAATCCGGTTGCGGCGCCGCGATCGCCGGATAGGCCAGTGCGGCGAGCGCGCTCTGGCGGCGACTGCCCATCGATTCGTCGGTGAGGTCGACCTGCTGTGACTCGGGTGTGAGGGCCGGTGTGCGAGGCGCGGTGCCGACCGCGGCGAGCGACGCCGTGATCGGGGGGTCGAAGGCCTGAGCGGTGAGACGTCCGACCCGGTACCGGCCCGAGTCGTCGCGGCGGCCGGTCGGCACGATCGAGTTCGACGCCAGCGCGGTCGAGGTGATCGCGGCGTCGGCCAGGGCATCGGCACCGGCGTCGTCGATCGCGCCGAGCGCAGGCACCGACAGTCCGCGCACGCTGCGCACGCCCAGGATCAGGTCGACGATGTCGGCCGGCGTGCGCAGTGCGGCCTCGGTGAGGCCGGAGTTGCCGATCCGGGCCAGTGAGGTGAGGTCGGCTTGCGCGAAGGGCAGCGCCACCACGCACATCCGGTTCGCCGTCCACCGCAACGAGTCGAGCCAGCGCCCGGCGATGTCGGAACCGTTGCCCGGGCGGGTGGCGGAGGTCGGGTCGGAGGGGTTCGTCGACACCTCGTACCCGAGCGACATCGCGCGCACGGTCACGATGAGGTCGGGGTCGATGGCCAGGCACATGCTCTCCGCGAGCTTCTCCGAGCCGGGCATCGCGACCGGCGTCGGTTCTGTCGAACTCTCGGCGGGGGGCTCGGACGAGGGCGGGCCGGACTGCTCCCTCGGTGGTTCCCCGACCACCTTCTGCAGTGCCTTGAGCAGTTCGTTCAGCCGCCCGCCGGTGTCGAGGGACCGGGCCATGTCCTCGTTGATGAGCCGGACGGGTTCGGTGTTGCCGCCGAGCACGCCGGGCGCGAGCTGCGGTGGCGCGGCCAGCGGCCAGAGCATCGTCATCCGGGCCGGGCTGGCGAGATCGGCGGAGACCGAGCCGTCGGGTCCCAGGCCGGGTACACCCGGGGAACCTGTCTCGTCGGTGGTCGGGTCGACGTAGTCGCGGGCGCGGACCTCGTCGGGCGGCAGCGACAGCACCGGAAGCAACATCCGCGAGCCGGCGACCTGGGCGGCATTGCCGTAGTCGGGGGTGCCGTTCACGTTGACCTGCAGGGGGTAGACGCCGGTCGCGGAGATCCCGAGCCCCTGGCCGTCCGGACCGGAACCGGCGGAGAGCGCCATCGACATTCGGAAACCGACGCTCTCCCCCGGTTCGAGTGTCTCGCTGAGCGCTTCGAAGGGACCTGCCACGGCGACCGCGGGATCGTCGTCGGCGAGTTCGGTGCGCAGCCCTGACGCGGACGCGACCGCATCACCGCGCTCGAGGCGGATGGACAGGTTGCTGATCGAGCGGTCGCCGATGTTGTCGACACGACCGTTCACCGTGACCACCCCGCGGCTTGTCGTGGTGACGATCGACGGGGTCATCGAATCGATGACGATGCGTGCGAAACGCGGTGACGACTGCTGGACAGGGCTCGCCTGCTCGTTGGAACCCGTCTCGGGCACGGCGACCGCCGGTGCGGCGAGGCCCGGCAGCAACAGCAGCGCGACGACTCCCAACACCGCTGTCACTGCGGTCGCGACCCGGACCCGCCGGGGATCGCGGATTCCGCCGCGACGGTCATGGCGTCGCGCGGATCGGCGGGGAGAAGGTCGAGACAACGAACCCGACCGGGCAGGCAACAGGCGCGGCTCAGCCATCGCCGGCCGCGGGCCGTCGGGGACGGCGTCGGCGCCGGCGTGGACGAGCCGGGGGCGGGGGCTCGTTGCGGCGCTGATTGCGCGCGGCGGCGGCTTTCTCATAGGCGTTGGGTTCGGTGCGAATGCTGTCGGCCTCGGACTGGGCGAGTCGGGTCGGGTCGGCGGCGAGATCGGCGATCACGCCGCGGGCCATCCGGGCGAGTCGTCGCTCGTCAGAGTACGTGAGCCGACGCGGCAACTCGTGCAACGGCACCCACGCCACTTCGCTGACCTCGTAATCGGCGTCGGACAATTCACCACCGACGCAACGCAATAGGTAATGGTGCACGGTCTTGTGGATGCGACGACCCTCGCTCACGAACCAGTAGTCGATCTTGCCGAGGGGAGCGACGACCGTGCCCTGGATCCCGGTCTCCTCCTCGACTTCCCGGATCGCGGTCTGCTCGGCGGTCTCACCGGTCTCGATGTGCCCCTTGGGCAGCGACCACATCATCCGGCCGCGACGATCCACCCGGCCGATCAGTGCGGCGGACAGCTCGTCGACGGGTAGACCGAGGTCGGAGATGACGAGTCCGCCGGCCGAGGTCTCCCGCACGGTCCGGAGCTTGTCGGTGTTCGTGCGGTCGCCCGTCCGGTCGGCCGCGCGATCCGCCCGCGAGGCGCGGCGTCGACCCTTACCGGCCTTCCCTCCTGCCTGGGTCAGGCCCTTGGTGGTGATGGTGGCCGTCACCGTGGCCATGTCGGAGGGCTTCGGCGGCGTCACCTTGGGACGTGCGCGGTCGGGGTCGACGGGTAGCTTCTCCACCGATTCGGCCTCGACGGGGTCGGGGCACGCGGGATCGACGGTCCGGGCGCGCACGAGATCGTTCGGCGTGGGCCGGCCGGTGGACGGCGCGGGCGACGTCGCCGGATTGTGCTGCTTGTGCGGGCCGGGTTTGTGGCCGTTCGGTTTCTGCCCGTTCTGCTTGGCACCCGACTGTTTGTGGCCCGCGGTGGCGTGACCACCGCTGTTGTGCACCGACGCGGCTCCGCGACCGTCGCCCTTGCGCCGGCCGCGACGCCGTCGGCCGCGACGGGTCCGACGCCCCTGGCCGGAGGGGTTCTGACCTGCTTGTCCGCCGCCGTCGCCACGCGAACCCGACGAGACGTCGCTGACGTCTGAAGGGTTGGTCGAGGAATCGGTGGACACTCCACGATGCTAGCGGCTGGTCACCTGCAGTTTGCCCGGACGCCTCGTAGTGTGTGGCGGATGTGGACACCGGCCGCGGAACGCGCGGACACGGTGTACGACGGATGAGACAGGTGGCCACGACTCGACCAGTGGTCCGGCCTCCGCCACGGCGTCGACGCCGCGGGTGACGACGGTAGGGTGGCAAGCCGTGAATGACTCTTCTCCGTCGGATGTACGGCCGACGGTGTCGGATCCGGACCGCAAGGTGCGGCTGCTGGCCGCGGCCGCGATTGCCCTCCGGGAGCTCGACGACGTCCTGGCTCCCCTCGGTGAGCTGTTCGCGACGGCGGGTCATGAGTTGTACCTGGTGGGCGGCTCGGTACGCGACGCCGTGCTCGGCCGGCTCGGCAACGATCTGGACTTCACCACCGACGCGCGCCCGGAAGAGGTTTCCCGACTCCTGCGGGGGTGGGCCGACGCCTTCTGGGATGTCGGCATCGAGTTCGGCACCGTCGGCGTCCGCAAGGGCGAGCACCAGATCGAGATCACCACCTACCGTGCCGACACCTACGACCAGGTCAGCCGCAATCCCGAGGTCACCTTCGGCGAGACACTCTCCGACGACCTCGTTCGCCGCGACTTCACCGTCAACGCGATGGCCGTCCGGATCGGCGCCAAGGGCGCGGAGGACTTCTGCGATCCGCTCGACGGGATGACCGCGTTGCTGGCCGGGGTCATCGACACCCCGGCGACGCCGGAACAGTCCTTCGGCGACGATCCGCTCCGGATGCTGCGCGCCGTCCGTTTCATCTCCCAGCTCGGCTTCAAGCTCGCGCCGCGCGTGTGGCAGGCCATCACCGAGATGAACGGCGAGATCGAGCGCATCACGGCCGAACGCGTCCGCGCCGAACTGGACAAGCTCATCTGTGGTGAGTTCCCCCTGGAGGCGATCGACGCGATGGTCGAGACGGGCCTCGCCGAACGGGTGATGCCCGAGATCCCCGGGATGAAGCTCACGATCGACGAGCACCACCAGCACAAGGACGTCTACCAGCACTCGCTCACCGTGCTCAAGCAGGCGATCGACCTCGAGGACGGCGATCCCGACCTGGTCCTGCGCTGGGCGGCACTGCTGCACGACATCGGCAAGCCGGCGACACGACGCCACGAGCCCGGCGGCGGCGTGAGCTTCCACCACCACGAGGTGGTCGGGGCCAAGATGGTGCGCAAGCGGATGCGTGCGCTGAAGTATCCGAAGGCCGTCGTCTCCGATGTCGCGGATCTGGTGTTCCTGCACCTGCGCTTCCACGGGTACGGCGACGGCGCGTGGACCGACTCGGCGGTCCGCCGCTACGTCAACGACGCCGGTCCGCTGCTGGACCGGCTCAACAAGCTGGTGCGGGCCGACTGCACGACGCGGAACAAGCGACGCGCACGCCGGCTGCAGCAGAACTACGACGATCTCGAACAGCGGATCGCGACGCTCAAGGCCGCGGAGGACCTCGAGAAGGTCCGTCCCGACCTCGACGGCAACGCGATCATGGAGCTGCTCGGCGTCCCGGCGGGCCCGGTCGTCGGGCAGGCCTGGCGGCATCTGAAGGAACTGCGGCTGGACCGCGGACCGCTGAGCCACGAGGAGGCCGAACAGGCGCTCCGGGAGTGGTGGGCGGCGCGGGGAGAGAAGTAGGTACCCGTCAGCTCGGCGTCGGTGCCTGCCGCGCCGGCGTGAACACCTCGATCGCGTGCGGGACCGCCTCGAACACCGCGGGCAGTTCGCCGACGAGATCTCCGTCGACGGACACGAGCGCGGGCGGGTCGCAGTAGAGCTCGACCTCGGCGCCGCGCATCGTCTGTACCAGCGCATGGTCGACGTGCCTACCGGTGAACACCTTCGGGAAGACGCGGGCGAGCGTCGGCCGGGCGAAACGCGGCGGGTTCTTCGCGAGTGTCACGTCGAGAAGCCCGTCGGACACCGACGCCTTCGGAGTGATCTTCATGCCGCCGCCGTAGGAGGTGGTGTTCCCGATCGCGGCGAAGACGAGGTCGGCCTCGACGGTGTCGTCGTCGACGCGGACCTGGTAGTGCCGTGAGCGCAGCGCGATGAGTTCGAGTAGTGCCGCGATCGTGTACCGCGCCTGGCCGCGGGGCCAGCGCATGTCGATGGCGCGTGCGGTGACGGCGGCGTCGAAGCCGGTGGCCGCGACCGTGCCGAACAGGGCGCTGCGCCCGTCGGGGAAACTGACGCGGCCCAGGTCCACGGGTCGGCGATGGCCGTCGAGGATCACCTGGACGGCCTCGGCGGTACCGAGCGGGATGCCGAGATTGCGGGCGAAGTCGTTCCCGCTGCCCGCGGGGATGACGGCAAGCGGCTTACCCGAGCCGATGCTGGCCTCGACCGCCAGGCGGATGGTGCCGTCGCCGCCGGCGATCGCCAGCACATCGGTGTCGCCCCGGGCGGCCTTGCCGGCGAGGTCGGCGGCGTCGGCCATGTCCTCGCCGACGATGATGTCCACCTCGACGTTCTGGGCCTTCAGGAGGTCCGCGGCGTCGTGGGCGACGCGTAGGCCGGCTCCATGGCGCGCGTATGGACTGGCCACGATGGTGGCGTGTTCGATGGTCATCTGGTCGGCCCCCCGCCGATTGAGTGATCCGTTACAGTGTTACACATCATGTCAATCCGTAACGAGGAGATCGGGGATCTCGTTCTGGACGCAGCCAGGGTCTGCCTGCTGCGAAATGGCGGTCGCAAGGTGACCGTCTCAGAGGTCGCCCGCCAGGCAGGGGTGAGTCGTCCCACCGTCTACCGACGCTGGACCGACATCACCGAGATCATCCGCGATCTGCTCACCCGCGAGGTTCTCACCATCGTCGACGCCGTGCTCGGTGAGCGCGGTGAACCCCAGGATCTCGACGCGTTGGCCGACCAGGTCGTGACCGTGGTCGGGGCGTTGCGCGACAGCGAATTGATGTCCTCACTGTGGCGTGAGCAGCGGGAATTCATGGCGCCGTATGTGTTCGAGCGTCTCGGCACGAGTCAGCAGGGTGTCCTCGCGCTGCTGGCGGACCTGCTGGCGCACGGACAGGGACGCAAGCAGGTACGTGCCGGCGACGCCAAGCGGATGGCGTCGATGGTGCTGTTGATCGCGCAGAGTTTCCTGCAGTCGGGCGCCCTGGTCTCGGACATCCTGGCCGAGGGATGGGGCACCGAACTCCACAGCGTGATCGTCGGCTACCTGCGACCGGTGACATGAGGAGGTCCTGCTGATGGCCACCTTGTCGGTCCGGACCCGCCGGCGTGCCCTCGAGTCGATGGCGTCGAGCACCGAACCCCTCGACCTGCTCGTCGTGGGCGGCGGTATCACCGGTGTCGGTGTCGCGCTCGACGCCGCGACGCGTGGCCTGCGTGTCGCCCTAGTCGAGCAGGGTGACCTCGCCTCCGGCACCTCGCGGTGGAGCAGCAAACTCGTGCACGGCGGACTCCGGTACCTCGCGAAGGGCGATGTCCGGATCGCCCGCGAGAGTGCCGTCGAGCGGCATCATCTGATGACATCTATTGCGCCGCACCTGATCTCGCCGCTCCGGCAGATACTCCCCGATCGTGGTGAACGGCAGAAATCGGTCCTTCGCGTCGGTATGCGTGCCGGAGATCTCCTGCGCCGCAACGCCGGTACGCCGAGCTCGTTGTTGCCGCCGCCCTCGCGCCTGTCGGTGATGGAGACACTCGGGCGCTTCCCGACCCTCTCGCCGGAGGGACTGTGTGGAGGGATCTCGACGACCGACGGGCAACTGATCGACGACGCCCGGCTCGTCGTCGCGGTGGCACGCACCGCGGCCGCGTTCGGCGCGCTGATCTGCACTCATACCCGCGCCGACCGGGTCGACGGTCGGGGGGCCGCGGTCACCGATCTGCTCTCGGGCGAGTCCTTCGACGTCGGCGCGCGGATGGTCGTGAACGCCACCGGCGTCTGGTCCGGGGCCGTCGACGACTCGATCGCGGTACAGCCGAGTCGCGGAACGCATCTCGTCGTGGACGCGGCCACACTGGGCAATCCGACCGCGTCGCTGACCGTGCCGGTGGGAAAGTCGTTGTCCCGGTATGTCTTCGCGTTACCAGCGCAGTTGGGTCGGGTCTACATCGGCGTCACCGATGTCGCAGCCCCGGGCCCGATCCCGGATGTCCCCACACCCGCTGACTCCGAGATCGACTTCCTGCTCGACGCGATCAACCCGGCGCTGACCCGGACACTCGGCCGGTCCGACATCGTCGGGGTGTTCGCCGGTCTGCGACCACTTGTCTACGAGCGTGGAAACGCCGGGGACGGCGGGTCGGATGGCCTCGCGGATGTCAGTCGCCGGCACCGTGTCCGGGTCCGCGGCGACGGTCTGGTGACCGTACTCGGCGGCAAACTCACCACCTACCGGCGGATGGCCGAGGATGCGGTCGATGCCGCCCTGGCGACCACCGAAATGACCGCGGGTGAGTGTGTCACCACCACAACAGCACTGGTCGGCGCGTTGCGGGACCCGCGTGAGGAGGGCCTTCCGGCGTCGCTGGTGGCGCGGTTCGGCGGAGAGGCTCCGACGGTCGTCGAGACCGCAACCGTCGATCGGCCGCTGGAGCCGATCGCGCCCGGCATCGACGTCACCCGCGCCGAGATCGAGTTCGCGGTCACGCACGAGGGTGCCCTCGACGTCGACGACGTCCTGCACCGGCGCACGCGTATCGGCCTGGTTCAGCGCGACGCGGACCTCGCCCGACCGGAGATCGAGAAAATCGTCGCGCAGGTGCTCCCCACCGCCGGCTGAAACCCCTCAATACCCCATGGTGCGCAACGCATCTGCGAGACGGTCGAGGTCCTCCCGCTGCACGTCGAGGTGCGGGCTGAGCCGCAGGACGGGCGTCTCGGTTGCCAGCGGTGCCCGCCAAGCGTCGGCCGCGGTGATCAGGATGCCCAGCGCGAGCAGTTTGTCGCGGGCCGCGGCGAGGTCCTCGAACTGCCATCCGGGCGGCGGCGCGAGGGTCACGATCGCCGATGGCTCGTCGAGCGGCTCGAGGACCTCCCAGCTGGCGATGCCGTGCAGTCGCTCGCGGGTGGCCCTGCCGATCATCGCCAGCTCACGGAACACCCGCTGCTGTCCGATGTCGAGGAGTTCGCGGACCGCGATCCCGAGCCCGAGTCGGCCGGCGATGAACGCGTCGGAGCCGTCGATCTCGACCGGCCGCAACGAATCTCGGCGTACCGCGACGAACCCGACACCACGTGGGCCGGTGAGCCACTTGCGGCTGGTGCCGTAGACGACATCGGCGCCGGTGACGGTGGGGACGTGCCCGACGGACTGGGCCATGTCGACCACCACGGGCACGCCGACGCGGTGCGCGAGTTCGACGATCCGCGCAACCGGCTGCACTGCACCGGACATCGAACCGATGTGGCAGACGTGGATGAAGTCGGGCTGCTCGAACTGCAGCATGTTCTCGAGCGCATCGGTGTCGACGTGGCCGTACACGTCGCCGTCGGGCATGGTGCGCACGGCGTAGCCGCGGCGCTCGAACTCCTCGAGGTTGGGGCCGAACTCGTTCTTGGCCACCCAGACCGTCGAGGTGACGGGCAGACTCCAGTTGGTCAGCAGGGCCCGCAGAGCTGCGCGGGCACTCTCACGGAAGATGATCTCATCGGGCGTGTGTCCGATGAGGGCCGCGAGATTGCGTGTGTCGCGGGCGATTTCCTCGGCACGGTCGTCAGCGGCGACGTAGGAGCCGCGTTCGGTCTCGCGCCACAGGTGTGCGGTCATCGCACCGATCACGGCATACGACGATCGTCCGGCGGACGCGGAGTCGAGATGCGCGAGGGCCGGTTTCAGCCGGGCCGCATGCCATTGCTCGCCGAGGTCGCTGACGTACATAGGGCCTCAACCTACCGGGTACCGGCGAGCTCGGTCACACGCCGGGGGTGATGTGGCATGCGATCGATGGAACCGGCCGGGGTGGTGCATGCGTCCAAGAACGCATGGACCCGGTGATCGAGTACTTCTTCGGGCCCGGCGACGGTTCGACGACCCGCTGGTCCACTCCTGCCGACGCCACATTCGGCGACTCCGGACCCGACGCCGTCCGACTCGACTTCGACGGCGACGGCCGACTCGATGACGCCATGTGGGACACCGATGCCGACGGCGTCGCCGATGTCGCCGCTCTGGACACCGATGACGACGACCTGCCGGACGCGTTCTACCGCGACTCGGGTGCGGGATTGTGGGACCGGCCCGTCGATCGGGACGAACCGGGCGCCGGTCTTGCTCCCGACCCGGCGGCCGAAGACGCCGAGTCGGGTGAAGGCGACGGGCCGGGGGTCCTGCGACTCGACCTCGACGCCGACGGAGACACCGAAGCCGAGCTCGTCGGATCGGAGAAGGGCGGCCGGATCCTGGCCGAGCGCCTGTACATCGACTCCGACGGTGACGGTGACACCGACGTCGTCCTGGTGGATCTGAACGGGGACGGCGTCGCCGACGCGGCCTACGACAAGCGCGATCCGCGGTTCACGCGGCGGGGTCGGTGACGGCCTGTCGGCTCGCCGCGGGTTCGCCGGCTGCTTCGGCGCGGTTGTAGAGGGCGCGTACCGCCACCATGCCCAGCAGGTAGAGCGCCACCCCCAGGACGACGAGCACGGTCGCGTGACCGTCCGCGGGGATCGCCAGCGCGGCCACGGTGACGGCGCCGACATAGGCGATGTTGAACACCGCGTCCTGCACGGAGAACACCTGACCGCGTACCGCGTCGCCGACGTCGACCTGCATGGCGACGTCGCCGCACAACTTGGCGACCTGCCCGATCAGACCCAACACGAAGGCCGACCCGCAGATCACGGCGAAGTGGAACCCCAGGACCGTGACCTCGGCGATCGCTCCGACAGCCAACGCACACATCAGCGTCGTGAATCTCCCGACGCGGCCCACCGCGATCGGGGTGATCACCGCGGCGAGGAGGGCACCGGCGCCGGTGAACCCGATGACCAGGCTGACCCGATCGAGTCCGTCGCCGGGTCCCATCTGCCGCGTCAGCACCAGGATCATGAGCGTGTTCATCCCGAACACGAGTCGGTGGGCGCCGATGGCCGACAACGCTGCCGCCACCGTCTTGTGGGTCGCCACCGCACGGGCGCCGTGCCACAGACCGACCGAGACCGCATGGAACGCCGACCTGCCCGGATCGTCGGGTTCGTCGGGACCCAGTTGCAGCGGCCGGAAGCCGTGGGCCAGACCGCCGGACACGACGGCCAGCACGATCCCGGCCAGCATCGTGAGTGCACTTCCCGAGTTGTCGTCGCCGAAGATCGCGCGCAGACCCAGTGTGATCCCGAGTCCCACGCTCAGCATCGCGCCGCCGAGCGTGGTGAACAATGCGTTGGTCGCCACGATCACCTCGCGTCTGGCGACGTGCGGAAGTCCGGCAGACAGGCCGGCCGCGACGAACCGACTCGCGCCGGTGGCGGCGAGCGCCGAGATCAGCACCACCACGTCCGGTGCGCCGGATGCGACCGCGATCGCGACGAGTCCGATGATCGCGCCGCGTAACAGGTTCGCGTACAGCAGCACATTGCGCCGATCCCAGTGATCGAGCAGCGCGCCGGCGAACGGACCGATGAGTGAATACGGCAGCAGCAACACCGCGAGACCGCCGGCGACGGCGAGCGGATCCGCGTGCCGTTCGGGGTTGAAGAGGATGCTTCCGACAAGTGCGGCCTGGAAGATCCCGTCGGTGACTTGGCTCGATAGACGAACGAACAGCAACCGTCCCAGACCTGGTGAGTGACGGAGCGAATCGATGAACCCCGACCACCCTCGGCGGTGGCTCACCTCGGTGCTGTTCACCTGTTCAAGCGTACTCACCGACGGGTTGTCGACCGCGGACTGTGTCGACCCGGGACTCGACGAACGTGCGATGATGACTGAGTGGCGGGCGGTGACGACGCAGACGATCCCACACCGGAATTCCGCTCCGGGGATCCTTCGGCGGGAAGCGGTGACACTGGACGCATGCCAGGTGTCCCGTGGGATGCGGACCCCACCCATCGCGTCCGCCCCGGAACCGCGCTGATCGCGTCGACCGATCTCATCGAGCCGACCTTCGCGCGCACGGTCATCTACGTCATCGAGCACAACGAGGCGGGCAGTCTCGGCGTCATCCTCAACCGCATGAGCCAGACCGCGGTGCACAACCTGCTGCCCCAGTGGACGGACATCGCGGCCTCCCCCCGGGCGCTCTACATCGGCGGTCCGGTCAAGCAGGACGCGGCGCTGTGCCTCGGCGTGATGAAGCACGGCCACGACGTCGAGGATCATCCCGCTCTGCGCCCGGTCGACGGTCGTGTCGTCCTCGTCGACCTCGACGCCGATCCGGAACCGCTCGCCGAGGTGCTCGTGGGCGTGCGCATCTTCGCGGGGTACAGCGGATGGGGAATCGGACAGCTCGATGATGAACTGGACCAGTTCAGCTGGATGCTCGCCTCCGCACTCCCCCGCGACCTGCTGGCCCCACCCGCAACCGACGTCTGGTTCGACATTCTCCGCCGGCAGCCCTGGCCGATGCCGCTGCTCGCAACGCATCCGATCGACCTCAGCCTGAACTGACCGTGCCCGTTGCTCCGCGGGAGCGCACCCCTTGTCGTGCTGTTCCGCGGGGCGCACCCCTGCTGCCTGAGGTGCGAGGAGCGAAAGCGACGAGCCACGAAGGCCCGGTGAGCCGGACGCCAAAACCCAGCGAGCACCCGGCCGACCGCTGGTGACCCACATCACCACCGATGCTAAGTTGTGATCGCTTGATCAGGTATCGCCGCGACGACGCTCGACCGTCGGCGCGGCGCATCACACGCGGGGGTGTGTATGGGCGGGTCGTCGAAGAGTGTTCGTCTGCTGGCGGGGGTGATCGCACTCGTCGCGGTGCTGGTCGCGCCGACCGTGGTCGCGGGTGCCGCGCCGAGTGGACCGACGGGAGGGGCTCCTGCCGCCCGTTGGGCGGCGAGCCATGACGGCCCGCAACCCTACGCCGGCGTGAACGTCTCCTGGGACGTCCCGATCCGGATGAGTGACGGCACCGTCCTGCGCGCGAACGTCTACCGGCCCGCCGATGCACGCGAGCGCCCGACGTCGACGAGGACGCCGGTCATCGTGAACATGACCCCGTACACCAAGCTGATCACCACGGTCGGTTCGGCGGTCACGCAGCACCCGGTGCTCGAGCCGTTCCTGCTGCAGATCGCCCGATCCATCAACCTGTCGGGCACGCCGATCGACGGCATCAACGACATCGCACACACGCTGCGCGACGGTGGCGCCAAGACCTTCCTCGTCGACTTCGACCTCGTCCGCAGCGGCTACACCCAGGTGGTCGTCGACGTGCGCGGCACGGGCTTCTCGCAGGGCAAGTGGGATGTCTTCCAGGACCGCGAGCAGCGCGACACCGTCGAGGTCATCGACTGGGCGTCGAAGCAGCGGTGGTCCAACGGCAAGGTCGGCATGTCGGGTGTGTCCTACTCCGCGATCAACCAGATCCAGGCCGCCAACAAGAACCCGAAGGCGCTGAAGGCGATCTTCCCGGTCGAGCCGGGCGGCGATCTGATCCGCGACATCGTCGCTCCGGGCGGCGCATTGGGTGTCGGCTTCCTGCCGATGTGGTTGACGCTGGTCAACACCACCAAGATGATCCCGAACGTGGCGTCGATGCTGAACGGCACCTTCGACTGGAAGTGGCTCGCCGACCGGATCTCCGATCCCCTGACGTTCTATCCGCAGCTGTTCTCGGCGCTGCTCACCCCCGACGTCGCGTCGGTACCCCCGGAGCTGAAGGAGTTGCTGGAGAACAACTCCGAACCCCGTTCGGCCTGGCTGGACCGTGCCGAGAAGATCACCACGCCGACGTTCATCTACGGCGGCTGGTTCGACCTGTTCACCAACTCCGAAGTCCGCATGTACAACAAGATCCCGCTGCCGCCGGGCCGCAAGCAGCTGATCATGGGCGACGGTTATCACCTCACCATCGGCGGCGGACAGCAGGGACGGGCCGGCACGCCGCCGCGCCTCGACGTGCTGCAGAAGGCGTGGTTCGACAAGTGGCTCAAGGGAATCGACAATGGCATCGACTCCTACGGTCCGGTGCAGCTCAAGCAGGTCGGTGACTCCTGGATCACCGCACAGCAGTTCCCGCGCGCCGGGATGGAGCGCCAGCGCCTCTATCTGAGCGACCGTCGTAGCGGAACCGCCGCCCACGCGGTCCGCGACGGCAGCCTGACCACGAAGGCCCCGCAGTCGCGTGCACGTATGACCATCGCGCCCGGGCTCGCACCCATGTGTTCACGCGACGCCGCACAACAGTTGGCCGGCGCGCTGGCGATCTTCCCGTTCTGCGCCGACGACGCCCGGATCTCCGAACGCGCCGCACTCTCGTTCACCACTCCCCCGCTCACGACGACGCGCAGCGTGTCCGGCTACTCGAACGTCCGGCTGAACACCGTCCTCGACGCCACCGACGGGTACTGGACGGCCACCCTCAACGACGTCGCACCCGACGGCACGTCGAAGGTGATCTCCTCCGGACAGGTGATGGCGTCGCTGCGCGGATATGACCGCGGGGCATCACAATTCGCGCCCAACGGAGACGTGATCGACCCGTTCTACGACCTCACGCTGTCCACCCGCCAGCCGGTGGCGCCGGGACGACCGGTCAGCATCGACATCGGGCTGCTGCCCACCGAGGCGATCGTGAAGCCTGGTCACCGCCTGCGCGTCGACGTGTTCGCTATGAACTTCCCTCGCGGTCTTCCGTTGCGGCCGTTGCTCAACGAGTCCGGGCTGAAGCCGCAGCACATCCAGCTCGACCCGAGTCGCCCGAGCTTCGTGAATCTGCCGCTGTCGACGCCGCTGGGCTGAGCGAACGTCCTCCACCTTCATCATTTTGGACGATTGTTGCCCGGTTGGTCGGCTGTCTAACGTGCATTTTCCAGACGCCGAGAATCGGGTCGAACTGAGGTGTAAACGGAGGTCTCGCAGGTGGATCAAGACAAGTTCGGATATCTCACCAAGTCGGTGTTCAGTCGATCCGCGACCGGCGCAGGCGAGTTCGTGTCCACTCTCCAGTACACGAACGACGGTGTCCTCGCGATCGCCGGGGAGTCGACCGGCAAGCTCGGCTTCGGGATCGCCTCAAACCTCACCCCCTCTCCCGAGCTCCTGATGGTCGTCGACGAGTGCAACAAACTGATGGACTTCGGGCATTACTGGCTTGCCGAGGGGTCTGACAACCGCCATTGGTGTCTGATCTGCGGCTTCAAGCTTCCCTACGCCACAACGGCGCCCGAGCACGTAGTCGACCTGGCCGCGGGTGTTGCAATCAACGGTGGACGTGCCGCGCTGGTGAACGTCATCCGGGCCAAACTCGCCAACATTCGCCACCAGGAGTACTGGCTAGATGGAGAGGATCCCGGCGCTCAGGCACTTGTGCTCACCAGCCACCTGGGCTAGCGGCGACGGCGGTCGGTTGGCCGCGTCCCTACGCTTCCGCCTCGACCGCCTCCGCCTCACGCCCGTACCGCGTCGCCAGCCATGAGCAGATGATGAGCTGGATCTGATGGAAGATCATCAGCGGTAGGACGATGAGCCCGACGGTCGAGCCGGCGAAGAGCACGGTCGCCATCGGCAGTCCGGTGGCGAGGCTCTTCTTGGTGCCGCAGAACTGGATGGCGATGGTGTCGGCGCGATCGAAGCCGAGTTTCTTCGGCACCCATCCGGTGACCACCAGCATGATCAAGACGAGCAACAGCGAGATCACCGACACGGCGATCACCTGCGCGGCGTCGACCGACGACCAGATGCCGTCGACGACGCCCTCGCTGAAGGCGACGTAGACGACGAGGACGATGGTGCTGCGGTCGGCGAGCTTGGTGATCTTGGCGTGCCGGGCAAAGAACGGCCCGACCCACGGCCGAGCCAGTTGACCGATGACGAATGGCACGAGGATCTGCGCCACGATCTTCAGGATCGACGACGCGTCGATGCTCGCGCCGCCGGTGTTGTGCATCAGCGCGACCACGAGCAGCGGGGTGAGGAACACGCCCAGGATGTTCGACGCCGAGGCGCTGACGATCGCACCGGCGATGTTGCCCCTGGCGATGGACGTGAACGCGATCGACGACTGAACCGTCGAGGGCACCAGGCACAGGAACAACAGCCCGGCGTAGAGATCGGCACCGATCAGCGGCTCGACGACCGGTTTGAGGGCGAGGCCGACAATCGGGAACGCCACGAAGGTGAACGTCAGGATCGTCAGGTGCAGGCGCCAGTGCTTGAGGCCCTCGAGTGCCTCACGCGGATGCAGCCGCGTGCCGTAGAGGAAGAACAGGGCGCCGATCGCGACGATGACGACCCACTCGAACACATCCCCGGCCGCCCCGCGGACGGGCAGGAAAGCGGCGACGACCACCGCGGCCACGATCGCGAGGATGAATCCGTCGATCGGTGAGCGGTCGAGGAGGTTCTTGAGCGCGCGCATACGTCAGAGCTGCCGGAGCAGACCCGGTCAGGCCTGGGCGGAGTCGCTTGCGCAGACGCCGCGCAGCGAGCACGCACCGCAGCTGCTGGTGCCGCAGTCGGCGGCGGGATCGGATGATCCGCTGTTCTCCCCCGCCGGCGCGGTGTGGCCGTGGCCTTCGTCGCGACCCGAGCAGCAGGAGCAACCCGCGTCCTCGGCCTCGGCCGGCACGGTGGCGGCGGCGCGGACGCCGATGGCGCTGACCAGCCCGATGATGACCAGGGCGGCGACCAGGGCGACGACGCCGAACAGGATGGACCAGTCGCCGTCGACGGCGAGGGTGGCCACAGCGCCGAGGACGAGGATCAGGCTTGCGCCGAGAGTTCCGGGTCCGGCGACGCGGTTGGCGACGCGGAAGGCCTCGTCGGAGCGCATGGTCTCGTCGGTACGGACACCGAGACGTCGATTGCGCGGGAGTGAGCCGCGGAGCCCGCGGACCCCGACCGTGGCCCAGAGCCCGGCCAGCGCGAAGAGCAGCACGGCAACGGCGACGGACAGGGCATTCACGACCCACAGCATACGACCGCTCCCCGGTGCGACCGAATCGAGCATCGTCGGTGAGCGGTACGTCATAGCCGGACGTCGCCGAGCTGACCGGATTTCAGGCCGCTCGGGGACAGGATTTACCCTGGTCGGGTGACTTCAGTCGACACCACCAGCACCAACGGCGCCTCCGGGGCCACCGCTCATCGGTACACCGCCGAGGTTGCGGGTGAGCTCGAGCAGCGCTGGCAGCAGACCTGGTCCGACGAGCATGCCTACGAGGCACCCAACCCCGTCGGTCCGCTGGCCGGTGACCTGAGCCCCTTCGGTGGCGGCTCCGCCGATGCCCCCGACAAGCTCTTCGTCCAGGACATGTTCCCCTACCCCTCGGGCGCGGGTCTGCACGTCGGCCACCCGCTGGGCTTCATCGCCAGCGACGTCTTCGCGCGCTATCAGCGGATGACGGGCAAGAACGTCCTGCACACGATGGGCTTCGACTCCTTCGGTCTGCCGGCCGAGCAGTACGCGGTCCAGACCGGCACCCACCCGCGGACGACGACCGAGCAGAACATCGAGCGCTACCTCGGCCAGATCCGGCGCCTCGGCCTCGGCCACGACGAGCGTCGACGCGTCGCCACCACCGACGTCGACTTCTACCGCTGGACGCAGTGGATCTTCCTGCAGATCTACAACGCCTGGTTCGACGCCGATCAGGGCAAGGCCCGACGCATCTCCGAGCTGGTCGACGAGTTCGTCTCGGGCGCACGCGAACTCACCGGCGAGCACGCCGGTAAGTCCTGGGCCGACCTCTCCCCCGCGGAGCGCACCGCGGTGATCGACGACCACCGCCTCGTATACCTCTCTGACTCGCTGGTCAACTGGTGTCCCGGTCTCGGCACGGTGCTGGCCAACGAGGAGGTCACCGCCGACGGCCGCAGCGATCGCGGGAACTTCCCGGTCTTCCGGAAGCACCTACGCCAGTGGATGATGCGGATCACCGCCTACTCCGACCGCCTGCTCGACGACCTTGACCTGCTGGACTGGCCGGAGAAGGTCAAGACCATGCAGCGCAACTGGATCGGCCGTTCGCGCGGTGCCCAGGTCGAGTTCAGCGCACCCGGCGTCGGAGACATCGAGGTCTTCACCACCCGTCCCGACACCCTCTTCGGCGCCACCTACATGGTGCTGTCACCCGAGCACCCGCTGGTCGATGCGCTGACCGCCGACGCCTGGCCGGAGGGCACCGATGAGCGGTGGACCGGCGGCGCGGGCGATCCCGCGTCGGCGATCGCCGCTTATCGTGCGTCGATCGCGGCGAAGTCGGATCTCGAGCGCCAGGAGAACAAGGAGAAGACCGGCGTCTTCACCGGCTCCTTCGCGATCAATCCCGTGAACGGACACCAGGTTCCGGTCTTCATCGCCGACTACGTCCTCATGGGTTACGGCACCGGCGCCATCATGGCCGTCCCCGCACACGACGGCCGCGACCACGAGTTCGCGACCGTGTTCGGCCTGCCGATCATCGAGGTCATCGGCTCCGACACCGACGTGCAGGTCGAGGCGTATGTGGGCGACGGCCCGCTGGTCAACTCCGACTTCCTGAACGGCAAGAACGTCGAGGACGCCAAGGCGGCCATCGTCGAGCGTCTCGAGGCCGACGGGGTCGGCACCGGCAAGATCCAGTACAAGCTGCGCGACTGGCTGTTCGCCCGCCAGCGGTACTGGGGCGAGCCGTTCCCGATCGTCTACGACGCCGACGGTCAGCCGCACGCTCTGCCGGAATCGATGCTGCCGGTGGAACTCCCGGAGGTCGAGGACTACGCCCCGGTCTCCTTCGATCCTGACGACGCCGACAGCGAGCCGTCGCCGCCGCTCGCCAAGGCCGCCGACTGGATGACCGTCGAACTCGATCTCGGTGATGGTCCGAAGACCTACACCCGCGACGCCAACGTCATGCCGCAGTGGGCGGGCAGCTCGTGGTACCAGCTGCGCTACATCGATCCCACAAATCAGGAAACGCTGTGCGCCAAGGACAACGAGGCCTATTGGATGGGCCCGCGTCCGGAACTCCACGGCCCGAACGATCCTGGTGGCCTCGACCTCTACATCGGTGGCGTCGAGCACGCGGTGCTGCACCTGCTGTACTCGCGGTTCTGGCACAAGGTCCTGTTCGACCTCGGCTACGTCACGAGCCGTGAGCCGTACCGAAAGCTGTTCAACCAGGGCATGATCCAGGCGTACGCCTACACCGACTCGCGCGGCATCTACGTGCCGGCCGAGGAGGTCACCGAGGAGAACGGCAAGTTCTTCTATAACGGTGAAGAGGTGAACCAGGAGTACGGCAAGATGGGCAAGTCGCTGAAGAACTCGGTGACGCCCGACGACATCTGCCGTGACTACGGTGCCGACACCCTGCGCGTCTACGAGATGTTCATGGGCCCGCTCGACCAGTCGCGGCCCTGGGCGACCAAGGATGTCGTCGGCTCGCAGCGGTTCCTGCAGCGCATTTGGCGCCTCGTCGTCGACGAGGAGTCCGGCGCGTCCCGCGTTGCCGACGCCGAGTCCGACGACGACACGAAGCGCGTGCTGCACAAGACGATCGCCGGCGTCCGCGAGGACTACGACGCGCTGCGCAACAACACCGCCGTCGCCAAGCTGACCGTGTTGACCAACCACCTCACGAAGAACTTCGAGAAGACCGGTGCCCCACGGGATGCCGTCGAAGCTCTGGTGATCATGCTCGCGCCGCTGGCACCGCACATCGCCGAGGAACTGTGGCACCGTCTGGGCCACGACACCCTCGTCGTCCGCGCGCCGTTCCCGGTCGCCGATGAGTCGTGGCTGGTCGAGGACACCATCGAGATCCCGGTCCAGGTCAAGGGCAAGGTCCGCAGCCGCATCACCGTCGCCGCCGATGCCGATGAGGACACCCTGCGCTCCACCGCCCTCGCCGACGAGAAGGTCGCCGCTCTCCTCGACGGTGCCGAGCCGCGCAAGGTGATCGTGGTGCCCGGCCGGATGGTCAACGTCGTCCCCTGAGGTGCGAGGAGCGCCAGCGACGGTCCGTTTTGCTCCCTGAGGTGCGAGGAGCGTCAGCGACGGCCCGCTTGCTCCCTGAGGTGCGAGGAGCGCCAGCGACGGCCCGCTTGCTCCCTGAGGTGCGAGGAGCGTTAGCGACGGCCCGCTTGCTCCCTGAGGTGCGAGGAGCGTTAGCGACGAGCCACGAAGGGCCCGCGACCGAACAGTGTTGCCGCCCAACTGCTTCGATCACGGTGTGACGATCGGGAATCCCGGGTCGGGGTTGTCGATCAGCCCGATCACGGTTGCGATCACCGACGTGTCGCCGTCGAGAACGGCACCGTCGGGCGCCGCGCCGGTGAGAAGTCCGAGTAGATCGCGTTTGGTGAGTGTCACGACGAGATCGGCGGAATCCTGCCGCCGCGTGGGGAAGTGGATCAGGACGCCGTTCGACAGTTCCATCCGGTAGGTCTCGTCCAGATCGGTGATATGCCAACGGATCGAGGCCGAGAGGTCCCAGGCCCGCGGACCGTCGATGCGGATGGCGAGACTGTCGAAGAGTTGGGTGACGGTGAGCGCCGACGCCACTCCGGCGGCGTTGATCGGGGCGGCGTGGACCCGCCCGCCGAGTTCGTCGGCGCCGACGAGGAAGTTGTTGCGCCAGGTGGCGCATTCGGCGCCGTAACCCAGCGTTGTGAAGACCTGTGCGAGTAGCTCTTTCGCACCGGCATGGTCCGGATCGGCGAACACCGCATGACCGGCCAGTTCCGCGGCGAATCGGAGATCCCCGTCGTCGGCGAACTCTCGCGCTTTGGCGACCGTGGCCTCGATACCGCCGAGTGCCTGTACGTACCGAGCGGCGGCCGCTTCCGGTGGATGCTGCCACAGATGCGCCGGGTTGCCGTCGTACCAGCCGAGATAGCGCTGATAGATGGCCTTGACGTTGTGGCTGACCGAGCCGTAGTAACCGCGGGCGTGCCAGGCCGCGTCGAGCACCGGTGGCATCGGGAAGTCCTCGGCGATCTCGCTGCCGAGGTAGCCCTGGTTGAGTCGACGCAGCGTCTGATCGTGCAGGTAGGCGTACAGGTCGCGCTGCTGGGTCAGATAGACGAGGATCTCCTCGGTTCCCCACGTCGGCCAATGATGCGACGCGAAAGCGACATCGGAGTCGTAGGCGAACATCTCGATGGCCTCGCTGAGGTACCGGGACCAGATCCGGGCGTCGCGAACCTGTGCACCGCGGAGGGTCAGGAGGTTGTGAAGGTTGTGAGTTGCGTTCTCCGCCAGGCACAGTGCTCGATGGTCGGGGAACCAGAAGTTCATCTCCGACGGCGCTTCCGTCCCCGGCGTGACCTGGAAGACCATCCGGACACCGTCGAAGGTCTCCTCCTGCCCGGTGTGGGTCATGTCGAGCGTCGGCGCGATCAGACCCACCGTGCCGGTGGATGTACTGGGGCCGAGGCCGGCGCCGAGGGTTCCGGTCGCACCGACCGGCAGGACGATCCCCGTGTGGTACATGCTGCGCCGCAGCATCGCGGTGCCGGCGTAGACGTTCTCGGAGACGGCATGTTGGAGAAAGTGTTCGGGCGCGACGATCGGCACCGTCGTGTCGGCGTCGACGACGCCGAGCCCACCGCCGAAGTGGTCGACGTGGGAGTGGGTGTAGATGACCGCGCTCACCGGACGGTCACCACGATGCTCGCGATAGAGGGCGAGGGCGGCCGCCGCACACTCCGACGAGACCAGCGGATCGATGACCACCACACCGGTGTCGCCCTCGACCAGCGTCATGTTCGACAGGTCGTACCCGCGGATCTGGTAGATGCCGTCGGTCACCTCGAACAAACCATGCACGGACGTCAGCTGCGCCTGACGCCAGAGACTGGGGTTCACGGTGTCGGGACAGTCACCGGCGGTCGCCTCGGCGAAACCAGCGGCGTCGTAGACGACCCGGCCGTCCCCACCGTGAATGACAGCCGGTTCGAGTACCCCGATCAGACCGCGGTTGGCATTGTCGAAGTCTGTTCGGTCGGAGAAATCGGAAGACATCGGAACTCCCCCACCGGCAGACGCTTCGGTCTGCGTGGCTCAGATCGATGTTCGGTTCCCGACACCTTCACGTTGGATACGCAGTCAGGAGTATCGCGCACCGGGCGTCCTGACCGTCGGTGTTTGAGGCGGGCGACTACGCCTTGCGACGCAGCCACCATCTCTTGACGTAGACGCTCCCGACTCCGACGCCGGTGGCGATCAACCCGAGAACGACGATGACCCGGTTGTTCTGTGCATCCCGGGCGCGTTGCTCGTCGCGGGACCGGCCGGCCCACTCCGGTATCGACGCGATGTCGGCGTACAACTCGGTGAACTGCGGGGACAACTCGACGCCCCTGGGCGCTGTCGGTAGAGCCGCCAGCTGCTCGGGCGTCAGAAGCGACTCCCCGTCGTCGTTGGCGTGCTGGACACACCGGTCGTCCGCGGACATCGGCTCGCCGCCACAGGTGACCTCCGCACCGAGCAGCCCGTACAGACCGAAGAGGACGAAGAACAGGCCGAACGGGACCAGGATGACCGTCCGCGGCCACTCGTCGAGCTTCCGCCTCACTTCGGCGGGAGTCTCCGGGCGTAGTCGGCGCCGATGGTGACCCAGCGGGTCAATTGCCGATCCGACGCGATCCCCTCTTCGAAGACGCGCAGCCAGCCGAGCGTCTCGCGCGCCGACATGTGCATGGGGGCGGTGTGCGGGTACTCGAGCAGGGTGTGGGTCTCCTCGGGCGGCACGCGCACCATGATCCCGCCCTTGCCGCTGACGGTCACGGCCATGTTGCCGTTGATCAGGAAGGCCAGGCCGCCGAACATGGGCACCTCGTCCACGCCCACTTCCGTCGCGAGAAGCGCGCGGATGCGGAAGGCGAGTTCCTCGTCGTAGGCCACGGTTCCAGGCTATTCGGCGGGTGTGACGGCGAAGGACTTGGCAACGAACTTACCGAGCAGTAAGGTATCGCCATGGCGATCAACCTGGAGCTCCCGAAGAAGTTCGATTCGACGGTCGAGCGCACCCACCTCGCTGCCGAGCACATCTTCCGGCCGATCTCGCGCAAGTACGACAAAGCCGAGCACGAGTACCCCGTCGAACTCGACGACCTCGCGAAACTGGCGAAGCAGGGGCGCGGGTCGGAGAAGTCGGCCGACTCGTCGAGCGACGACGAGGGCCCGTCGGTGAACGGCGCGAACATGCGGGGTCTGATCTCGGCGCTCGAGATGAGCTGGGGCGACGTGGGCTTGCTGCTCTCCATCCCCGGTCAGGGCCTCGGCAACGCCGCCATCGCGGCGGTCGCCAACCCCGAACAGCTGGAGAAGTTCTCCGACGTCTGGGCGGCCATGGCCATCACCGAACCCAGCTTCGGATCGGACTCCGCGGCTGTCTCGACGACGGCCACCCGCGACGGTGACGACTACCTCATCAACGGCGAGAAGATCTTCGTGACCGCGGGCTCGCGCGCCGATCACGTCGTCGTGTGGGCGACCATCGACAAGAGCGTCGGACGCGCGGCCATCAAGAGTTTCGTCGTCCCGATGACCACCGAGGGCGTGAGCGTCGCCCGCCTCGAGCACAAGCTCGGCATCAAGGCCTCCGACACCGCCGTCATCCGCTTCGAGAACGCCCGGGTCCCCGCCGACAACCTGCTCGGGTCGCCGGAGATCGACACCAAGAAGGCATTCGGCGGGGTCATGCAGACCTTCGACAACACCCGCCCGGTCGTCGCGGCGATGGCGATCGGCCTGGGCCGCGCCGCCCTGGAGGAACTCCGCCGGATGCTCGAAGAGGCCGGTCACGAGATCGACTATGACCGTACGGCCGCGTCTCAGCATGCGACGGTGGCCGAGTTCATCCGCCTCGAATCCGACTGGGAGGCTTCGTGGTTGCACACGCTGCGGGCCGCCTGGATGGCGGACAACAAGCAGCCGAACTCCACCGAGGCCTCGATGTCGAAGGCCAAGGCGGGCCGTGCGGTCACCGAGATCACCAACAAAGCGGTGGAAATCGGTGCGACAGCGGGCTTCTCGGAGACCTCTCTGCTGGAGAAGTGGGCCCGCGACTCCAAGATCCTCGACATCTTCGAGGGCACTCAGCAGATTCAGCAGCTGATCATCGCGCGCCGCGTCCTCGGGAAGTCCAGCGCCGACCTGAAGTGAGGCGCACCTGGGTCTCCATCCGGGAACGCTGAAACCGGCATACGCGGTCCCTCCCCCGTGTGACGATGGAGCCGGGCCGGAGACCCGGTTCCGGACGCCCGCCATTGGAGGTCGTGGCATGACCACTCCTGTAGACATCCCGATCGACCCTTCGCTCGTCGACCTCTACAAAGACCTCCACAGACACCCGGAACTCGGCTTCCAGGAACAACGGACCGTCGGCGTGGTTGTCGAGAGGCTCGAGTCGGCGGGCTTCGACGTGACGACCGGCGTCGGCAGGACCGGGGTGGTCGGCATCCTGCGAAACGGGGATGGTCCGACGATCGCGCTGCGCGCCGACATGGACGCCCTACCTGTTTGCGAGGACACCGGACTCGACTACGCGAGCACCGTCACCGCGACCGACGAGAACGGTAAGACGGTCCCGGTCGCCCATGCGTGTGGTCATGACCTGCACACCACATGTCTCCTGGGTGCGGCGGCCATCCTCGCATCCGATACATCGGGATGGTCGGGCACCGTCGTCGTCATCTTCCAACCCGCCGAAGAACTCGGTGCCGGCGCGCAGGCGATGGTCGACGACGGCCTGTGGGACCGTTTTCCCAAACCCGACGTCGTGCTCGGTCAGCATGTCTCGCCGCTGCCCGCCGGCAAGATCGCCGGGCACCCCGGAGCATCGTATGCCGGGTCGGATTCACTCCGGGTACGGCTGGTGGGTCGTGGTGCACACGGCTCGATGCCCGAGGCTTCGGTCGACCCCATCGTGCTGGCGGCAGCGACGGTGATGAGGCTGCAGACCGTCATCTCGCGGGAGATCCCGAGTACCGCAACGGCCGTGCTCACCGTCGGATCGATCCACGCCGGTGACGCCGCGAATGTAATTCCGGGAGAAGCCGAGATCCAGTTGAACATCCGCAGCTACAACGAGACCGTTCGCGGCAAGATCCTCGACAGCGTCGAGCGAATCGTGCGCGGTGAGGCGGCCGCCGCGGGAGCGCCGGAAGATCCGACCATCACCGAGATCGAACGGTTCCCGGTGGTCACCAATGATCCGGACGCGCTGGGCAAGACGCTGAGCGCCTTCGCGGACTGGTTGGGCGCGGCCAACATCCTCGATCCGGGGGCCGGCGCGGGCAGCGAGGATGTCGGCATCCTGGCCACCAGCTGTGACGCACCGTTGTCGTACTGGTTGCTCGGCGGAGCGGATCCGTCGCTGTTCACCACCGGCGACATGACGGACCCGGCGTTGCTGAAGGTGCCGTCGAACCACTCTCCGCACTACGCGCCGGTGATCGATCCGACGCTGGACATCGGTGTGCGGGCCCTGGTCCTCGCTGCCCGCGCCTGGTTGGGGTAGCCCGATCCCAGAAGGCCAGGCCGGTCTCACCGCAACAATCTCTCCCGCAGGCGTGCTTCGCGTTCGAGTCGTTCGGCGTCGCGGCGTCGACGTTCGGCCATGATCGCCGACAGCACATCCTCGAACGACGCGCTCTGCGGCGGCGCGGGCGCCACGAAGGGCGCCGCGTCGAAGACCAGCCGACGCGCTGCGGCGGCCCGGGGTTCGGGCTTCATGCCGTGGCAGCCGTTGAGGAACTGGCGGATGATCACGGCGAGGCCGTCGGGCAGGGCCGCCATGTCGGCCGCCACCGCCCACGAGACGAGTCCGGCGGGCATCTCGATGGGATGCTGTTCTTCGATCCTGTGCCGGTCTCGGATCACGTAGGTGCCGGCGAGGAGATCGCCGAGCCGCTTGTTCTTCCGCGAGATCGCGGCGCAGATCAGCGCGGGCAGGCCCAGGCAGGCGTACATCTCGATGAACCCGACGAGCGCACGGGTCAGCGACTGCCGAAAACCGGTGGGCCCGGCATCGTCTCGCAGGGTCCGCAGTCCGACGATCAGATGGCCGGCGGTCTTGCCGCCGGTGAGTGTCTCCGTGACGGTCGGTAGGGCGACGACGCTGATGATGGGCAGCAACGTGTTGACGGTGCCCCGCCACGCGTCGTTGAGGTCGCCGGTCACCTTGTACGACAACCACCAGAGGAACAACCACAGGGCGATCCCCAGTGCGACGTCGATCATCCCCGACAGAATCCGGTAGCCGAGACCGCCCGGTGGTAGCGCGAGTGCGACCGCCTCACCGGAGACCAGGTCGTCTCGGCCCACCCCGACGGTGGCCGACGCTCCGGCGCCCCAGACGGTCGGCGGCGGCCCGATCGGGATCGGCGCACCCGCCATCACCGGTCGTGGCGGCAACGATCCGGATGGCACGCCTCACCATACGACGCGGAACGCCGATAGCGCGGTGCGAGTGCACAGCCACGACGCCCCTCGAATGACACGCTCCGCAGCGGCCGGGATGGCGGTTAATCTGGCCGGGTGGATCTCGACGCCTATGTGTCCGCGCACCGCGCGACGTGGGAGCGGCTCGATGAGTTGTCGCGCCGGCGTCGTCTGACCGGAGCCGAGGCCGACGAGATCATCGACACCTATCAGCGGGTGGCGACGCACCTGTCGGTGATCCGCTCGACGGCGCCCGACGCCTCGCTCGTCGCGTACCTGTCGGCGTTGCTGGCGCGGGCCCGGGGGCGGGCGTCGGGCACGCGGGTGAGTACCTGGTCGACGTTCGTCGACTTCTTTGCCGTCACGTTCCCCGCCGCGTTGTACCGCATTCGGTGGTGGTGGCTGACCGTGACGGGCGTCTGCCTGCTCGCGGCCGCCGTCATGACCTGGTGGGTTCTGGAGCACCCCCGCATCGAGAGTTCCTTCGCCTCGCCGCAGGAGATCGAGCGTCTCGTCACCAACGACTTCGAGAACTACTACAGCGAATACGAGGCGACCTCGTTCGCGGCGCGGGTGTGGACCAACAACTTCTGGCTGGCCGCGATGTGCATCGTGGTCGGTGTCTTCGGCCTGCCGGTGATCTGGATGCTGTACTCCAACATCCTGAACCTGGTGGTGATCGGTTCGATCATGATCCGGCACGGCCGCGGCGATCTGTTCTTCGGGCTTCTCCTGCCGCACGGCATGCTCGAACTGACCTGCCTGTTCGTCGCCGCGGGGGTCGGCCTGCGGATCTTCTGGTCCTGGGTGTCACCCGGGAACCGAACGCGCGCTGCCGCTCTCGGTGAGGAGGGTCGGGCCGCGATCGGTGTGGCGCTGGGCCTCGTCGTCGTGCTCCTGCTCTGCGGGGTGATCGAGGCCTTCGTGACGCCCTCGCCGCTGCCGACCTGGGCGCGCATCGGGATCGGCGTGACCGCCTGGTTGCTGTTCATGGTGTACGTGTTCGTCGCCGGACGACGCGCGCACGAGGCGGGCGAGACCGGGGACCTCGCCGAGCTGGATCGTGGCCTCACCGCGCCCACCGTGTAGGAATGAACGGAGCATTCCCACCCGAGAGGAACACCCGAATGGCCAAGAACGACAAGTCCCTGGACGCGGTCTCGCTGATCGGCGGAGGTCTGGCCGCGGTCGGTCTGACGCACTTCGTCAAGCCGGAGTTGTTCGCGCCGATCACCGCACCCGTATTCCCCGACGACACCACCACCTGGACCTACCGCAACGGTGCCTGCGAGACCGCGATCGGTGTTGCGCTGGTGTCCCCCCGCACCCGACGACTCGGCCTGGTTGGCCTGGCCGGCTACCTGGGCTTCCTCGGCTACCGGGCCGTGCAGGCCAAGGCCTGACCGACTCCGGGACAACGGCTACAGCAACCCGCGCGACTTCAGCAGCAGATAGTGATCGGCCAGTCGTCCGGGCAGCTTGTCCGGCGGAGCATCCACGACGTCAACGCCGAGGCGTCCGACGGCGGTGGCCGTCCGGTTGCGCAGGGTGACGGTCCTGGCCGCGGCCGCCGCGTCGTAGACGGCTTCCGGGTCCTCCCGGGCGTCGAGCATCTCCTGGAGCGCCGGGTCGGCGACGGATCCGATGACGATCTTGTAGCGCTGCGCGAGAACCGACAGCGGCGGCAGCAGTGACTCCTCGACGGCGGCAGGTTCCAGCGGGGTGAGCAATACCAGCAGGGCGCGCTGACGGCTGATCTTCGCGACCTCGGCGCCGAGCATCGGCCAATCAGCTTCCAGCAGAGCTGGTTCGAGGTTGGCCATCGCGGTGACCAGGCTGTTGAGCAGCGTCGTCTGGCCCACTCCGACGACTCGTCGGTGGACGCGCCGGTCACCGGCGATCAGGTCGACGCGGTCGCCGGCATGCGATGCCAGGGCGGCGAGCAGCAGGGCGGCGTCCATCGCGGCGTCGAGGCGCGGGACATCGCCGACGCGACCCGCCGAGGTGCGCGACGTGTCCAGCACGATGACGATGTGCCGGTCCTTCTCCGGCTGCCACGTCCGCACGACCGTCGACCGGCGTCGTGCTGTCGCCCGCCAGTCGATGCTGCGTACGTCGTCGCCTTCGACGTAGTCGCGGAGCGAGTCGAATTCGGTTCCCTGACCGCGGATCCGGACCGCGGAGCGACCGTCGAGCTGCCGAAGATGAGCGAGCCGGGAGGGCAGCAGTCGGCGTGACCCGAACGGCGGCAATGCGCGGACCCGGCCCGGGAGCGGTACGCCGCGTTGCCGGCCGGCGAGTCCCAGAGGACCGAGTCGGCGGACCGTGACCCGGACGGCGGGCCGGTCGCCGCGACGTGTCGGCGTGAGAGTGGTCGTGACGGTGCGTGTTTCGCCGCGCGGCACGGTCAGGCGATGGATCGAGTCGGTGGCCCCGGCCGACGGTTGCCAGCTGTCACGGAGGACACCGCGAAATGTACCGGTTCCGGTGTTGGTGACCGCGATCGAGCACGAGGTGCTCTCCCCCAGCCGGACCGGCCCGGGCACCGACCGTGCCATCGCGATGGTCTTCGTCGACCCGGCGAGCGCGAGGTCGAGGCACATCAGCAGCACGCAGAACAGCACCCACAGAACAGGCACGGCGTAGTTCGGCCACACCAGGATCGGCACCGCGCCGAGCAGCACCAGGAGCAGGAACCGGCCGGTGAGGAACATCAGCGCGGGACGGGAACCGAGTTGACGGCGGCGTCGAGGACCGAACCCACCGACACGCCTTCGAGTTCGGCTTCCGGTCGCAACGACAACCGGTGCGCGAGCGTCGACTGAGCCAGGGCCTGAACGTCATCGGGGGTCACGAAGTCGCGGCCGTTGAGCCACGCCCACGCGCGGCTGGTCCCGAGCAGTGCGGTCGCACCACGTGGGCTGACGCCGAGAGCCAGGGACGGCGAGAACCTCGTCGCGCGGGCGATGTCGACGATGTACGCGGCCACCTGCGGTGCGACGCCGACGCGGCGGACCTGCTCGATCCCGGCTTCGACGTCGGCGGCCGACGCCACCGGGCGAAGTCCGGCAGCGGCGAGGTTCCGCGGATCGAACCCCGCCGCATGCCTGGTGAGGACGGTGATCTCGTCCTCGCGTGATGGCACGGGCAGCGTCACCTTCAGGAGGAAACGGTCGAGCTGAGCCTCCGGCAGTGGATAGGTCCCTTCGTACTCGACGGGGTTCTGCGTCGCGGCCACCAGGAATGGACTGGGCAGCGGGCGGCCCACCCCGTCGACGGTCACCTGCCGCTCCTCCATCGCCTCCAGCAACGACGCCTGAGTCTTCGGCGGGGTGCGGTTGATCTCGTCGGCGAGCAGCAGGTTGGTGAACACCGGCCCCTCGCGGAACGTGAACTCCGAACTGGCGGCGTCGAACACGAGTGAGCCGGTGACGTCGCCCGGCATCAGGTCGGGGGTGAACTGCACCCGTTTGGTCTCGACGTCGAGCGCCGCCGCCACCGATCTGACGAGGAGTGTCTTGGCGACGCCGGGGACGCCTTCGAGCAGGATGTGTCCGCGGCACAACAGGGCGATGAGGATGCCTGCGACCGCCGGGTCCTGTCCGACAACGGCTTTGGCAACCTCGGCTCGTACTGCACCGAGGGCATCACGTGCCCTGTTCGGCGATGGGGCACCGCCGTGCGGATTCTGCGGCGGCGCAACCTTCTCGAACGGACCGGGGCCGGAGGTGCGGGATGGATCGACGGTCATGGCGTGTGTCGGACTTCCTTCTCGAGGGCGGTCAGTTCGCTGATGAAGATGACGAGGCCGGTGTCGGTGGTGGGGAGCGGTCCGGCGAGCAGGGCACGCACCCGTGCGAGGTCGCGTCCGGTGACGGACACGACGGTGGTGATGATGGCGTGGACCGCAGGGTCGGTGCTCTCACCTTGTGCCGCAACCGTTTCCCATTCGGGAATGGCCAACTCGTCGGTGGCCCGTCCGGCGTCGTAGGGCAGGCCGAGATACGAGGCGAGCGCGGTCAGGGTGTGGATGCGCAGTGCGGCGGCGGAGCGGGTGTCGGCGCGGGCCTTGTGGTACATCCGACCCCGCGCCTGGGTGGTCTCGACCGCCTTGACCACCGCGGGCAGCGGTTCGGTGACCAGCGCGCCGAAACGGCGTCCCCGCCACAGCATCAGGGCCAGTACGGCGAACACGGCGAGCACGATCAGCGGTCCGATCGCCCGGGGGATGTCGGAGTCCTCTTCCTCTGTCGCGACTTCGTCGGTGAAGAAGGGGACGTACCAGAGCACGTCGTCGGCGTTGCCGAGGAGCCGTATGGCGACCCCGGCATTGTCTCGGAGCGCGAGGTTGTCGTTGATGAGCATGTCGCCGCTGACGACCACGATCTCCGGGCGGGTGGACGAGGCCGGCAGGATCAGCACATTCGATGAGCTACCGGTGGTGAAGCACGCCGTCGCGCCCGGTTCGGACGTGCTGTAGCCGAGCGCTCCGCCGGTGATGGTGTCGTCGGCGTCGATCTCGGTGGTCGTGCAACCGGCGAGAACCCCGGTCGGGGCGCCGCCGTACTCGAGCCGGACAGGCAGTCCGAGGAGCGACAGTGCGCTGTCCTGCGGGGCGATCAGGATCACCCGGTGTGCGTCGGAGACCCGATCCAGGAATTGTTGTGCGGTACCGGAGTTCAGCGCGCCCACCGACGACACGACGACCGTCGTGTTGCTCCCGGGACGCGGGGCGCCGGTGAACTCGTCCAGCCCACGAACCTGCCGCAGGTCGCCGCCCTGTTCGTCGATGACCTGGGCCAGGGCTCGGGTGCCCTGGGGCCGCGGGTTGTCGGGGTCGTAGCTGACACCGGGCCCGGGCTCCGCGCCGAACACGGTCAGTGCGGACACACCGAGCAGGCCGATCCCGCCCACCACCGCGACCACGAGGAGCACCACGAGAACCCATATCCAGCCGGGTGTGCCGCGCTTCGGCGGGGCGGGTGCGATCGACGGTGCGCGCAGTGTCGTGGTCATCGTGGCACCGCCAGGCGCCGCGGACCCGACGCGTCTTCCGCGGCGGGCTGAGCGGAGGACACGGTGCGCTCGAGGTCGAGCACTGCACGGGCCGAACCGGCCGACGCATGGCGGTCGCCGTACGCGATGGCGTCGAACAGGTCGGCGGCGCTCCGGAGTTCGACGCCGTGGTCGGTGAACAGGGACGCCAGGTCGGTCGCCACCTCATGTGCGGTGAGGGACGGCTCGTCGGCGAGCAGATCCCGTTCGATGGCCCGTCGGGCGAGCGCACGGATCGCGGAGATCACGCTGCCGTCGTAATCGCCGGCGGCGTGTAGCGTCTCGGCCTCCGCGCGGAGTTCCTTCGCGGAGCGCGGACCTCCGGGCAGCACGACCTTCGCTGCGGTGGTGTCGGTGATCTTCGGGAGTCGCGGGATGCGCCGGACGCGCCGGATCACGAGCACGGCGAGTCCCACGATCAGGACGATGGCGATCACGATCACGATCGCCCGGATCGTGTCCGAGCCGCCGAACAGATCCAGGACGTTGTCGGCGATCCATCCCCACACGCGGTCGCTGAACTCGTCCCACCACGACGGTTCCGGCGGTTGGTAGACCTCTTCGGAGAGCTCGTCCTCGGCCCACCGTCGGGCCTGCTCGTTCCCGGGGTCCAGGGGTGCGGCCAGGATCGGGGTCACCGCGCACCCGACCGCGGGCCGTGCGGTGCGTCGGACATCGTCACGGATACCGGCCTTTCCGCACTGCTGGACCTCGTCGATCTCGACGGACTCGATGCCCGAGGGACTCTTGCGGCGAACGTATCAAACAACCGCCTGCATGCACCGGAAACATCCACCGGTCGACGGACGCGCGTGCTACGGTGCGGAACTAGAACACGTTCTAATTTCTGGAGGATTCATGACCGTGGAGCAAGCCGGACTCGCCGACCAGATCGACGCGGCGGTGGACGCCTATGTCGAGCTGCTGAACTCCGGCACCGCCGAACAGATCGCCGACCTCTACGCGCCCGACGCGACGGTCGAGGACCCGATCGGCGCCGACATCCGCAACACCCGCGAACAGCTCGTCGAGTTCTACTCGGTGATCACCGGCATGGACGAGCGCACCGCCACCCTCAAGTGGAAGAAGGTCGCGGGCGACACCGCCGTCTTCGAGTTCACCCTCGTGACCAAGACCGCCGGTCTCGCCTTCGAGATCACCCCGGTCGACATCATGGTCTTCAACGCCGACGGCAAGGTCTCGTCGATGCGCGCGGTCTGGCGTCCCGAGGATCTGACGCAGCTCTGAGCCGGCTCCCCAGGTTGAAGGCTTGGTGAGACACCGTCTCTCACCCAACCACCGGTCGACTTCAACCCGACCGGCAGACTTCGATCGACGTCTGCCGGTCGAGTTGAGGTTTGGCAGTCGGGGCTCCGAAGTCGACGAGCCTCGAAGGGTCAACCCCGCCCCGTCGGCCGCAGCACGATGTCCTGCGGATGTGCGTCGACGGGCGTCTGGATGGCGTGCACGACGGCGGCTGCGACCGACTCCGGGCGCAGGAACTGCGAGGCGTCGTAGTCCCGCCCTTCGATCGCAACCAGTTCGCGCTGCATGTCGGTGTCGATGCGCCCGGGATAGACCGAGGTGACCCGAAGCGTCGGCTCTTCGGCACGCAGAGAATCGGCGAGTGCCCGCAGGCCGAACTTGCTCGCGGCGTAGGGCGCCCAGCGGGGTTTGGCCTTGCGGCCTGCCCCGGAGTTCACGAAGACGACGTGTCCTTCCGCCTGTCGGAGAGCAGGCAGAAGGAGCCGGGTCAGCTCGGCGACGGCGATGAGGTTCACCTCGAGTACGTGATGCCATTCCTCGACGGGGGTGTCCGAGACGTGTTCGAGGCTGCTGCCGACGCCGGCGTTGTGGACCAGGACGTCGAGTTCGTTGATGGCCTCCACCGCGGCGGCGACCTCGTCGTAGTCGGTCAGCTCGACGGCGAAGGTGCTCGCACCGTCGAGTTCGGTGGCGAGGTGGTCGAGCTCGGGTGAGGGCCGTCCGCCCAACAACAGGTCATGGGTGGGGGCGAGCTGTCGGGCGATCTGGGCGCCGACGCCACGACTGGCCCCGGTGATCAATGCGGTGGGCACTCTGCCAACCCTACTTCGACGACCCGGATGCCGAAATCGTCATGTCGACCACCCTCCGCCACCTCGGTGAGCACTCGGGGGCGGCCCGAGGCAGAATCTTCGAGGTGGCCAGGTACGGATTCACCCCAACGCAGTTGTCGGCACGAGCCGCTTATCTTCTGCGCGGCAACGACCTGGGCACGATGACGAGTGCGGCACCCAAGCTGTACCCGCACATGTGGAGCTGGGACGCCGCGTTCGTGACCGTCGGTCTCGCGCCGCTGTCCGTCGAGCGTGCGGTGATCGAGATGGACACCCTGCTCTCGGCGCAGTGGCGTAACGGAATGATCCCGCACATCGTGTTCGCCAACGGTCGTGACGGGTACTTCCCCGGCCCTTCTCGTTGGGAGTGCGCGCGATTGGCCGAGTGCGCCCCCGACTTTCCCGACACCTCCGGAATCACCCAACCTCCGGTGCACGCGATCGCGGTGCAGCGCATCCTCGACCATTCCAGACGCCACGGTCGCACGACGCGGGCGGTGGCCAACGAGTTCATCGACCGCCGATGGAGTTCGCTGGTGCGCTGGCATCGCTGGCTCGCTCACGCCCGGGATCCCATGGGGCGCGGCCGGATCACCATCTTCCACGGCTGGGAATCCGGCATGGACAACTCGCCGCGCTGGGATTCCGCATACGCGAATGTCGTTCCCGGGCTCGACCTTCCGCCGTACATCCGAGCCGACCTCGATCATGTGTCCGACCTGTCGATGCGGCCGACCGACCTCGAGTACGACCGCTACATCTGGCTCGTCGAGCAGATGAAGCGCGCCAACTATGACGACGATCTGCTGCCGAAGGTCATGAGTTTCGCCGTCGAGGACGTCTTCGTCAGTGCGATCTTCGCCGTGGCCTGCGACGTGCTCGCCACGATCGGTGAGGACTATTCGAAGCCGCTGGCCGACGTCCGCGACCTGCGCGCGTGGGCCGACCGTTTCCGCGCCGGCGTCGTCGCCGCGGCCAACGACCGAAACGGTGCCGCAAGGGATTTCGACCTGCGCGCGAATTCGTGGATCACCACCGAGACCATCGCGGCGTTCGCGCCGCTCATCTGTGGTGGTCTCCCCCGCGACCGGGAACGCGCACTGCTCCGGCTGTTCGACGGTCCGCGTTTCTGCGGGCACCCCGACCTCCGGTACGCCGTTCCGCCGTCGACGTCGCCGATCTCGGCCGACTTCCGGCCGCGCGAGTACTGGCGTGGTCCGGTGTGGCCGGTCATGACGTGGCTGTTCAGTTGGGCTTTTGCGCGTCGCGGCTGGACCGAGCGCTCCGCGCGTCTCCGGGAGGAGGGTCTGCGGCAGGCCACGGACGGTTCCTTCGCCGAGTACTACGAGCCCTTCACCGGGGAGCCGCTGGGCAGTATGCAGCAGAGTTGGACCGCGGCATCGGTGCTGGACTGGCTCGACTGACACCCCGGATCGACTACCTGCGACTTTCGCTCACCGATTCCGTTCGCGCTCACCTTTATCGTGTGAGCGGAAACGGAAGGGTGAGCGCTTCTGAAGCCCTCGGGCCGATTACCTGCTAGGTAGTGGCTTTCGAGACGTACGAAGCGGAGTCTGAAGTCACGATCCTCACGGGAGGTGTCCGATGACCACGGACTCGACGACTCACCGCAATCGAAAGCCTCCGCTGGGTGTGACACCCACCGACTCGACCCCGCGGTGGCTCGTCGCCGTGGCGCGATGCGACCGCGCGCTGTCGTCGTGGTTCATCGGGGCGGGCTTCTTCTTCGCGCCGATCCTGCTGATCCTCGACCCCTGGCCGTCCGCGGTCGCCGTCGCATGGATCGCGATCTCGCTGTCTGGATTGTGGCTGGGACTGCTCGGCGCGTTCATGGCCGCGGGTCTCGCGCGCGTGTTGCGCGCCGGCGAGGTGATACCCGACGAGTTCTGGATCGGGCTTCTCGATTACCGCCAGCCGTAGCCGTCACGACTTTCGCTCACGTCATCCGTCTCCGCTCACCCGATGGCCCTGGCTGCCAACCTGGTCGTGAGCGGCAACGGAGCACGTGAGCGAAAGTCAGCTCGCCCGGGCAGGTTGCGGGTGCGGGTCCGGGGTCTCGGGCAACCGCATGGTCACATGCGCGAAGGAACCGAACCGCGCGTAGCACACCATTACAAAGCCGTCACATCGCTGAAACACGCCACTTGTTTCATAACAGGGGACGACGTCCACTCTGAAGAGTCGCCCCGAAACCCGAGGTGACAGCAGTGGACGCCGCGAACAGGTACCCCGACGAGCGCGTACGCGCCCGAGTGAGACATGGAGGAGCATCGTGACGATCGAGAGTGTCAAGGCGTTGGAGTTCCGCGTGACCAGCGATGGTTTCAAGGACCTGCCGAAGATGCCGGAAGCCGAGTACCCGGGCACCGAGGGCTTCATCGGCGACGTCTATGAGAACCCCGACGGCAGCCCGATGTGCAGCGGATACTTCGAACTCCGCCACACCGACGAACCGCTGTACTACGAGTACGAATACGACGAGATGAAGGTCGTTCTCGAGGGCGAGTTCCTCTTGGAGAACAAGGAAACCGGGCAGAAGACCGTGGCCAAGGCCAAGGACGCGATCTTCTTCCCCAAGGGATCGAAGATCTACTTCAGCACCCCGGACTATGCGCTCGCCTTCTACACCGGCCTGCGCGACGCCACTCTCCTCTGATCGGTCGTCATGTCGCAGATCGCGTACTCCAGCGTGCCGGCGTGGGCGCGACCTGGTGACCTGGTCGAGACGACGACACCCACACCGACCGGCAGTTCCTACCTGCTGGTCGGTGTCGGGGACGTCGCCGACGCACTGGGTCGCTGGGAGGCCGACCTCCCGCCATTGGTCACCACACGAATCCACGGCAGCGCCGACACGGCCGCCGAACTGCTTGCCGCGGCGCTCGCCGAGGCCACCGTCGGGATCCGGGTCTGGATCGTCGCCGACGCCGGATCGGCGCTACGGCTGCGCGGCGTCGCAGTGAGCGCAGGCCTCGAAGACGACGAGATCGAGGTCATGACAACGGTTTCCGCCGAACAGGCAGAGGTAGATGTGTTCTGCTCGCACTGCCGGACGGTGACCCGCGCCCGAGCGGCGATCGACGACGTCACCCCCTGCGTGGGTTGCCGACGCGACCTGCTCGTCTACTACCACGTATCCCGACGAACGGGCCAGTATCTGGGCTTCATGGTCGACGCCGAGACCGCCCGACCCCAGTCCACCGGTGAGGAGGTAGTTCTGTGAGCATCACCGTCGCAGAGGCGGATTCGGCCGCAAACGGATCTCCGTCGGCAACCCGCGCCGACCGTGCCGCCACGATGCAACTCGTGGTGTCCGCGATCGACACGAGCGTCACCGGCATCCGCAGCATCACGCTCGCCGACCCGGACGGACGAGCCCTTCCCGGCTTCGTCCCCGGAAGCCATCTGGTGGTGCACGCCGGAGAGTGCACCAACGCGTACAGCCTGACCGGCGACGGCAGACATCCCACGCACTATTCGATCTCGGTCCTCAAAGTCGACGACGGCAATGGCGGATCCCGCTGGCTGCACGAACAACTCGCCGTCGGAGACCTGCTGACCGTCGGACTTCCCCGCAACGCCTTCGCGCCGGTCGCGCGCGCTCGCAAGCACCTGCTGGTTGCCGGCGGCATCGGCATCACGCCCATGGTGTCGCACTTGCGAGCGGCTGTCCGCTGGCGCCGAGACACCCAACTGCTCTATGTCTTCCGTGAAGACGCCGCGGCCCACCTGGCCGACGTGACCGCTCTCGGACGTGGCCGCGCCGAATTGTTCACCGACCGGGTCTCGTTCACCGCGCGTCTCTTCGAAACCCTGCGCGCTCAACCGATCGGCACCCACCTGTACGTGTGCGGGCCGTCGGCCATGATCGACGCGGTCGTCGACGCGGCAGTCGCGGCCGGGTGGCCCGACTCGCGAATCCACTTCGAACGGTTCGGCATCGACGCGCTCGACGCAGGCGACCCGTTCCGCGTCGACCTCACCGAATCGGGGCGGAGCATCGACGTCCCCCCGGGGACGAGCATGCTCGAAGCCCTCGAAGAGGCCGGCGTCGAGGTCCCCAATCTGTGCCGTCAGGGTGTGTGCGGCGAATGCCGCATCCCCCTGGCAACCGGATCACCCATCCACCGCGACCTCTACCTCAGCGCCGAGGAGAAGGATGCCGGTGACGCCGTCATGCCGTGCGTCTCGCGCGCCGCCGAAGGCTGCATCCTGGAGGTTCCCCTGTGACCAGCACCATCCACAACACCACCGCCGCAGCGCAGATCGAGGCCGATCTGGTCGCAGGCTTCCCGTTCCCGTTCCCCGAGGACCGGTATCGCTACAGCACCAACGTCGAACCCGCGGAGCAACTCGTCACGACGCCCGCCGGGCAGTGGGGCACCGCAGTCGTCGACATCGACGCCGAGTACCGAGCCGAACTCGATCAGCGTGCGGCGATCCTCGCCGCCGATCCGACCCGCCACGCGGTCCTCCCGCACATGGTGCCCGCCGCGTGGGACGCGATGTTCACCCTCATGCGCGAACTCGACGCCGCCTACCCCGACCAGATGCACCTGAGCTCGACCGGACCAGACGAATGGTTGTGGCGCAACGACATCCTTGGCATCGAGCAGCACTTCCGTTACGGTGACCCCGACACCCTCCCCGATGAACCACTGCGGTACATCACTTCTCAGGTCCAAGAGGACATCGCTCTCCTCGACCAGCGCAACGATCAGCTCTTCGTCGACGCCGGTGTCGTCACCTTCGCCGCCGACTGGAGCTTCGGCTTCGATGTCGGCATGAGTTTCCTGGAGATCCACGGGCCGGTGCCGCGGGTGCGCAAGGAAGGTGTCATCACCCGGGCCCACGAGTTCCTCAAGCGGCTGCAGCCGCACCAGCCGTACCGGCGGACCAACTGGACCCTGACCATCGACCGCCGCCTCGACGTCTCGACCGAGATATACCCCGAGTGGGGGCCCGACCGGGAAACCATCCAGCTCGTCGACGACGCCGAGTTCGGACGCCGGGTCCACCTCCGCGTCGAGGTGCAACACCTCATCCGGCTCCCCGACTCGGGAGCGGTCATGTTCTTGATCCGCACCTACATGCTCCCCCTGGAGCAGCTGGCCACCGTCGATCCGTGGCGTCGTCGTGCCGCCGAGGTGCTGGCCGAACTGCCCGAGGACATGGCGGATTACAAGGGCATCATCAAGTTCCGGGACCGGGCCGCGCAGTGGCTACGGGCCGCCGCACCCACACCTCCGGCACCTACCGGTCCGGGTATGCCGGTCTGGCCGGCCACTCCCCCGGCGGTCGACACCACCGGGGCGGCCTTCCTCGTCATCGCGGTCGGCGACGACGCCGAGACCGCCCACGTGTCGCGGAACTGGGTCGCGGCCGCCGAGGCGGTCGGTGAAACCCGGCTGCTGGTCGTCGACAGCCTCTCCGACGATCAGGACAGGTCGTCCCTGAACGACGCCCTCGATGCCGCGATCACCGGCACACGGATTCTCGTCACCGGCGGTCAGTACGACGTGATGACCGCGTTGGCCATGGCACGCGAGGCCGGTGCGGTGCCGGCCGAACTGTTGTCGTACGTCGTCCACACCCGTGACCTACCGCTCTACTGTGCCCACTGCCGCAACACCTTCCGCGTCGAAGGACGCGCCGGCGGGGTCGTCTCGTGCCCCGGTTGCGCTCGGGATCTGGCGATCCACGAGCACCATTCGCCGACGATGGGTAGCTTCCTCGCATCAGCGGCCGGAGGTGATGCATGACCGCAGCAGCCATCCCCGCGCATCTGCACCCGGGCTATGCGACCGCGCCGCGCCCGATGCGCGTCGTCACCGTTCGACGGCTGACCGAGGACATCACCCATTTCCGGTTCGCGCCGCTCAACGACGCCCCGCAGGTCCTGACGCCTTATCAGCCGGGCAGCCATCTCATCATCACGGCCGGTGAGCATCGCAACGCCTACTCGCTCGTCGACGACGGCATGTTCCCCGACACCTACGGCATCTCGGTGCTGCGACGCGGCGCCGGTGGCGGCTCGGACTGGTTGCACGACAACCTCTCCGAGGACAGCGTGATCGAGGTGGAGGGTCCGCGATCGATGTTCGCGCCGATCCTCGACCAGCGCGGCGCTCTGCTCGTCGCAGGCGGAATCGGTGTCACCCCGGTCCTGTCCCACGCACGGGCTCTGGCGCGCGAGGGGCGTCGTGCTGACATCGTGTACTCGTACCGTCCCGGCTGCGAAGCCCATCTCGACGATCTCCGTGCGCTCGCCCAGCAGCCGAACATCACCCTGCACGAGGTGTCCGGGGTCGAGGCCACGGCGGAGTTGCTCGCCGAGAGATTCCGCTCCCAGCCGCTCGGAACGCATGCCTATGCCTGCGGGCCGGCCGCCCTGCTCGAGACCTATACAGAACTCGCGGTCCAGGCCGGGTGGCCTACGGCGCGAGTACATCTCGAACGATTCTCCGCGCCCGAGCAGGAGCCCGGCGACCCGTTCACCGTGACGCTGTCCTCCACCGGCAGCCAGATCGACGTGCCGGCCGGTGTGTCCCTGCTGCAGCGCCTCCTCGACAGCGGCGTCGAAGTGGCCAACCTCTGCCGCCAGGGCGTATGTGGCGAGTGCCGAATCCCCGTGCGCGGCGGCACCATCGAACATCGAGACCTCGTCCTGTCCGACGAGGAGAAGGCGCTCGGCGACGCGATGCTCTGCTGCGTGTCCCGGGGCGAGGACATCGAGGTGGATCTGTGACCACAGAAGCGATCCCGACCGCAGCGACCCAGAACTACCTCACCCAACCGGTGGACCGTCTGTCCAGCCTGCCGTGGCCGTTCCCGGACGACCTCGAGGAGTTCTCCTACAGCGTCAACGTCGAACCCGCTCGCATCCCCCGTCGCACGCGGGGCGGTGAATGGGGAAGGCACCTGGTCGATCTCGGTGGTGCCGAGTACCCCGCGATCATGGCCGACCGCCGCCGAATCCTCGACAACGACCCGTCGCGGGTGCGTGTCCGGGCAGGGATGGAGATCGCCTGCTGGGACCTGTTGCTCTACTACCTGCGCGACCTGAGCGCCTCCTACCCCGGCCTCATGCACCTCGACGAGCACGGCGACGGCCGTTTCCACTGGCGCAACGAGATCCTCGGCACGGACCAGCAATTCGTGCTCGGTGACCCGAGTTCCCTTCCCTACGGGCCCATGGAGTTCCTGGCCCGAGAAGTGCCCGACGATCTCCTCCTCGTCACCGAACGCGACGGACACCTGTACTTCGACGCCGGTGTCGTCACCTTCGCCGCGGCGTGGTCGGTTTCCTTCGACGTGGGCATGGACATGTACGAGATCCACGCGCCGGTTCCGCGCATGCTTCGCGAGGGCATCGTCGCCCGCGCCGAACAGTTCCTGCGCAGGCTACCGGCAGATCAGGTGTACCGCAGGGTGAACTGGACTCTGTCGGCATCGGATTCAGACAAACTCGACGTGAGTCTGGAGGAGCTGCCGGCGTGGGCGGCCGACGTTCCAGCCATGGTCACCGACGGCGATTTCGCCAGGGCACGCCTGCGAATCGAACTGGAACACTTCGTCCGGTTGCCGATGTCGGGTGCCGTGACGTTCAATATCCGGACATTCATGGCCTCGCTGGAGGACGTGAAGCGAATACCCGAGTGGGCCGATCAGTTGGCCACCGTCATCGAGACACTCGGTGAGGACATCGCCGCCTACAAGGGATTCCTCGACTATCGCGACAGAGTCGTCGCATACCTACGCGGTCAATGACGCCCGTGAGCTGATGGTGTAAGTAACCCCCGACCTCAAGCCTCCGAACCGAAAGATCGCCCATGGAACCGATACTCGCGGCTAACGCCGACCTGGCCTGGATGCTGGCGGCCTTCGTCTTCGTCCTCCTCATGTTCCCCGGCCTCGCCTTCTTCTACGGCGGCATGGTCGGCTCGAAGAACGTGCTGAACATCATGTCGATGGTCATCTCGACCCTCGGTATCACCGCCGTGCTCTATGTCGTCATCGGCTATGGACTCGTGTCCGGGCCGTCGGTGGGCGGGTGGGGCCTCATCGGCAACCCGACCGACTTCATCGGCCTGACCAACTGGCTGACCGACGACGCTTCCGGTGCGACCCAGACGCTGTACTTCGCGGCGTGGTTCATCTTGTTCGCGGCCATCACCATCGCCATCGTGGCCAGCGGCGCAGCCGGCCGCATGAAGTTCTCCGGGTGGCTCGTCTTCGCACCGATCTGGCTGCTCGTGGTGTACTTCCCCGTGGCCCACTGGGTGTTCTCGGCCGATGTCGACGACGACTACAAGGGCGGCTTCCTGCTCAACAAGGTCGAGATCGTCGACTACGCAGGCGGAACCGCGGTCCACATGAACTCCGGTGTCGCAGCGCTCGCGCTGGCCGTCGTGCTCGGTGCCCGGAAGCGTCGCATGGAGCGACCGCACAACGTCCCGATGACCATGCTGGGCGGCGGCATCCTGTTCTTCGGCTGGTTCGGCTTCAACGGCAGCTGCGCGCTCGGCGCGAACTTCCTGGCCCAGTCGGTCATCCTCAACACGCTTCTCGCCGGTTCCGCGGGCATGATCGGCTTCGCGATCATCGAGAAGTGGCGTGAAGGCCATGTCACCTCGCTGGGCATCATCACCGGTGTGGTCGCAGGTCTGGTCGGCATCACCCCGGCAGCCAGCAGCATGGCCCCGCTCGGTGCACTCCTCGTCGGCATCTTCGCCGCGGCGGTCGTCGCCTTCCTGCTGAGCTTCAAGAGCAGGCTGAAGATCGACGAGACGCTCGACGCCTTCGCCGTGCACGGCGTCGGCGGCATCGTCGGTACCCTCTGCATCGTCCTGTTCGCCAGTGAGGTCGCCCCGGCCGGTGTCCAGGGTGTCCTGTTCGGCGGTGACCCCGACATCATCTGGCGTGAGCTCGCCGGTATCGCGATCACCTGCACGTACTCGTTCGTGATGACCTGGCTCATCGCGAAGGGCCTCGACAAGCTGATCGGCCTGCGCGTCGACGAGGAGACCGAGATGGTCGGCCTCGACACCGTGCTGCACGCCGAGACCGCATACGAGATCCCCAGCGCCAGTGTCGGTCACCCGGGTGGCGGCCTCGCCTCCCTGTCGCCGGCGGCAGCTGCCGAATCGGTGGAGAAGTCGATGCCCGCATCGACCCCACCGGCGCAGGTCTGATCGCGCGGAGAAAGTGAACAACGGCCCGGAGCCCACCGTGAAACCGGTGGGCTCCGGGTCTTTCTCGTCCCGTCACATCGGGCGTCGAAACGACACCGACCGCTCACGAACCCGAAACAGGGACGAAACATTCGGCCTGTCTACTAACGGTAGACATTGATTCACGCGAGTGGACAATCCGACAGGCAACACCTAGAGTCGACCCGGAGCGCATCATGACCACGACCAACGAAACCACCGACACCAGCACCCTCGCCGAACTCTGCGCGGCGAACGACATCAAGTTCATCCTCGCCATGTTCGTCGACCTTCGCGGCAAGCCCTGCGCCAAGCTGGTGCCGGTCGAGGCTGTCGACGAACTCGCGACGGACGGAGTCGGTTTCGCCGGCTACGCGGTCGGTGCCATCGGCCAGGAGCCCAAGGATCCCGACCTCATCGCGGTACCCGACGTCAGTTCCTTCCTCCCCATCCCGTTCATCAAGAAGGGCCTCGCCGTCGTCCAGTGCGATCCGCACGTCGAGGGCAAGCCGTGGCCGTTCGCTCCGCGCAACATCCTCAAGACCCTGGTCGCGCAGGCCGCCGACGCCGGCTTCGAGCCGTGGGTGGGTGCCGAGGTCGAATACTTCCTGCTCAGGCGCGCCGAGGACGGTTCGCTCGTCACTGCCGACGCGGCCGACGACTCCGACCAGCCGTGCTACGACGTCCGCGGGCTCACCCGGATGTACGAGCACCTCACCACGGTGTCCACTGCCATGAACGAGTTGGGGTGGGGCAACTACGCCAACGACCACGAGGACGGCAATGGACAGTTCGAGCAGAACTTCAAGTACGCCGGCGCGCTGACCACCGCCGACCGCGTCGTCACCCTGCGCTACCTCCTCTCGGCGCTGGCCGCCGAGAAGGGCATGATCGCCACCTTCATGCCGAAGCCCTTCGCCGACCGCACCGGATCGGGACTGCACTTCCACCTCTCCCTCACCAAAGGCGGCGAGCCGGTCTTCCCGCAGGTCAGCGACGACGATCGCGGGCTCGGCCTCTCGGACACCGCCTACGGTTTCATCGGCGGCATCCTCGAACACGCGCCGGCGCTGCAGGCAGTCATCGCGCCGACCGTCAACTCCTACAAGCGAACCGGCGCCACCGCCACCCGCTCGGGTGCGTCCTGGGCACCGCGCAAAGCCACCTACGGCGGCAACGACCGGACTCATTACATCCGGGTTCCCGACGACCAGCGCGTGGAACTGCGCGGTGGCGACGGATCGGCCAACCCGTACCTGGCTGCGGCCGCGCTGCTCGGTGCCGGCCTCGACGGCATCAAGCGAAGCCTCGACCCCGGAGCCGTCGGCGGCGCCCCCAGCCACATCGCGGATCTGCCTCTCACCCTGCTGCATGCAGTCGAGGCGTTGGAGTCCGACGCGGTCGTGATGGGCACCCTCGACGCCGCTCTCCCCCAGGACTGGCCTGCCGACCAGGGCAAGGTGTCGACCTACTTCTCGAACCTCAAGCGCGAGGAGTTCTTCAACTGGCACGCCGCGGTCTCCCCCTGGGAAGTCGACCAGTACCTCACAGCCTTCTGACGCGCGCCGCCTTCGGCCGCGAAAGCTGACCCACACCCCAACTCCCCTACGACGTAAAGGATTCGACAATGTGCGGAATCGTCGGGTTGCACCTGCGTAATCCGGAACTCCATCCCCGACTCGGTGCGATGCTCGCCGAGATGCTCGGTGAGATGCAGGATCGTGGCGCCGACTCGGCCGGCATCGCCGTATACGGAAACCCGAGTGGGCTCCTCCCGGCCACGGTTGTGTCTCGCTGCTCGAGCTCGAGGTTCTGCCGGACGAGGTCTCGGCGACGCTCGGTGCGGCGCTCGGCGTTTCAGTTGCGGCAAAGCTCATCGACGACACGCTGGTCGCGTCCGCACCGGTGCCCGCGGAGGATCTCCTCGGTGCCGCCCGGGCCGCCTACCCCGAGGCGCTGGTCGCCGGATTCGGCGCCGACCTCACCGTCCTCAAGGGCGTCGGCGCTCCCCGCGATCTCGCGGAATCCTGGGGCCTGGCAAACGCCTCCGGCTGGCAGGGCGTCGGCCACACCCGCATGGCCACCGAGTCGGCCGTGACTCCGTCGGGTGCGCATCCGTACGCGGTGGGACCTGAGCAGTGTCTGGTGCACAACGGATCGTTCTCGAACCACGCCACGATCCGTCGCGAACTCCGTGCCGAGGGAGTCGAATTCGACAGCGAGAACGACACCGAGGTCGGTGCCCGCTTCGTCGCCCACCAGCTCGCCGCAGGTAAGGATGTCGAAACTGCACTCAAAGAGGTGTGCGCCACCTTCGACGGTTTCTACACCCTGGTGGTCTCCAACCACGACTCCTTCGCCGTCGTCCGCGACGCCATCGCCTGCAAGCCCGCGGTGATCGCCGAGACCGACGACTGGGTCGCGATCGCCAGCGAGTACCGCGCCCTGGCCAAGCTTCCCGGCGTCGAGAACGCCCGCATCTGGGAGCCCGAGCCCGAGGTGGTCTACGCATGGACGCGGTGACACTCGAACAACCTGGGACTCCCGATCCCACCACCCAATACCCCACCGACACGGCGAAAGCTGAGACGATGAGCCCGAACAACCACTTCGATCTCGCGAATACTCCACTGCGAGAGATCAACTCGGCCCTCCACGGCGACATCTCCGGCGAGGTCGTCATCGACAACCCGGCCGGCGCGCACAGCGTCGCGGCGGGTGTCAACGCCCCGGTGAAGATCACCGTCAACGGACACGTCGGCTACTACGCCGCCGGCATGAACCAGCAGGCCGAGGTCACCATCAACGGCAACGCCGGCACCGGTGTCGCCGAGAACATGATGAGCGGCAGCGTCATCGTCAAGGGCAATGCCTCGCAGTCGGCCGGCGCGACCGCGCACGGGGGACTCCTCGTCGTCGAAGGTGATGCGGCCGCGCGCTGCGGCATCTCGATGAAGGGCGTCGACATCGTCGTCGGCGGAAGCGTCGGACACAACAGCGCATTCATGGCCCAGGCGGGACGTCTGGTCATCCGCGGCAACGCGGGCGACGGCCTCGGCGACTCCATCTACGAGACCCGCATCTACGTCCGCGGCGAGGTCGCCTCCCTCGGTGCCGACTGCATCGCCAAGCCGATGAAGGAAGAACACCTGGAGGAGCTCGCCGGCCTGCTGAAGGCCGCAGGCTACGGCGACGACGACCTGAACGCCTACACCCGTTACGGATCGGCCCGCGAGCTCTACCACTTCAAGGTGGACAACGCTTCCGCCTACTGAGTCGACCCTCGCTCCCTGAGGCGCGAGGAGCGTCAGCGAAGCCACCTCGCTCCCTGAGGCGCGAGGAGCGTCAGCGAAGCCACCCCGCTCCCTGAGGTGCGAGGAGCGTCAGCGAAGCCCACCCCGCTCCCTGAGGCGCGAGGAGCGTCAGCGACGAGCCACGAAGGGCCCCAACACCCCTCGCGCCCATCATCGAAAGAGACATCACCATGACCGAGAACCTCAGCGTCGAGCAGCGCGGACTCCGCGAATCCGCCACCTTCGACCGCACCACCATCGCCGCCATCCAGCGGGCGGCCGAGACCGGCATCTACGACATCCGCGGCTGGGGTGCCAAGCGCAAGCTCCCCCACTTCGACGATCTGCTGTTCCTCGGCGCCTCGATGTCGCGCTACCCGCTCGAGGGATACCGCGAGCGTTGTGACACCGACGTCGTGCTCGGCTCCCGCAACGCGAAGTACCCGCTGCACCTGTCGACCCCGGTCACCATCGCGGGCATGAGCTTCGGTGCACTGTCGGCCGGCGCCAAGGAGGCGTTGGGACGCGGTGCATCCGAGGTCGGGACGTCGACGACCACCGGCGACGGCGGCATGACGCCGGAGGAACGCGGCCAGTCCAAGAACCTGGTCTACCAGTACCTCCCCTCGCGCTACGGCATGAATCCCGACGACCTGCGCAAGGCCGACGCCATCGAGGTCGTCCTCGGTCAGGGTGCCAAGCCGGGCGGTGGCGGAATGCTGTTGGGCCAGAAGATCTCCGAGCGTGTCGCCGGTATGCGGACGCTCCCCCAGGGCATCGACCAGCGCAGTGCCTGCCGGCACCCGGACTGGACCGGTCCCGACGACCTCGCCATCAAGATCAACGAGCTTCGCGAGATCACCGACTGGGAGAAGCCGATCTACGTCAAGGTCGGTGCCACCCGCACCTACTACGACGTCAAACTCGCCGTGCACTCCGGTGCGGACGTCGTCGTGGTCGACGGCATGCAGGGCGGCACCGCCGCCACCCAGGACGTCTTCATCGAGCATGTCGGCATCCCGACGCTCGCGGCCATCCCGCAGGCCGTCCAAGCACTGCAGGAGCTCGGGGTCCACCGCGAGGTCCAGCTCATCGTTTCCGGCGGTATCCGCAACGGTGCCGACGTCGCCAAGGCGATGGCGCTCGGGGCAGACGCGGTCGCCATCGGTACCGCGGCTCTGATCGCGTTGGGCGACAACGATCCCCGCTATGCCAAGGAGTACGAGGCCCTCGGTTCGGCCGCCGGCTACTACGACGACTTCCAGGACGGGCGTGACCCGGCGGGCATCAGCACCCAGGACCCGGAACTGTCGGCACGCTTCGACCCGGTGCTCGGCGGCAAGCGTCTGGCCAACTTCCTCCGGGTGATGACCATGGAGGCCCAGACCATCGCTCGCGCCTGCGGCAAGGCACACCTCCAGCACCTGGAGCCCGAGGACCTCGTCGCGATCTCGATCGAGGCATCCGCTATGGCGCGCGTGCCCCTCGCCGGTACGAGCTGGATCCCGGGAGCCGCCCAGTCCTTCTGAGTGGTGAAGTTGGTCGACGGGGTAACCCAGGAGAGGGCGCTGAATCGTGTGTCAACTGACAGTGAACGACCTTGCTCACTATGCTGGCCAGGTGACCGATGATCCCCTGATCCGGAACCAGTCCGGTATTGCACGGGAACGCCCCGTCGACCAGTCGGTCGAGGAACTCGAGCTCGAGACCGCGATCGCGCACAACGTGCGGCGGTTGCGTCGTCAGCAGGGACTGTCGGTGGGCGACATGGCGACCCGCGTCGGCATCTCCAAGGCGATGCTGTCGAAGATCGAGAACGCACAGACCTCGTGCAGCCTCAGTACCCTCGCCCGCCTGGCCAACGGTTTCGACGTCTCGGTGACGTCGTTGTTCCGCGGAGCGGAGATGGAGCGGTCAGCTGTCTTCGTGAAGGCGGGGGAGGGCAACGAGATCGTCCGTGAGGGCTCCCGCGAAGGACACGAGTATGAGCTTCTCGGATCGCTTCGCGGCGAACACAAACGGCTCGAATGTCTGCTCGTGACCCTCACCGAGAAGTCGGTGACCCAGCCGCTGTTCCAGCACGCCGGTACCGAATTCCTGTATGTGCTCGAGGGCGTGATGGACTACGCGCACAGCCGCTCGGTGTACCGGATGCACCCGGGCGACGCTCTTCAGCTCGACGGTGAAGGAGCGCACGGGCCGGTCGAGCTGGTCGAACTACCCGTGCGATTCCTGTCGGTCATCGCGTTCCCCGATTCCGCGGTCTGACCCCCGCGGTCGTGTCCACCGGCCGGCTGAATCGAGGTCAGCTCCGCCCGCCGAGATCGAAGTCGTAGCGGGACGTCGGTACGACGTCGAGATCACGGTCCGCCCCGAAACGCGCAATGCTGTTGAGCATCAACGTCATACGACGATCCAGCTCGGCTTGGTCGCCGGCGCTGCCGTAGAACGCATGGATGTCGGAGACGGCAGTCATCGGAAACAGTTCTTCGACGATCCCGTCGACGAGGGGAGTGCCGTCGGTGAGTGGACGTTCGACGACGTTCTGGACATAGCCGAACGTGGATTGGGTGTCGATCGCCACCTGGGTGTGATCGTCGAGCCAGCGGCTCAACCATTCGTCGCGGTCGAGGTCGGCCGGGCGGCGGAGGAAGGCGATGTTCGACAGTGCGTCGACCCGCGTGCCGTCGGCCGGTATCGGCGGGTTCAGGGGAGTCCGTTCGGTGACCTCCCAGGCCGCGATGGCCCCGTCGAGGTGGCTTTCGAGCGCGGTGACCACCGCGCCCGGGTCAGCCGCCCAGACGGTCACCACGGCGACGATCGGTGGATCGAGTTGGTCGATGCGCATGGCAGGTGACACCGGTTCGTCGCTGATGTTGACCTGAACACGCACCGAACCCGCCGCTGCACAGACCTCCACCAGGGCGGCGGCGTTGTCCCGGGAGAGCTCGGAGCTTCTGACCGCCGCGATCACCTTCGAATGCGTCACGGCGGGTGACGGTACCCGTCCGGTGGGGCAGTGGGCGGCCACTTCGCGAAAGCGCTCGTAACCGGTTGCCGCGATCCGTTGTTGGGCCGTGGGATCAGTACTCCTCGGCTCCGATGAGCGCGGCGTCGGGATCGACGGTGTGCTTGGGTGCGGTCTTCACCAGCGACACTGCGACCAGCGCGACGACGCAATAGCCGGTGGCGAACCACCAGGGTGCGCCGTCGCCGAACCACTCGGCGAGGTAGGCGACGAGCACCGCGGCGACGGCCGCGCCTGCCCAGCGCAGGAAGCTGAAGCCGGCACTGGAGACCGACCGCGGGGTGTCTTTGCCGCCCGACGACATGGCGAGGTCGGTGAACAGGGTGTTCAGGATGCCCGAGGGGAGTCCGGACAGGACGACGGCCAGTCCGATGAGCCAGACCTGATCGCTGAGGGTTCCGACGCCGGCAAGGGCCATCACTATGCCGTAGCCGGTGATCGCCACCAGCACGCCGCCCTTGTCGCCGATGACGCGTGCCAGCGGACCGGCCAGGAAGACACCGGCGATCGCGGTGAGCAGGCCCCAGCCGAAGAAGACGAGACCGGCGTGGATCGGGCGGAGCCCCATGGCGATCGGCGCCCAGGCGATGACGGTGAACAGTGCGCCGGTGTAGAAGGCGGAGCCGAAACCGGCGATCAGGAGCGTGCGATTACGGAGTGCCTTGAGCGGGTCGATGATCCGCACATGGGCGCGGGTGTTCCGCGGGCCGTCGGCGGGGAGCATCACCGCGCACAGCACCGCGCCGATGAACATGAGAACTGCGGTGCCGCCGAAGGGGGCGCGCCAGGTCCATTCGCCGAGCGTCGCACCGATCAGAGGTCCGACGGCGAGTCCGATGCCGAGCGCCGCCTCGTACATCATGATCGCGCCCTGCCGGCTGCCCTTCGCCGAGGAGACGATGAACGCCAGTGCGGTGGCCAGGAACAATGCGTTACCCAGGCCCCAGATGACGCGGAAGGCGATCAGCTGATCGATGTTGCCGGCGAAGGCCGAGATGCCCGCCGCGATGACGATCAGCACGAGGCCGACGGTCAGGGTCCGCTTGGGTCCGAAACGTGATGCGGCCCAACCGGTCAGGAGCATGGCGACGCACTGGACGCCGACGTACACACCGAAGAGCAGGGTGAGCTTGTTCGGGGGAGCGTTCAGCGCCTGGGCGATGCTGTGCAGGATCGGGTCGACGAGGCCGATGCCCATGAAGGCGATGGTGGCCGCGAAGGCGGTGATCCACACGGCCCTCGGCTGCTCGCGGAAGAACGACATCAGCGATGTCGGTTCCTCGGTGTCAGGGGTGGTGGCGGAGTTCGACGCGAGTTTGTCGTCGGTGACGGTCATGAAGATCCTCTGAGCTGATGCTGTCGATATGGGACGAGATGGGCCGGATACGCCTCGACAGGTCAGGTCTTGGCCGCTGCGGATTGCGCGGCCGTGCGTTGCGCGGGGTGCTGGTCCAGCTCGTCGCGAAGTGCTCGCAGTGCGGGGGCCGCCGCGGCAAGCGCTTCGCGGTGTTCGACGCTGAGGTTGGCCAGTGCATTCGTGAGCGCGACATCGCGCCCGAGGCGTATCCGTTCGACCAGTTCCCGTCCGTGCTCGGTCAGGCCGACCAGAACTGCACGACGATCGGCCGGGTCGGGCCGGCGTTCGACGAGGCCGTGCTTGGTCATCCCGTCGACCACCGACGTCGCGGTGGGCATCCGGACGGACTCACGCTCGGCGAGCTCGCCCATGCGCATCCACCCGTGATCGGCGAGGACGTTCAGTGCCGAGGTCTGGGCGGCGGTCAGCTGGACCAGCGGCGCTCGGCGTCGCAGAGCCAGGTAGAGCCGCGTGATGGTCGGCCGGAGGGCCGAGGCGAGCTGTGCGGGATCTGGTGCGGACACATTTAGAAATTCTAATACTTAGAACTTCGAAGTAATACCCGACGGCGCTGTGAGGTCTCCGACACTTGGCCGGATGTCCCGCTGGTTGACAAGCTTGCGACGAGTGGGAGTCCTGCTGGTTGAGTAGGCGAGGAGCTTGCGACGAGTGGGAGTCCTGCTGGTTGAGTAGGCGAGGAGCTTGCGACGAGCCGTATCGAAACCACCACGCGACCGACGCTCGGAATAAGGTCAGACGCCGATCGGGGTCCCACCATCGCGCCAGACCGCGACGACGGACGGCCGCGGCTGGGTGTTGCCGCCGTCGGGCCAGTGCGATGCAGGGTTGTCCGCAGAGTGGTCGTCGAGTTCTCCGGGATGCTGCACGGCGATCAGGATGCGGTTGCTGTCGATGACCGGACCGCACGTCTCGGCGCCCTTGGGGACGGTCAGGAACTGCTTTGTCTCGCCGCGGCGGTCACCGTCGAGAGCGACGGCGAACAGGCCGTCGTTGGAGTCGAGGGCGTTGCCGTCGGTGGAGATCCACAGGTTGCCGTGGGGGTCGAAAGCGACGTTGTCGGGACACGAGATCGGGCTGACCTTGGTCTTGTCGAAGCCGCCGTAGTAGGTGTCGGCGGCGGCAGGGTCGCCGCAGACGAGCAGGAGTTCCCAGGTGAACTCCGTGCCGGTGTGGTTGTCGGTCATCTCCAGGATCTGACCGTTCTTGTTCTCGTTGCGGGGGTTCACGAGATCGGCGGCGGCCTTGCCGTCGGTGCCGCGGTCGCTGTTGTTGGTCAGTGCGCAGTACACCTTGCCGGTCTTCGGGTTCGGCTCGATGTCCTCGGGACGGTCCATCTTGGTGGCACCGACGGCGTCGGCGGCCTCGCGGGTGAACACCGCGACCGCGGCCGGCGACATGCCGGCGATGTACGACCGGGCCGTACCGTCGGCGTTGACGGTGAGCAGGGGCTTCCACGACCCTTTGCCCGCGAACTTGCCTGCCGCGGGCAGGGCGCCGGAACCGTCGACGGGTTCGGCGGTGAACGTCGCGACGTACAAGGTCCCCTCGTCGAGGATGCGCATGTTGTGTTCGCGCGCGGTCTTCGACAGTCCGCTCTTGATCTTTCGGCTCGACACGAACTTGTAGATGTACTCGAACTTCTCGTCGTCACCGCTGTAGGCGACCACCGTGCCCTTGTCGGGCCCGCTGTCGACGACGTAGATGTTGGCCGATTCGTGTTTGAACCGGCCCATCGAACTGTGTTTGACGGGAACGGCTTTCGGGTCGTGCGGGTCGACTTCGACGATGTAGCCGAAGCGATTGGCCTCGTTGGGCTCGACGGCCAGGTCGAAGCGTTTGTCGAAGCGGCCCCAGTGGTGTTCGTCGTCATCGTCGGCGAAGGAGTAGCGCTCGAGGCGTTCGGCGGCCGTCTTGTCGGTGACCTTGCCGGCGTTGGCGAAGTAGTTGTTGAAGTTCTCCTCACCGGAGAGCATCGTGCCCCACGGCGTCAGACCGCCCGAGCAGTTGGCGAAGGTGCCGAGAATGGTGGTGCCGGCGGGGTCGGCGGTGGTCCGGACGAACTCGCTGCCGGCGACAGGGCCGGTCAGCCGGAACGGACTCGCCGCGGTGAGGCGCTGATTCCTGGGTCCGACAACGGTTTTCAGGGCGCCGGAACCGTTCTGCGCGACGACTTCGACAACGGCGATACCCACTGCGGCCATCGCGATCCGCGCCTGTTGCTCGGTCGGTTCACCGTCTTTGTAGCCGGTGAACATGAAGGGCTCGGTGGGGTATTCGAGGTTGGCGACGAGGTAGAAGTGTCCGGGTGCACCGTCGACGGGGATGAGTCCGGCGAAGTCGTTGTTGAAGCCGAACTGGCCGGCCTGGGCCTCGGGGGTCTGGTTGGCGAAGTCGAACTCCGGGGCGCCGGGCAGTACGGGATCGCCCCAGCGGATCACGATCTCCTGTCGATACCCATCGGGGATCACCACGGCGTCCGCGGTGTTGGCCGGGACGGCCGTGAACTTCATACCCGGCAGCGCATCCCCGGAGGCTGATCCGGAAGTCGATGCGCCGGTACCCGATCCGCCGTCGCCACAGGCCGCGAGCACCGATGCCGCGCCGGCCGCGACCGCTGCACCTGCCGAGGTCTTGAGGACGCTTCGACGTGAGACCGCTGCGGTACGCACGACGTCTCGGAAGTACGTGTTGTCGCTGGAGTTCCCGGGGTCGTGACGGCAGGCGTCGCCGCACTTGTAGCGGCAGGTCACATGGGCGCGGGACGACCGCCCGGCGTCGAGGCCGGCGGAGGTGAACAGCGGCAACTGGATTCGCACTCGCAGGACGCTAGGAGAGCCAAGCGAACCGCCGGGTGCTCAGATGTGAACGGGAACCCAACGCGCGGTGGCTCTTCTACTCCCTGAGTGCGAGCGAAGTGCCCCGCCTTCTGCTCCCTGAGTGCGAGCGAAGTGCCCCGCCTTCTGCTCCCTGAGTGCGAGCGAAGTGCCCCGCCTTCTGCTCCCTGAGTGCGAGCGAAGTGCCCCGCCCTCTGCTCCCTGAGGTGCGAGCGAAGCGAGCCACGAAGGGCCCGGCGAGTAGATGTCACCAGCCCTTCGAGGCTCGTCGCTAACGCTCCTCGCACCTCAGGGAGCGAGAGTCGTGTCGCTTCTTTCGGATCAGGGAGCGAGAGTCGTGTCGCTTCTTTCGGATCAGGGAGCGAGAGTCGTGTCGCTTCTTTCGGATCAGGGAGCGAGAGTCGTGTCGCCGGCGGAACGGCCTAGAACCGCCCGCCGGTCCCGATCCGTCCCGACGACCCGGAGCCGCCGAACGAGCCGGGGCTGCGTCCGCCACTGCTGAAGCCGCCGCCGAACCCGCCCGGGTATCCGCCACCGCGGTGGCCTCCGCGTCCGCCGCTGACGGTGCCTCGGAGGAAGCTGTCGACGAGGATGCCGCCGAGGACGGCGCCTGCGGTTGACGAACCGCTGGAGCGCGGTTGCTGCGACTGCTGCCAACGGACGACGTCACCCTGGGCGGCCATCAACGCCTGGTCGGCGAGAGCGCCGGCCTGACGCGCCGACGAGGTCGCGGCGACCGGATCGGTTGCGGCAACGTTCTGCGCCGCCTGGAGTAGGCGCTGCGCCTCGGCAAGACGTGTACGAGCAGTGGACTGGACGGCGCCGCGTCGGGTGCCGATGAAGTCCGACGCCGCGGTCACCTTGGCGGTGGCCGACTCGAGTGCGGCGGTCAGCACCTGTGCGCGGCGGGTGCGTTCGGCGGCGGAGTCCCGTGCGGCGTCGAGTGCATCGTCGAGATCGGCGTCCGCGTCGACCAGGGCGGTGAACGTTCCGAGCGGATCGGCGTCGAAGCCGGCGCGAGCCGCGTCGAGAGCGGTTCGCGCGGCGGTGGAGGCCGCCGCCAGCGCAGGTCCGCCGTCGGCGATCAGCGACGCGGCTTCGGCGAGTTCGGCCTCGACCTCGTCGATCAGCGCCGGCATGCGGGAGTATGCGGCAGAGATGTTCGCGTCCGCATGATCGATCGCGTCGAGGAGCACGGTGGCCTGCTCGATGGAGCCCTCGGCCGAGCGGATCGCGGCGACCGCGGGACCCTGCTGTCCGACCGGTGCGGCACTCGCGGCTCGCCCCTGGTCGGCGGTCGCCTCGGCGAAATCGATCTGCTGCCGGGCGAGTTCGACGTTCGACAGGATCGACGCGAGCGTCTGCTCGCCGTGCTTCTCGGTCAGCGCGGCGAGCTGCTGTGATGCCGGGTCGAGGCGTGCGCGCAGGCCGATGAGCTGCTGGGTGATCGCGTCGAACCGCGCGTCGGCGTTGATCAGCAGGTTGCGCATCGTGTCGAAGGCCTCGACCTGATTGTCGAGCGCGCCGTCGGCGTCTGTGCAGGACGTGATGATCTCGACGAGCATCCGGCGGCGTTCGTCGTCGGTCTCCGGGATGTCATCGTCGAGGCGTTGCCGGACGGTGAAAGCTTGCGCGAGATCGCGTTTCGCACGTTCGAGTGCCTTCGTGAACGGCGCGGTCTCGGCGTCGCCGAACTCGCCGACGGCCAGCCGTAGTTCCTCTTCGCTGGTGCGGATGGCGTTGTCGAGATCGGTGAGCACCTCGCGCGACCACGGATCCAACACGTCGAGAGGCTGCTCCGTGAGCTGATCGACGGTCAGTTCCTGTTCACGCAGGGTCTCCAGGCTGCCGTCGATCCGACGTTGCTTGCGCCGCCGCGAGTAGAGGTACGCGCCGCCACCGCCGACCACCACGGCGCCGCCGACGACTCCGGCGGTGATGACACCGGTGTAGCTGGGGTCGAGGGCATTCGAGAGACCGTTGATCGCGCCCAGGCCGGCCTCGGCCCATTTGCCGTCACGAAGCTGCGGCACGACGTAATCGTTGGCGACGTCCTCGAGGGTCGACTGGTCGAGCCCGCCGATGCTGTCCGGTGCGAACAGGCGATAGGCACGGTCTTCGGTCGCGACGGCCAGCAGTGCGTCGTGGTCACCGAGCTCGCTGGCGACCGCGGTCTGGTCGGCCCAGTTCTCGCTGGTGAGACCGTCGAAGCTGCGGACGTAGACGATCCACATCTGGATGCCGTGCTCGTTGTACAGCTTGTCGACGGCCTCCTCGAGCTGGGCCCGCTGCGCCGGGGTGATCGCCTCAGCCGAGTCGACGACATAGGTGGGCAGACGCGTAGGCGGTTCGGCGGCGGCCGTACCGGCTCCGATACCACCCAGCACGAGGGTCAGGCCGAGCGCGAGACCGATGGCCCCCAGTGCCGCCGAGATACGACGTGCCACGACTTGCCCCCACCCACCACGAAACGCTGATACCCAATGCATGATCACAAATCCAATCAGCCGCCGCATTCGGGTGAGTGTATGTCCGACTCCGACCTCGAGCGGTACCGGCACGTGCTCAACGTCGAGTGTCGCGCCACCGGCACAGGGCTTCGACGGCGGTGAGGTCGTAGTCGGGACCCGTCACGCCGACGGTCAGCAGGGTGACTCCCTCCGCGGCCAGCGCGTCGGCATCGCGGAGCAGCGCATCGACGTCGCCGTCGAACTGCACGGCCGACGAACGTTCGATGGTCTCGGGATCGCGTCCAACCGCTGCGCAGTGCTCAGCGAGCACCTTCGACTTGTGGCGGTACTGTTCGACGTCGTTGAAGCCGTGCCACGCGTCGCCGTGCTCGGCGATGTAGCGCAGCGTCTTCTTCTCGCCGCTGCCGCCGATCAGGATCGGGATGTGGCGGGTGGGTGCGGGATTGAGCTTGGCCAGGCGCGACTTGATCCGCGGTAGTGCCGCACCGAAGTCGTTCAGGCGCGAGCCGACGGTTCCGAACTCGTAGCCGTACTCGTCGTAGTCCTTCTCGAACCAACCGGCGCCGACACCGAGGATGAGACGCCCGCCGCTGATGTGGTCGACGGTGCGGGCCATGTCGGCGAGCAGCTCCGGATTCCGGTAGGAGTTGCAGGTCACCAGCGCGCCGATCTCTACCCGCGACGTCTGTTCCGCCCACGCACCGAGCATCGTCCAGCACTCGAAGTGCTCACCCTCGGGAGCTCCGTAGAGGGGATAGAAGTGGTCCCAGTTGAAGGCGACGTCGACGCCCGCATCCTCGGCACGGCGGACCGCGTCGCGGATCAGCTTGTACTCGGGAGCGTGCTGGGGCTGGATCTGGACACCGATGCGAAGAGGAAAGGCCATGGCGACCAGTCTGCCTGCTTCCGGCGGTGGCGTCGATGTCGGAAGCCGTCAGCACACCGAACGGTCGCCCGCGTATGTCCCGGACGCCGACAACCGAGACAGCGGTTGCCGGCTCATCTCGGGCGAGCGGGCAAGCGGGCCGGCGTCAGAAGGGCCAGTCGACACTGAGGTACTGCGTCTCCTGGAACGCGCGGAGACCGTCACGAGCTCCCTCTCGTCCCAGGCCGCTCTGCTTGAACCCGCCGAACGGAGCTGCGGGGTCGGACACGACACCGCGATTGATACCCACCATCCCCGCCTGAATCCGTTCGGCGAGCGCCATCGCCCGCAACGTGTCTCCGGCGAACACGTAGGCGGCGAGGCCGTGCTCGGTGGCATTGGCCAGGGCGATCACTTCGTCGTCGTCCTGCCAGGTCACCACCGGAGCGACCGGACCGAACAGCTCCTCGTTCAGGATCGGCGATCCGGGTGCCACGTCTGTCAGGACGGTCGGTGCGACGAAGTGCCCGGGGAGGTCTGGTAGCGGCGCCTGCCGGACCACGCGCGCGCCGCCGGCGACTGCGGTGTCGACCTGGGTGACCAGGCGGTCACGCTCTCGCGCACTGATCATCGGTCCGATGGCCGAACCTCGACGGGGGTCGCCGACCGCAAGGTCGCCGACTCGCGCGGCTAGGAGGGCGACGTAATCGTCGGCCACCGTTCGGTGCACGAGTATCCGATTTGCGGCCGTGCACGCCTGGCCGCCATTACGGAATTTGGCGATCATGGTTCCGGCGACGGCCTGCTCGAGATCAGCATCCTCGGTGATGATCACGGGCGCGTTTCCCCCGAGTTCCATGGAGCAGTTGATGATTCGGTCGGCTGCAGCGTGCAGGAGGAGACGCCCTACACGTGTCGACCCGGTGAATGACAGTTTCCGCACGCGCTCGTCACCGAGCCACGTGTCGACCACCGGTCCGGGATCGGTTGTCGTGACGGTCGTGAGGACACCGTCGGGGAGATCTGCTCTGGTGAGGAGGTCGGCGATCGCCATTGCCGTCAACGGGGTTTCGGCCGCCGGCTTGAGCACGACCGAACATCCGGCGGCCAAGGCAGGCGCGACTTTCCTCGTGACCATGGCGGCGGGGAAGTTCCACGGTGTGACGAGGGCCGCCACGCCGACCGGACGATGGGTGACGATGTTGCGGCTGCCGCCGGAATTGGCGACGCCGAAGGTTCCCTCGGATCTGACCGCCTCTTCTGCATACCAGCGGAAGAACTCTGCCGCATAACGAATCTCGGCATGGGCGTCGGACATCGACTTGCCGTTCTCCTGGGACACCAGGTCGGCGAGTGAGTCGGCGTCTTCGATCATCATCCGGTGTGCTCGCATCAAGATGTCCGAGCGGTCACGTGGTGCCCGTGACGCCCAGGAATCCAGGACGTGATGGGCACGCCGGACGGCCTCACGGGCTTCGGCGGGACCCATGTCAGGGACCTCCGCGACGGACGTCAGGGTGGCCGGGTTTTCGACGGTGAACGTGCGGAGGTGCACGAGGGGGCTCCTCTGGGTATGCGGGCGTGCCCGGGCGCATCGCAAGTGGCGGGCTCGGGCGAGGACGGGTTCGGGCTCAGGCGGTGGCCGAGATCCACAACCAGCGGACCGCGACCTCGCCCGGATTTCGATATGAGTGAGGTATGCGTGGATCGATGAGGAGAGCATCGCCGGCGCGCAGCAACCGAGTCGTGTCGCCCGTGTCGAACTCGAGCTCACCATCGAGAACGAGGATCAGTTCCTCTTCCTCCGAGTGCTTGTACGGGGCCACGCGAGACCGGTCTCCCGGTTCGAGGATCGCTTCGAGCACCTGAATCGTCTTGGCGTTCTCGGGTGTTATGTAGCGATCTCGGTAGACCCCGGAGGGATGCACTGCGTGTCGGTGGGGCTCTCGTCCGCCGGGATCCGGGGAGCTCTCGTCTGCGGGCTGGTCGGGGCCCGGCATCAAGGCCGACATCGGGATGTTGAGCGCGCCGGCGATTCGTAGCAACGATGTGAAGGACGGATTTGTTCGTCCGCGCTCCACCAGCGACAGGAAACCGATGGAGAGTCCGGTCTGCTCTGCGAGCTGCCCCAACGTCATCGAGCGCTTCTTGCGATTCCGCCGTACTTCCGCACCGAGCTGTTCGGCGTCGTCGGGGCCGCTCGTCGGGGCCTCGGACGGAGGGGGTGGAGTCGACATGTCGCAGTCAGCCTACATTCTCGCCGACGAGATCGAGCAGCTCAGCCGGGTCACAGCGACTCCCTCAGTCGTTCCAGTCCGACCGCGCAGATGAGCACGGTGCCGATCACGAGTTGTTGGACGTAGCTGGAGACGTGCAACAGGTTCATGCCGTTGCTCAGCACGCCCAGGAACAGGACACCGACGACGACCCGCCAGACCTTGCCCTCACCGCCGAAGAGCGAGGTGCCGCCCAGCACGGCGGCCGCGATCGAGAGCATGACGTAGCTACCGCCAAGGGAGGCCTCTCCGGATCCGACGCGAGCCGTCAGCAAGACGCCTGCGAAGGCGGCCAGGACCGAGCAGAGCACGAAGCCGATCATGACGGTGCGACGCACGTTGATACCCGCCGCGCGTGCGGCTTCCGGATTACCGCCGACGGCGTACATGTCCCGTCCCAGACGTGCCCGACCGAGGAGCACTGCGACGATGATCATCACCACGACTCCTAGCACGACCGGCACCGGTATCCCGAGAACCTGTCCGGTGCCGAGAACATCGGAGAACTTCAACGGGATTCCGGTGACGGGAGCGCCGTTCGAGACGATGAGTGCCAGTCCGGTGAGGATCGATGTGGTCCCGAGCGTCGCCATGAAGGACGGCACTCGCCAGAACGCGACGAGCGCACCGTTGACGAGGCCGACCGCGACACCGAAACCCAAGCCGACCAGAAGTCCCAGGGCGACGCTCGCGCCAGGGACGACCTCTCGGGTCACGGTCGCGACGAGGACACTCGTTGCTGCCACTGTCGCGCCGACGGACAGGTCGAGCTGGGCGTGGATGAGGACGATCATCTGGCCCAAAGTGATCAGCAGCAGGAAGACGGACTGTCGCGCCACGTTGACGAGATTCGAGCTCTCGACGAATTGCGGTTCGAGTACGGCGAACAGCGCCACCATCGCGACGAGGAGAACGGGAAGAAGATAGTCGTACAAGAGCGGGCGTAGGGAACGTCGCCCGGAGCGGACAGTGGTCAGCGCTGAGGCAGCAGCGGTCATGCGACCGACTCCTTCGTTGTCGTGGAGGGAAGAGGAGAGGGCTCGGGATCCGGGGTCGCCGGCAGGCCGAACATGGCCCGCCCGACGCGGTCGGCATCGATCTCCGCGCCCTTGAGATGGGCGGTGATCCGGCCTTCGGCGACCACGTAGATGCGATCACTCACACCCACGAGTTCGGTCAGGTCCGAGGAGATCATGACCACTCCGCACCCGCGGTCTGCGTACGAACCGAGGAGCCGGTAGACGTCGGCCTTCGCACCGACGTCGATACCGACGGTCGGCTCGTCGAAGATGTGGACGTCGGAGTCGCGCAGAAGGCCGCGTGCGAGAACGGCTTTCTGCTGATTTCCGCCGGAGTAGGACTGGGCTCGGCGTTCCACATCGCGCGGGCGCATGTCGAGCTTGTCCGCGAACTCGCGGCACCGTTGTTGCTCGTTCTTCGTCCGTATCAGACCGTTGGTGGTGAGACCGCCGGCACGATGAGCGCCCAGGGTCATGCTCTCGCGAATCGCCCGCATCGGGACGAGTCCCTCGCGCCGACGGTCGGCCGGGTAGTACACGAGACCGCGTCGCAGCATCTTCGACGGTTGTGCCGGTCGAACATCGGCGCCGCCCACTCTGACGCGGTCGACAGTGGATGGTTCGAGCCCGAAGAGGGCGCGCCCGATGTCGGACTTTCCGCAGCCGATCAGTCCGGCGATGCCGACGATCTCACCGCGCCGGACGTGCATGGCGACGTCCCTCAGCAAACGTGTGTTCAGTCCCTCGACGCGGAGGACTTCCTCGCCGGGGGTGCGAGCGGTGTGCTGGTAGAGGGTCTCCGCCGGACGTCCGATCATGCGTTCGACCAGTTCGTCCTCGATGATCGGACGTTCGGAGGTGTTCACGTATCGGCCGTCCCGCAGCACCGTCACCCGGTCGGCGATCTCGACGACCTCCGCCATGCGATGACTCACGTAGAGCACTGCCACCCCACGTGCGCGCAGACCGTCCACGATCGTCAGTAGACGACGGCTCTCCTCGTGTCCGAGTGAGGCGGTCGGCTCGTCGAGGATCAGCACACGAGGCTGATGCCGGAGAGCGCGTGCGATCTCGATCAGCTGTTGCTCGGAGCGTGCCAGGGAACGCGCCGGCCGGTCGAGGTCGAGCTCGACCCCGAGCAACTCCAGCGCTTCGGCGGCCTGGCGCCGCACGTCCTTCGGGTTCACGAAAGCGCGCGAACCGGGGGCTTCTCCGAGTACGACGTTCTCGGCCACCGTCAACGACGGCACGATACTGAGCTCCTGGAACACGGTGCGGATGCCGACGGAACGGGACTCCTTCGGGTTCTTGAACCGGACCGCTCGGTCGTCGACCCTCACCTCGCCCGATGAGTGTTGATGGATACCGGCCAGCACTTTGATCAGTGTCGATTTCCCGGCGCCGTTCTCACCCATGAGCGCATGGATCTCGCCTGCCCGGATGTCGAAGGAGACGTCGGCGAGGGCGGTCACCGGACCGAAGGTCTTCCCGACCGCCTCGAGGGTCACGACCGCGCTCACGCGTACGCCTCCTCGAATTCGAGTACGCCACCGATCCATGTCCGCGTGACACGGATGTCGGCGATGTCGTCCACACCGACGGCGCGGGGATCGTGGTCCAGCGTGATCAGGTCGGCATGAGCGCCGACCTCGATGGTTCCGACGTGACCGCTCATCGCGAGTGACTCGGCCGCGGACAGGGTGTGGCACCGCAGGGCTTCGCCGACCGTGATCGCCTCGTGGGGTTCGACCGGGCGTCCCCAGTATCCTTTTCGTCCGACCGCTGAGGCGATGGTGGCGAACGGGTTGCTCGCTCCGGCCTCGCCACCGATCGCGACGTCCGAACTGAACGCCGGCCAGATGCCCTCGTCGAGAATCGTCCGCAACGGCATCCGGCCACGGGTTCCGGTGCTGGGGAACAGCATCGGAACGAAATCGGCGATGAAGTTGGTGAGGAACCCGGGCTGCATCACCGGGAGGACTCCGGTGTCGCGCCAGCGTCGGACGGTGTTCTGGGGATCCTCCAGCACGTTTCCGAGATGTTCGATCCGGACGCCTCCTCGGCGTATCGGTCCGGCCGCCGAAACCGCGTCGAGAGCCTCTTGTTGTGCACGAGTGCCGTTGGCGTGGATGGCGAGTTGGACGCCCGCTGCCTGCGTCGACTCGAGTGCGGCGATCAAGGCGCTGCGCTCGAGGTTGAGCTTGCCGTGATAACCGGGATGCGGCGCGTGATCACAGGAGTACTCGGTCAGACTCGCCGCATTTCTCGCCGAGTAACCGCCGTCAGCGAAAACCTTTGTTCCGCAGGCACTCAAGCGTCCGCCCAGGGTCGCTTCCCGGACCCATTGCAACGCCTCGTCGTGTGGGGCGAACGAGGGGGCCATGGCGTAGAGACCGAACCTGGCCGGCACCGCGCCGCTTCGCGAGGATACGGCGAGGGCGTTCAGATTCCGCTCGGATTCGACCATTTCACCGATGGTCGTGACCCCGTACCTGAGGAACTCCGACCGGTACACGGAGGTGAACGCGTCGACGAGCTCCTCGTGATCCGGTTCGGGGATTCCGAGGTGGCGATCGATCTCGCCTACCACCCCGGTTGGGCGTCCGGCCGAGTCGAGTTCGACGACCGGGCGCCCCCAGAGGCCCTCGGTGCTCCCCAGGAACCGCTCCACCCGGGCGAGTTCCAGAGCTGCTGAGTTGAGCACCGAGACGTGACCGCCGCAGTGCACGACGATCGGGTGGGTAATGGACACGGAATCGAGTTCGTCGCGAGTGGGTAACCGGCGTTCGGCGAGTTTCTGGTCGTAGAACAGGTTTCCGTAGCCCACCAGCCAGGGACCGCACAGTCTGCCTGCGCGCAGTCCGTCACTCAGGGCGTCGAGCGCTTCAGAGATCGTGCGAACGGTCGGCACACGGCAATCGACGGCGCGTGCGCGTGCGGCTGCGTACTGGGAGAAGTGGGTGTGGGGATCGACAAACCCCGGAGCGAGAACACCGTCGAACTCGGTTATCTCGGTTCCCAGGCCGACGAGGTGGCGGAAGAGATCATCGCCGCCAAGGTCGACGATGACCCCGTCACGGACCACGACAGTCGTGATGTCGGAACGAGCAGACATCGCGAGAACCTTGCCGTGCAATACCAGTTGTTCGCTCGTGTCGGCATTCACTGGGCGGCCTTCAGTGAGTAATTCGGCCGGAAGCTCGGCGGCGCGAAACTACCGTTCATGTCGAACTCGTCGATGTTGGCCAATTCGCCTTCGGCCGAGCCGCAGACGACCACCGGAACGGGCGCATATCGCTCGACGGCACCGGGAGCGGGCAAGTCCTCGAGCACGCGGACGGCATAGTCCACTGCCATCTGCCCGATGAGGCTGGACTGCTCGGAGGGGCCACAATTGGCCCGGCCGGCGCCCATCAACTCGACGAGTTCGGGAGTCACATAGGTGGTGTAGACGCCGATCCGGTCGGCCAGTCCGCGCTCGCCGAGAACCTGGGTGGCCGCTTCGGCCATGACCGCGTTGCCCACCAGCGCATCGATGTCGGGATTCGATGCCAAGACGTCCTCGACCAGCTTGAGCTGCACTTCTTTTCCGGTGTCCCCGTACTTGACGTCGGCAACGGTGACCTGCGAACCCGCGATCGTGGCCTCGAAGCCCTCACGGGAACGCTCGGCCCAGCCGGCACCCGCCGGGCCGGGGAGCAAGGCGACCCGCATCGGCCGGTCGAGGGAGACGAGGTGTTCACCGATCAACCGGCCCATGTCGACGTAGTCCTGGAGGACATGGCCCGCAACCTCGTTGCTGGACACCCCGTTTCCGACGTCGATGACCGGGACACCCGCCGCGACAGCATCTTTGACTGCGTTGTTCAGCGACTCGAAACTCACCGCGCTGAGGAGGATCGCGTCGGCACCCGACGACACGCAGTTTTCGACCTGCGAAACCTGTTCGGAGAGATTGTTGTAACCGCCGGCGTCGCTGGTCGACAGCCCCACTCCGAGAGACTTCGCCTGGCTCACCTCACCGTAGTTGATGCCGATCCAGGTCGAGTCCTTCATGTGGGGCAGGACCGAGCACAACTGCCACGGTTTGGTGACCTGCTCACGGGAGAGCGATGTGTACTTGCCCTCCGAGTTCGGTCCGACGCACCCGGCGGGATCGACGCCGGGAGCGGCGCAGTCGGTGAGAAGGGCGTCGACACTCCAGGATTGACCGGATGTGTCGATCTCCCGGATCGCGTCGGATGAGCTGCCGTCTTCTGCACACGACGTGATCAGAATTGTGCACCCGGCAAGCACCGCAGAGGCTCGCGCGAGTCGGGTCAGGGGGAGACGCATGAGACAAACTCCTTACGAAAAGCCGTGATTCGGAGGGTCACGGGTTTCAGAATGGGGACGAACGACGGCACTGAGCGGCACTGACCAGCGCGTGGGACGGCGACCTCACCAGGTCTTGGTGAGCTCACCTTCGGGGAATTGCTCGGCAGCGAAGTTGATTGCCCCCTGTGCGGACCGCGTGCCCAGGAAGCGCCGGACGACGCTCGATCGCACATCGAGGAGGTTGGACGGCCAGCGGGTACCGACGCGCCCGTAGATGCGCGAATACGCCTGCACGCCGTCGCTCAACGACCGTTGTTCGCTCTCCCACATACGAAGTGCTCGGTCGATGGAGTGGCTTTGCCCGATGGCCAACGCGAGTGCGACCGCATTCGTCATGGCCACGCATGCGGCCTGCCCGAGGTTCGGAGACATCGCGTGGGCGGCATCGCCGAGCAGTGCGGCGCGTCCGGTGTACCAATCGGATACGTGGACGTCGTAGAACGGCGCCCAACGGCCCTCACCGTCGGTAGGGATCCGTTCCAGCTGGGAGCGGAAGTCCGGGAAGCTCTCGATCCACGTCTCCGGGTCGAATGGCTGCTGACGTCGGCCGGCGACGTCGTCTGCGGGGCAGCAGAGGAAGACGTAGGTCTCCTCCGGTGAGCAGGGCACGACGCCGATCCGCCGGCCCCCGTTCCACTGTTCGATGGCGCGGTGAACCGGGTCGTCGCTGGTACGAGGGATGAGATGGCGACCTCCGCCGTCGCGGAGATCGACCATCTTGGTGCGCAATCCGAGTGACTCGCGCACACGGGAGTAGACGCCGTCGGCGCCCACCACGAGGTCAGCAGGGTAGTGGGTGCCATCTGAGCCGATGAGCGTTCCGCCCGACTCCGCGCCTGCGATTGGGGACTCGGTCCGGATGTCGACGCCGAGGCTTGTCGCGGTGTCGACCAGGCATCGGTGGAGGTGGCGACGGCCCACGGTGTACAGCCGCTTGTTCCGCAGCCATTCGGTCTGGAGGGTTCGGCCGTGATGATCGCGCAACGTCGGCTCGTCGAGGCGTTCCGCTCGCGCGACGACCGCATCGTAGGCGCCGATGGATTCCAGTGCCCGCAAACCGTTTTCCCACAGGTAGATTCCGGCGCCGATCTCTCGGAGCTCTCCGGTCTTCTCGTGGACGCGAACGGTCCAGCCGTTGCGCGCCAGCGCAGAGGCCAGGACGAGTCCGGACAGGCCGGCGCCGGCAATCTCGGCATGCATAGATGTGTCTCCTTAGGGATTAAGCGACAACTGAGGTCACGAGGGGATGTACGGCACGGTGTGCCGCTGTCAGAGCCGTGAGTGTCGGGCGTCGACAGCGCGGCGATACGGTGAGGCGGTGTCGGGCAACGCTTCGCGGTGTTCAACCGCGACGCTGGGCGACGTGGCCGGTTTTACTGACAGTAAAATGCTAACCAGAACATGTAGTTATCGGCAACACATTCGCAAGAGTTTTTACTGCTGTAACAATTCGGATTGTCGCCGCCGAACGGCATCCGTGGTCGGGCGAGTGCGGTTCGAGTGTTCGCCGACGGGGTAGGTGGCGGGTCGAAGCTGGTATCAAGAACCCCGTGACGCCGAGACCCACCGCACCGCCCCTCGCCGAACTCCGACGCCGCACCAGCTCGAAGTGGTCCACGCACCCCGATGCCGTGCTGCCGCTGTTCATCGCGGAGATGGATTATCAGCTCGCGCCGGTCGTCGCGGAGGCGATGATCGACCGCATCCGGGCGTCGGATGTCGGTTACGCCGGTGACTCGGGCGGTGTGGGAACGGCTTTCGCGGGTTTCGCCGATCGCCGCTGGAACTGGCAGGTGACCGCCGAAGACGTCACTCTGACCACCGATGTGAGCGTCGTGATCGTGGAGACGCTGCGTGCGGCGATCCGGCCGGGTGACGTCGTCATCCTGATGCCGCCGGTGTATCCGCCGTTCTTCGAGCTCATCCCGGAGGCAGGCGGAACCGTCGTCGAGGTGCCGTTGCTCGATGAGCCGGAATGGCGGATTGATCTCGGCGGCATCGAGAGGGCGCTGCGGGCAGGTGCGCGGGCCGTGCTGTTGTGTCACCCGCACAATCCGGTCGGGCTCGTCCACGACGCCGCCGACCTGGCCCGCTTGGCTGAACTCGCGGCGTCGTACGGTGCGACGATCGTGAGCGACGAGATCCATGCTCCGCTGGTTCATCCCGGTGTCGGGTTCGCCCCGTTCCTGACGGTCAGCGACGCCGCGCGTGAGGTCGGTATCGCGGCGCATTCGGCGAGTAAGGCGTTCAACCTGGCCGGGGCCAAGTGCGCGCTGATGGTCGCCACCTCGGACGCTACCCGGGCGATCGTCGCACGTCAGCCCGACGAGGTGCAGTACCGCACGTCCATCCTCGGCCGCGCCGCTACCGAAGCCGCCTTCACTCAGGGCGACGACTGGCTCGACGCCACCCTGGAGGTCATCGGGGAGAGCCTCGATCTGCTGGATCAGCTGCTGGCCAAACATCTTCCGGGTGTCGGCTACACACGACCGAACGCGTCGTACCTGGCGTGGCTGGACCTCCGCGACGCCGGCCTCGGCGACAACCCGGGCCTGCCGATCCTCGAGCACGGCCGGGTCGCGCTGCACTACGGTCCCGCGTTCGGCTCGCCGGGTAAGGGTTTCGCTCGGCTGAACGTCGCGTGTTCGCCGGAGGTGCTGACCGAGGCGATCGAGCGGATCGCCCGCGTCGTCGACAAGCCGCCCGTTCCATAGCTCGAATGCGGACGCGGCGAGCTGCTATGAATTTCAGAATGGGAAACGAGCGGGCAGCCGAGTGGGACGAGCGATACGGCAATGCCGAGCGGCTGTGGACGGCGGACGTCAATCCCGCGCTGATCACCGAGGCAGACGCGTTGTCGTCGAGCACCGCGCTCGACGTCGGGTCGGGCGAGGGCGCCGACGCCCGCTGGCTGGCGAAACGCGGTTGGCGGGTGACCGCGGTCGACATCTCGCAGGTCGCCCTCGACCGGGCACGCGAGATCAGCGGCGATCTGCCGATCACCTGGGAACACGCCGACCTCGTCGTCGACCCCGTCCCGGGCGGCGACTACGGCCTCGTCGCGCTGCACTACTTCCCGATCCCCGTCGAGGAGATCGAGGTCGCTCGGAAACTCGTCGCCGCGGTCGGTCCGGAAGGTTCGCTGCTCGTCGTCGCACATGCGCCGGAGGGTGTGCGGGCTCACGGGTTCGATCCCGACGATTACCTCCAGCCCGGCGGTTTCGCGGAGCTGCTCGGTGACGACTGGGACATCGTCACCGACGAGACACGCGAACGCGGCAAGGCCGCCGGTGGAGGACATCACACGCACGACGTCGTGTTCCGTGCCCGACGAGTCCACCCGTAGGCCCCGGCACAGATCAGTCGAGCGCGGCGAGAACCGCCTTCGCCACCTGCTGGTGACCCTTCGCGTTCGGATGAAGCCTTAGCGCGCCAATCGGATTCGTGTAGGGCTCCACCCACCTCGTCGACTGTGGCTTGCATGAATCGTGCCCGACGCTGGGGCCGTACGTGTCGACGAAATCGACACCTGCCGACTGGGCCTGAGTCTTCAGCATGGTGTTCAGCTCGACCTCGAGACGGTCGAGAAAGGCGGTGTCCGGAGCTGAGAACGGGTTTCGTCCGGGGCAGTTGCCCTGTTGCGGGTAGACCGCCGGATACCCGACGACGAGGATCCGGGCCGACGGTGCGCGGTCTTTGACCCCCGCGATGGCGGCGGCGATGTTCGCGGCCGTCACCTGGATCTCGGCGGAGTACCGGCCGAGGGTTCGAGCTTCACACGGAGCGAGTTGTGAGCTGCCCGAGGCGGTCTGGGAGCAATCGGCGATGCTGCCGGAGTACACGTTTCCGTCGTTGTAGCCGATCTGCATCGTGACGACGTCCGTCGTCGAGCTCAGGCCGTCGAACTGTGGTGGCTGACCGGCGGTCTGGCTCGTCGTGAGATGCCGGGTCTGGGCACCACCACAGCTCATGTCCTTGAGTCGGTAACCCTGTTCTTCGGCGACTGTCCTCGGGAAGTTGCTGGTGGAGCGGCCACAGCCGCTCGGCGATCCCGGCACCGGCGACGGAATCCCGACACCCGCCGAGAACGACGCCCCGAGCGCCACGTACTCGGGTGGATCGTCGGCGACCGCGACCGCGGTTGCCCCGGCTATCAGACCGGCCACAGATGCCGACACGATGGCCGGTGTTGCACTTCGACGGCGTAGACGCATGGGTCGAGAGTGCCCGCCTGAGTACAGGAGTGAACTCGCGGTGACTGGTTCGTGAGGGAACCGAGACGACCTCGTCACCTGCTCAGTGGATCAAGACGACATTGCGTTCTGTCGCGGTAACCGCGACAGAACGCAAAGTCATCCCCCGAGGGGCCGCCGCTGATATGTACCCGCCGAACAGCAGGTACAGCCCGAGGAACGTGTAACAGACCATCGTGACCATCATGGTCAGCTGGCCGGGACGGGCGACGTCGGCGACCACCCGGAGGGGAAAGTAGGTTGTGCACAATTAAGTTGCGCACTACTGTTCTGGGCGTGCCCACCAATCCGGAGCCGCTTGACCGACAGCTCTGTTTCTCGTTGTACGCCGCCACCCGGGCCGTCACCGGCCTCTATCGAGAGGTGCTGTCCGAGTTCGGGCTCACGTTTCCCCAGTACCTCGTCCTGCTCGCCCTCTGGGAACAGGACGGGCTCACCGTGCGAGAACTGGGCGAGCGGCTCCAGCTCGACAGCGGGACGTTGTCGCCGCTACTACGTCGTCTCGAGCGGGCCGGGTACACCAACCGTGAACATTCGGTCGAGGATGCCCGCGTCGTTCATGTCCACCTGACCCGGGAAGGCGATGCGCTGCGTAGCCAGGGCGGCCGGATCCAAGGATGCCTGGTGGACAACCTGGATCTCACGTACGACGAGGCGTCGACCCTGCATGCGTTGGCGCACAAGGTCACCGACCAGGCGCGCGGCCGTAACTGATCAGAAGAATCAAATCATTTCCCACCAGTTGAAGGAGACGAACATGAACGCCCTCTACACCGCAGAGGCCCTGGCCACCGGCGCGGGACGCAACGGCCACGTCCGCACCACCGACGGCTTCGTCGACACCGACCTCGCCATTCCGCGCGAGATGGGTGGTGCCGGCGGTGCCGCCAACCCCGAGCTGCTCTTCGCCGCCGGTTACGCCGCCTGCTTCCACTCCGCCCTGCAGGCGGTGGCCCGCGAGGCCAAGGCCACGCTGGGCGATTCGAGCGTCGGGGCCAAGGTTGGCATCGGCCCCGACGAGCAGGGCGGCTTCCAGCTCGCTGTCACTCTCGAGGTCGTCATCCCCGACCTTCCCCAGGACCAGGCGCAGGCCCTTGCCGACCGCGCGCACCAGGTCTGCCCCTACTCCAACGCCACCCGCGGCAACATCGACGTCAACGTCATCGTCGTCGACGACTGACCGAGCCTCGCTGGGAGAGCAGCTCCGCAGGAGGCCGTCAGCGGCAGACGGCTCCCTGCGAAGCGGACGTGACCAGCTTCGAGTACTTCGCCAGGACGCCACGCGTGTACCGGGGTGGCAGGGGAGTGAACTCCTTTGCGCGGGAATCGAGTTCGGTGTCGTCGACCAGCAGGTCGAGGAGACCGCGCCCGACGTCGAGACGGATGCGGTCGCCGTCGCGGACGAGGGCGATCGGGCCACCGTCGACGGCCTCCGGCGCGACGTGGCCCACGCACAGCCCGGTGGTGCCGCCCGAGAACCGGCCGTCGGTCATCAGCAGCACGTCCTTGCCGAGGCCGGCGCCCTTGATGGCGCCGGTGATGGCCAGCATCTCGCGCATGCCCGGTCCGCCCTTGGGGCCTTCGTAGCGGATGACGACGACGTCTCCGACCGTGATGGTGCCGTCTTCGAGTGCGTCCATCGCGGCGCGCTCACGGTCGAAAACCCGTGCAGTGCCCTCGAATACGTCGGAGTCGAAGCCCGCCGACTTCACCACGGCGCCTTCCGGAGCCAGCGATCCCTTGAGGATGGTGATGCCACCGGTCGGGTGGATGGGGGACTTCGTGGCGCGGAGGACCTGTCCGTCGGGGTCGGGCGGCGCGATGTGCGCGAGGTTCTCCGCGACCGTCTTGCCGGTCACCGTGAGGCAGTCGCCGTACAGGAGCCCCGCGTCGAGGAGGGCCTTCATCACCACCGGCACACCACCGATGCGGTCGACGTCGGTCATCACGTGCCGGCCGAACGGTTTGACGTCGGCGAGATGGGGGACGCGGGAACCGACGCGGATGAAGTCGTCGAGCGACAGTTCGACCTCGGCCTCGTTGGCGATGGCGAGCAGATGGAGCACCGCGTTGGTGGACCCGCCGAATGCCATCACCACGGCGATCGCGTTCTCGAAGGCCTCGCGGGTCATGATGTCGCGCGCGGTGATTCCGCGTCGGAGCATCTCGACGACAGCGATACCGCTCTGGCGGGCGAACTGGTCGCGGCGCTTGTCCGGCGCCGGGGGAGCAGCACTACCCGGGAGCGACATCCCGAGTGCCTCGGCCGCACTCGCCATCGTGTTGGCGGTGTACATCCCACCGCAGGCGCCCTCACCCGGGCAGATCGCGCGCTCGATGGTGTCGACGTCCTCACGGCTCATCAGGCCGCGGGAGCATGCGCCCACCGCCTCGAAGGCGTCGATGATGGTGACCTGACGTTCCTTGCCGTCGGACAGCGTGGCGTATCCCGGCAGCGTCGACCCGGCGTAGAGGAACACCGACGCGAGATCGAGCCGGGCGGCGGCCATGAGCATGCCGGGCAGGGACTTGTCGCAGCCGGCGAGCAGGACCGAGCCGTCGAGCCGCTCCGCACTCATCACGGTTTCGACGCTGTCGGCGATCACCTCGCGGGAGACCAGCGAGAAGTGCATGCCCTCGTGGCCCATCGAGATGCCGTCGGACACCGAGATGGTGCCGAATTCGAGCGGGTATCCGCCGCCCTCGTGTACGCCGTCCTTGACGGCCTTGGCCAGGCGGTCGAGCGAGAGGTTGCACGGCGTGATCTCGTTCCACGACGACCCGACACCGATCTGGGGTTTCGCCCAGTCGTCGTCTCCCATGCCCACCGCGCGGAGCATGCCGCGAGCGGCGGTCTTCTCCAGGCCGTCCGTGACGTCGCGACTACGGGGTTTGATGTCCACGTCGTTGTTTGTGTTCGTGCGCTCGGTCATGGGGTCCACGGTAGTGGTCCCCGAACGAGATCAGGCTGCGTTTGACCCCGGCACGCGGGAGCGAACACAGCCTGATCTCGCCAGAAGGGTGACGGTTTCTAGGCGCGCAGCTCCCGCTTGAGGAGCTTGCCGCTCTGGTTGCGCGGCAGTTCCTCGACGAACTTCACCAGCTTCGGGACCTTGAACGGTGCGAGCTGCTGTTTGACGTGATCGATCAGTTCGGCCTCGGTGACCACGGCCTCGGCGCGCAACACCACGACCGCGGTGATCGCCTCGATCCACTTGTCGTCCGGGGTGCCGATCACGGCGACCTCGGCGACGGCCGCATGGGTGTAGATCGCATCCTCGACCTCGCGCGACGCGACGAGGATGCCACCGGTGTTGATGACGTCCTTGATGCGGTCGACGACGGTGACGTAACCCTCCTCGTCGCGTGTGACGAGGTCACCGGAGTGGAACCAACCGTCGCGGAAGGCCTCTTCGGTGGCGGTCGGGTTGTCCCAGTAGCCCTGGCACAGCTGCGGCGATCGGTACAGGATCTCGCCGGGCTCGCCGACGGGGACGTCGTTGCCGTCGGCGTCGACGACGCGGGTCTCGACGAAGAACACCGGACGGCCGCACGATGCGGGTCGGGCGTCGTGCTCTGCGGGGCGGAGAACCGTTGCCAGCGGCCCGATCTCGGACTGGCCGAAGCAGTTGTAGAAGCCGAGGTCGGGGTAGCGCTCACGCAGACGCTGTAGCACGGTGACCGGCATGATCGACGCGCCGTACTGCGCCTTGCGCAGCGACGACAGGTCGCGGGTCTCGAGGTCGGGGTGCGCGGCCAGGGGCACCCACACCGTCGGTGCCAGGAACAGCGAACCGATCTCGTACTCCTCGACGAGCCGCAGGATCTCGGGGATGTCCGGCGCCGGCATCAACCGGACAGTCGCGCCGACCGCGAGGTACGGGAGCATGAACACGTGCATGCCCGCCGAGTGGTAGAGCGGCATGCAGATGAGCGGGTTGTCGTCGGCGTCGAGGTCGAGCGCGATGATCGACGAGGTGTACTCGTGGATCAGGGCGCGGTGGGTCATCATGGCGCCCTTGGGTTTCGACGTGGTCCCCGAGGTGTAGAGGAACTGCACCAGGTCGGTGTCGTCCACCGCGACGTCGAGGGCGGGCACGTCTCCGGCGGTCGCGATGGCGATGAGTGAGTCGTCGGTGTCGCGCAGGGGGAGCACGAACTCGGCCGGCACGATGTCGATGACGGCGTCGAGGTTGTCGGCGAGTGCCGGGTCGACGAGTACGGCCCGCGCGCCGGACTGCTCCAGGAGATAGCTCAGCTCGCCGCCGCGCAGCGCGTAATTGATCGGCACGTGAACCAGCCCGGCACGCGCCGCGGCGAGGTAGCCGATGACATAGGCGTGCGAGTTGGTGCCGTAGCCGGCCACGCGATCACCCTTGGCGAGGCCGAGGGACAGGAGATGCGCGGCGGCGCGGGTCACCGCGTCGTCGAGTTCGCGGTAGGTCAGCGTGTCGTCGCCGAAATGGAGGGCGGCGCGGTCGGGGAATCTCGCGGCAGTGCGGCGCAGCACTCCGTCGACGGTGTTCGAAGTGGGGGTCATCACATCATCAGGATGACTGTTGCGCGGGTGGCAGTGGCAGGCACCCCGCTCCTCGTCGTCGGTCGTTGATGTGAGCAACGAGAGTCACGGCGTAACCGCAGGTACCGCTCCCGGCGGGAGGCCGGGCGCGGTACCAGGTGAACTACCTGGACGCGTCGAGTGGGCGCCCCGGTTCGTCGTCGACGGCGGGCTGAGACGCTGCGATCGGCCCGGCCGCCCGCGGCAGCCACAGCGCCAAGACCATCGCCGCCACCAGAAGACCGAGCGTCAGCAGGTACGTGTCGGCGACGGCGCTCGCGAGGTCGGGAGCCGCGGCGGTCCGTTCCTCCGGGTTCATACGCTGGGCGCCGGTCATCCCGGTGCCATCGAGCACCTCCGTCCGCGAGTTGAACAGCGAGGTGAGGATCGTGGCGGCGAGCGCGGCGCCGATCGCGCTCGCGAACTGGTTGCCGGTGGTGAGGATCGTGGTCGCCGACCCGGTGTCCGGACCCTCGACACCGCGCAGCCCCGCGGTCATCAGGGGCATGAACGTCGAACCGATCCCCACGCCCATCACGACGCCGATGCCCATGAGAACGGGGTAGGGGGTGTCGTGGTCGAGGACGGTGGTCATGAGGGTCATCGCGACGATCGTGGCGCTGATCCCGAACCAGATGACACGGCGTGGATCGGTGCGGTCGACGGTTCGGCTCGCGACCTGCGCGACCACAGCCGTGGTGAGGGCCTGGGCGATCATGATCATCCCGGCCGTGGTGGCGCTGTCACCGCGCACCGCCTGAATGTAGATGGGCCCCATCATCATCGACCCGAAGTATGCGCCGGCGACCAGCAGCATCGCACCGGATCCGGTGGCCAGCGAGCGTTTGCGAAGCAGTCTCAGATCGAGCAGTGGCCCGGGCGAACGCAGCGTGCGGAGCACGAACAACATCAGCAGCGCGAGACCGATCCCCGCCGGGACCACGACGTTCGCGTCGAACGGTTCACCGGCCTCCCCGGCCTGGGCAAGACCGTAGACCAGTAGGGCGCCACCCGGCGCGAGGCAGAGCAGGGCCGCCCAATCCAGGGTCTCCGTCGCGGCGCTGACAGGGCGCGGAAAGAGCCTGAGTGCCAGCGTGATTGCGAGCACACCGACCGGGACGTTGATCAGGAACAGCGATCGCCAGCCCACGTGGTCGACGAGCAGTCCACCCGTGGTCGGACCCAATACCGGGCCGACGAGCAGCGGGATGCCGAGCCAGCCCATGAGCTGACCGCGGTGCCGCTCGTCGACGAGGCTCAACGCGATCGTCATGCCGACCGGCTGGAGGAACCCACCGCCGAAACCCTGTATCGCACGGAACATGACGAGGCTCTGGATGTTCCAGGCCAGCCCGGCGAGTGCCGAGCCCACGACGAAGAGGGTGAGCGCCGAGATGTAGACGCGCTTCGCGCCGAACCTCCGGATCGCCCACGCGGAGGTCGGCATCACCGCGACGAGCGCGAGCGTGTAGGCCGTGGTCACCCACTGGACGGTCGAGAGTGGGGTGTCGAAGGACTCGGCCAGGCGCGGGATGGCCACGACGGTGACGGTCACGTCGAGCATCACCATGAGAGTTCCGAGTGCGAGGACCGACGCGACCTTCTTCGCGAGTGCATCCATGCGTCAGGCCGCTTCTTGTGTGGGTGTCATGCGGCCCAGCTTTCAAGTTCAAGTTCACTTGAAGTCAAGCGTCTACCGGGTGTCGTGCCGGTATGCGAACATATGTTCTATGCGGATCGAGCGACGGGACCGGCAGGACGCGACGATCCTGCATGCCGATCTCGACTCGTTCTACGCATCTGTCGAGCAGCGCGACGACCCCACCCTGCGAGGCCGCCCGGTGCTGGTCGGCGGCGGTGTGGTGCTGGCGGCAAGCTACGAGGCCAAGGCCAGGGGAGTGCGCTCGCCGATGCCCGGTCACGAGGCACGCGCGCTGTGCCCGGACGCCGTGGTGGTGCGGCCCCGGTTCGACGCCTACATGGAGGCCAGCCACGAGGTCTTCGACATCTTCCACGACACCACCCCCGTGGTGGAGGGCATCTCCGTCGACGAGGCGTTCCTCGACGTCGGCGGACTGGGACGCATCAGCGGAACCCCGCACGACATCGCCACGACGATCCGGACCCGCGTCCGCGAGGAGGTCGGGCTGCCGATCACCGTGGGTGGCGCGCGCAGCAAGTTCCTGGCGAAGGTCGCCAGCGCGGTCGGCAAGCCCGACGGTCTGCTCATCGTCGCGCCCGGTACCGAGCTCGCCTTCCTCCATCCCCTGCCGGTGCGTCGGCTCTGGGGCGTCGGACCGGTCACCGAGGCCAAGCTGCACGACGCCGGGGTGGAGACCGTGGGCCAGATCGCGGAGATCGGCGAGAAATCGCTGCGCGCGATCGTCGGATCTGGCGCCGGCCGGCACCTGTTCGCCCTGTCGCTGGCGCAGGACCCACGTCGGGTCGAGGCCGGCAAGCGCCGATCGTCGATCGGTTCGCAACGCGCACTGGGTCGTCGTCCCAAGTCCGAAGCCGACCTCGAGGCGACCATCACGGCCATCGTCGAACGGCTCGGAAAGAGGCTCAGATCCGCCGAGAGGGTTTGTCGCACAGTCGTTCTCCGCCTTCGCTTCGACGACTTCGCCCGCGCGACCAGGTCTCGGACGCTCGTCGAGTCCACCGACCGCACCGACATCCTCATGGCGTCGGCGCGCGGGCTCCTCGCCGACGCGATGCCGGTCATCCGCGAACGCGGCTGCACCCTCGTCGGGCTGTCGCTGACCAACCTCGACGACCACGACAACATCCAGCTGACGCTGCCTTTCGACACCGACCCAGGCGCCGGGAGCGTAGCGAGCGGGCCGAATGTCACCGCAGAGCAACTCGACGCCACGATGGACCTGTTGCGCGACCGGTTCGGTCGGGATTCGGTCACCCGGGCCGTGCTCATCGGCCGACACCACGGCGACGACGCACCGATGCTCCCCGACTAGGGATTCCGTAGAGAAGATGCGCGCCATATCCCCACGTTCGCCACTCCTCGCGGGGTGAGCAAAAAGCTCAAAACGATACTTATGCGCTCAAGCGTGACTGTGCCGCCGGCTCCCCCAACACTTCTGATGCGGCCACCCGAATGTGGCCCCCCTCACATCCACATCAGAATCGAGCTAGACAATGTTGGTAGCACTCGGCCTCGGAATGGTGGCCACCTTCATGGTCCTGATCATCACCAAACGGGCCACGCCCGTGGTGGCGCTGATCCTCGTCCCGGTCGCGTTCGGCCTGTTCGCGGGTGCCGGCCTCGACATCAGCGACATGATCACCGACGGCATCAAGGACCTCGCGCCCACCGCGGCGATGCTGTTCTTCGCGATCATCTTCTTCGGGATCATGATCGACGTCGGTCTTTTCGACCCGGTGGTCCGCCGGGTGATCCGCGCCGTCCGCGACGACCCGGCACGACTCGTCGTCGGCACCGCGGTCCTCGCGATGGTCGTCTCGCTCGACGGTGACGGCTCGACGACCTTCATCATCACCACCGCCGCACTGCTGCCGCTGTACATGAAACTCGGTGTGAGCCCGGTGGTTCTGACCGTCGTCGCCGGTCTCGCCAACGGCACCATGAACATCCTCCCGTGGGGTGGCCCCACCGCCCGAGCCGCGAGCGCGCTCAACATCGACACCAACGACGTGTTCGTCCCGATGATCCCCGCCCTGGCCGCCGCGCTCGTCGTCGTGCTGGCGTTCGCCTACCACCTGGGCGTCCTCGAACGCCGCCGCATCGGAACCCTCGAGATCAAGGAATCGTTGCTGGCTCCGCGCGAAGAGGTGCTGGTCGCTGCCGGAACCGGAACCGCACTCCCGCCCGAGGATCGTCGACGCGGCAGTGGCGGCTCGTCCGGAACCGATTCGACGCCAGCGGGTTCCGACGACACCTCGGACCAGGGCCGCGACCGGTCGTTCTCCGGTGTCCTCGACCCCGACCGGGAAACCCTGCGGCCCAAGCTCTTCTGGGTCAACGCCGGTCTCACCGTCGCGCTGCTGGCGATCCTCGGAGCCGACATCGTCGCCATCCCCGTGCTGTTCATGGTCTTCGCCGGCATCGCCCTGGCGATCAACTTCCCGCACGTCAAGCAACAGCAGGCCGCCATCACCCGCCACAGCTCGAGCATCGTCTCGGTGGTCGCCATGGTGCTCGCGGCCGCGGTGCTGACGGGCGTCTTCAACGGCACCGGCATGGTCGACGCCATCGCCCACTGGCTGGCCGAGGGCATCCCGGACTGGATGGGTCCGCACATGGCCATCGTCGTCGGCGTCCTGTCGATCCCGTTCACCTTCCTGATGAGCAACGACGCCTTCTACTACGGCGTGCTGCCCGTCCTGTCCGAGACGGCGACGCGCTACGGCATCGACCCCGCCGAGATGGCCCGCGCCTCCATCACCGGTCAGACGGTGCACATGCAGAGTCCGCTGGTCCCGGCGATCCTGCTGCTGGTGGCACTGGCCGGCGTCACCCTCGGCGACCATCACAAGAAGGTCCTCTGGCGGGCGGCGGTCGTCTCCCTGGTCATGCTCGGGGCCGGTGTTCTCGTCGGAGCGGTGCCGTTCTGACCGAGCCGATGTCGGTGGCGGCGCCGGCTTCGGCGCCGCCACTAGGCTGACCTCATGCGTTTACGGACGCAGGTGCTGCTCCTGCAGCTCGCTGTCCTCGCGGTCAGCCTCGCGGTCGGGTTCGGTCTCGTCATCGCCGGGGCCGACGACCGTGTCCGCGACGAGTACGCGCAGCGAGCCCTCGCCATCGCCCGGTCGGTGGCTGCCGACACCGGGGTCCGGGCCGCGGTGGCCGCCAACCAGGGCCCGGCCGTTGACGCGGCCCGGCTCGCCGACGGTCCGTTGCAGCGCGAGGCGACCGCGGTCCGACAGCGGACCGGTGCACTGTTCGTCGTGATCGGCAACGACCAGGGCATCCGGCTCGCCCACCCGGAGGTCGCGGAACTGGCCAAACCGGTGTCGACCGATCCATCCAGGGCGCTCGCAGGTTCCGACGACGTCGCGACCGACCGCGGCACCCTGGGTGAGTCGGTCCGAGCGAAGGTCCCCGTCGTCGATGCCCGCGGTCGCGTCGTCGGATTCGTGAGCGTCGGGGTCTCCACCGAGCAGCTCGCGACGGAAACCCGCAGCGACATCATCGCCACGACACTCCTGGCCCTGACGGCACTCGGCATCGGCGCACTCGGCTCGGTGATGCTGACCCGACGCTGGCGGAGGCTCACCCTGGGCCTGGAGTCCGACGAGCTCGCCGAACTCGTCCGCGAGCAGGGCGCCGTCCTGCACTCGATGGCCGACGGCGTCCTGGCTGTCGACGCCGACGGCATCGTGCGGGTCATCAACGACAGGGCCCGTGCCCTCCTCGACATCGACGCCCCTGCGGGTACGTCTGCCGCCGACCTGGGTCTCACCCCCCGCGTCGCCGCCGTCCTGAACACACCCACGGACGAACCCCTCGCCGCCACCGTCAGCGACCGCGTCGTCCTCGTCAGCTCGCACCGGGTACACGCCGACGGCCGCGACCTGGGGATGGTCCTGTCGGTCATCGACCGCACCGACGTCGAGGCCCTCAGCCACGAGGTCGACTCGATCCGATCGATGGGCGCCGCCCTCCGCGCGCAGCGGCACGAAACCGCCAACCGGATGCACGTCCTCGCCGGACTGCTGCGACACGGCCACGCCGACGAAGCGCTCGCCTACCTCGAAGAACTGTCCGGGACCGGCCCCGACGGGGCACTGCTCGACGGACTCGACAACGTCCGCGAACCCCACCTCCACGCCTTCCTCGACGCGAAAGCCGCCCAAGCGCGCGAACGCCGCGTGACGCTCCGCCTCGGCGACCAGACCTGGCTGCAGGGGACGCTCACCGAGCCCGTCGTCGCCACCAGCGTCCTCGGCAACCTCATCGACAATGCAATCGAGGCCGCCTCCGGCGGGGCAATCGAGGCCGCCTCCGGAACCGGCACCGACGCGGTGGTCGAGGTCGAGGTGATCGCGGACGGGCACACCCTCTTCATCTCGGTCGCCGACTCCGGCCCGGGAATCTCCTTCGACGACCCCGACGAGGTCTTCGCCGAAGGAGCCACCACCAAACCGGGCGACCACGTGCCCGGCGGCCGGGGAATGGGGCTGGCCCTCGCCCGGCAGGTCGCGCGACGGATCGGGGGAGACCTGTGGGTTGCCGACCCCGGTGGCGAACGGTCGCCGACACCGGAGCATGATCCGCCTGGCGCACTGTTCGTCGCCCGGCTCCCGGGCGTCATCGCGCCCGTGGAGTCCGACGAGGGAGTGAGCAGCAATGAGTGAGGATCTGGGCGTCCTCATCGTCGACGACGACTTCCGGGTCGCGGCACTGCATTCGACGATCGTCGACGCCGTGCGCGGCTTCAGCGTCCGCGCACGAGTCGGCAGTGTCGCCGAGGCGCGACGCGCCCTCGCCGATCATCCCGACATCGACCTCGCGCTCCTCGACGTCTACCTGCCCGACGGTTCGGGCATCGACCTGGTCGCCGACCTCGACTGCGACTGCTTCATCGTCGGCGCCGAGACCGACACGTCCGCCGTTCGCACCGCGATGCGCGCCGGTGCGCTGGCGTACCTGATCAAACCCTTCGACGACGCCGACCTCGCCCGCCGCCTCGCCGGGTACGCCCAGTACCGGCGGGTCCTCAGCGGCGAGAACGTCGACCAGCATGCCGTCGACGCCGCGCTGTCCGCGTTGCGCTTCGGCACCCGCGCCGTCGACCGATCGGACAGCGGGTCGCCGACCGAACAGCGGATCCTCGATCTCTTCGTCGATCCCGGGACCGCGCTGTTCGCCGACGACGTCTCCCGGGAGGTCGGGATCGCGGCGCCCACCGCGCGTCGGCACCTCGCCAACCTCGTCGCGGCAGGCCGGTTGCGGATGTCGCTGCAGTACGGGACCACCGGGCGCCCTCGACAGGAGTACAGGCTCCCCAAATCGTGACCTGAGAATGCAGAGGCCGGAGTACGCCGCAGGTCTCGAGCACTAGAGTGGACGACCATGACGACGCAAGTAGACGCCACCAATCCCGATCTGGTGACGGTCGGAGTACCGACGCACTGGTACAACCTCGCGGCTGAGCTCGAGACCCCGATCCCGCCCCATCTGCATCCAGGAACCAAGGAGCCGGTGGGCCCCGACGACCTCGCCGCGCTGTTCCCCAGCGGACTCATCGCGCAGGAGGTCTCCACCGAGGCCTACATCGAGATCCCCGAGCCGGTCCGCGAGATCTACAAGATGTGGCGTCCGTCGCCGCTGATCCGCGCCCGCCGCTTCGAGGAGGCGCTCAACACCAAAGCGCGCATCTACGTCAAATACGAGGGCGTCAGCCCGGTCGGCAGCCACAAGACGAATTCCGCTGTGGCACAGGCTTACTACAACAGTCTCGACGGCGTCACCAAGCTGACCACGGAGACCGGCGCCGGTCAGTGGGGTAGTGCGCTGGCGTTCGCGGGTGCGCAGTTCGGCATCGACGTCGAGGTGTGGCAGGTCCGCGCGTCGTACAGCTCGAAGCCGTACCGCGGCTTCCTGATCCGCACCTACGGCGGCACGATCCACCCGAGCCCCTCCGACCTCACCGAGTCGGGCCGGGCGATGCTCGCCAAGGATCCGAACACCACGGGCAGCCTGGGAATGGCCGTCAGCGAGGCCGTCGAGGTCGCCGCCTCCAACGCGGACACCCGCTACGCACTCGGCAGTGTGCTCAACCACGTCGTGCTGCACCAGAGCGTGATCGGCGTGGAAGCCGTCGATCAGCTCAACGCCGTCGAGCCGGATGGTGCCGACGTCGTGTTCGGTTGCGCTGGTGGCGGTTCCAACCTGGCCGGCCTCTCGTTCCCGTTCCTGCGGGAGAAGCTGCACGGACGGTCGAACCCGCGCGTGGTGGCCGCTGAGCCCGCCGCGTGCCCGTCGATCACCCAGGGCGAGTACCGCTACGACCACGGCGACGTCGCCGGTCTCACGCCACTGCTCAAGATGCACACGCTCGGAATGGATTTCGTCCCGGATCCGATCCATGCCGGTGGCCTGCGCTACCACGGCATGGCACCGGCACTGAGCCACACGGTGGAGCTCGGACTCGTTCAGGGCGTTGCGATCACCCAGCACGACGCGTTCAGTGCGGGCGTGCAGTTCGCACGGACGCAGGGCATCGTCCCGGCCCCGGAGTCGACGCATGCCATTGCCGCGTGTGCCGCCCACGTCGCCGACAGTGACAAGGAAGAGGTCGTGGTCATCGGCCTGTCGGGCCACGGCCAGCTCGATCTTCCCGCCTACGCGGAATTCCTCGACGGCAACTTCTGAGCATGACCCCGGCGATGCGGACGGTCGGTGTCGACCTGTCCGCATCGCCGGCCAAGACCGCGGTCGCGGTCCTCGACTGGTTCGACGACCGAGCCGAACTGGTGGAGCTGGTCGTCGGAGCCGATGACGCCGAGATCCGACGCCTCGTCGCCGGTGCGACGCGCGTCGGGATCGACTCACCCTTCGGCTGGCCGGACGACTTCGTGGAATTCGTTCTCGCGCACCATCGTCAGGGATTGGGCGCCGGTCGTCGGCTCGACGATATCGCGAACCGACGCCCGCTCGCGCTGCGTCGAACCGACCTGTGGATCGCCGAATCCGATCTCGGCCGGCCGCTCAGCGTGTCGGCCGACCAGATAGCCCACGTCGCGTTCCGGTGCGCCGGTCTGCTCGCCGACCTCGGCGTCGACGATCGCGTCAATGGCTGGGCGGTCGAGGCCTACCCGGCCGGAGCACTCAAACGCTGGGGACTCACCTCGCGCGGCTACAAGCGAGCCGCCAACCGAACTGTGCTGACCGGACTGGCCGATGCGCTGCGCACTGCCGCGCCGTGGCTGCATCTCGGCGAGTGGCAGGGCCAGATGTGCAGCGACGACGACGCTTTCGACGCCGTCGTCACCGCGCTGATCGCGCGTGCGGCCGAGCTGGGACATATATCCCTGCCGTCCGCGCAAGACATGCCGGTTGCGTTGCGGGAGGGGTGGATCCACGTGCCCGACTGCGAGCTGGACCAGCTCATCTCCGCCGGTTGAGCCGACACCGAGTGCAGCGAGGCGTCGCGTCGAAACCCCCCTTACCCCAACGACTTCCGCATCAGCACCCGCGGGAACCCATCCAGTACAGAGGTGGTGTCGGCCGCCCACTCGAACCCGGCTTTCTCGAACACCCCGCGGGTGCCGACGTAGGCCATCGTGAGATCGACCTTCTCCCCGTGATTGTCGACGGGATACCCCTCGATGGCCGGCGCCCCATGCGACCGGGCGAATTCGACAGCTCCCTCGAGGAGCGCGTGCGAGATCCCCTTCTGGCGGTGGCCGGGTCGGACGCGGAGGCACCACGCGGACCACACCGGGAGGTCGTCGACGTGCGGGATCTTGCGGTTGCGGGCGAAGGTGGTGTCGGCCCGCGGGGAGACCGCTGCCCAGCCGACCACGTCCTCGCCGTCGTCGGTCATCTCGTAGGCCAGCACCCCGAGCGGAACCCCGCTGTCGCACAACTCTTTCACGTACTCACCGCGCTGCTCGCGGACCAGTGCCCGGTTCTGTTTGCTGGGAATGCGGTAACTGAGACACCAGCACACGTTGGAAGTCGGCTTCTTGGGCCCGACCATCGTCGCGATGTCGGCGAAGATCGTCGCGGGCCGGACGTCGATCGTCATGCGTCCCAGCATCACAACTGGCGCCGACGCGGCGCAAGGACCAGATCCTGTCCGCGATCAGCGTCGGATGTGTGGGCCTGACCGGTACACCGTGCGGTACCAGATGGTGGTGAGGATGTCGATCGCCGTCTCGTCGTCGGGGATGGACCCGACGACACCTCCGCGGACGGCCAGCCAGGACCAGCACGAGGACTCGAGCGTGTTCACCAGCGCCGACGCAAGCGGCTCGAGTGGGAGGCCGACGTCGTATCCGGCCCGCTCCGCGCTGTGCAGTCCCGCCAGCACCTGTTTGATCCCCGACGCGCGGTTCGCGTGCCAGCGATCCCGGAACTCGTCGTCGAGCATGGACATCTGGAACAGGCCGATGATCTCGGGCAGGTACTTCTTGTACGTCGACCAGTAGGCGGTGACGGCTGCCCGCACGCCCGCCTCCGGGTCGGCGTGCCTCGTGGCCAGGGAGCCCTCGACCACCTCGTCGCTGAACTGGTCCAGCAGCGCCTCGAGGAGCTGATCCTTGTTGTCGTAGTAGTTGTAGAACGAGCCCGTGGAGCGCCCGGCGGCCGCGGCGATGTCGGAGATCTTGGTGTTCAGGTAGCCCAGGTCGGCGAAGCAACGTCGCGCCGCGTCGAGAAACGCGGCCTCGGTCTGTCGTCCCTTGTTCGTCGGCGGCACCGAGCACTCCTTCCGGAGACTGATCAGTTCATCGAACCACGCGTTCACTGTGGTCGGATGTGGTCCCGACAAACGATGTGGTCCTTGTCATATTCTGAACCTGAATCTAGCATCAGAAAAGTCGTACGGGAACCACCGAGGAGTGCTCCCGCGCAGGTGATTGCGCCTGTCCGTCCGCTCTCCCGACCACTCACACAGGAGTCAGCCAGTGGAATCGTTCATCCAGCACCGGAAAGGTCGCACGCCGCGACAGGTCCACCGCGACCTCGAGGACCTCAAGGACGACGAGCTCGGTCGCTACGGGTTCACCGGTCGCACCGCCCATCTCTACCGGCGCAACGACCCCACGCAGTTCCGCGCCGTCGGTACCCACACCGGCGTCGATCGCTTCGTCACCGAGCTCACGCCGACCGATCAGATCGACCCGTCGGGTGAGCCGCTGCTGATGTTCTACAACGACGACTGCCGGATCTCGCTGAGCCGCCGCGGTCAGGCCGCGCGGTTCTGGTTCCGGCCGGTCGACGGTGACGAGCTGATCTTCGTCCACGAGGGCAGCGGTTACTTCGAGACCGAGTTCGGCCGGCTGCCCTACCGGCCGGGTGACTACGTCTACATCCCCAAGGGCTGCACCTATCGGCAGATCCCGGACGACGAGTCGCTGCTGCTGATCATCGAGGCCGTCGACGAGTACCGGGTTCCCGAGCCGGGCGTGCTCGGACGGTTCTTCCCGTTCGATTCGTCGCTCGTCGGTGTTCCCGAGGCCGAGGTCTTCGAGGGCGATGGACGCGACGAGTACGAGGTCCGCTTCCGCCAGCGCGAGGGGCAGACGACGCTGTTCTATCCCTTCCATCCGCTCGACGTCGAGGGCTGGCGCGGGGATCTGTTCCCGTTCACCTTCAACATCTCCGACTACGACGTCATCACCTCCGAATCGGTGCATCTCCCGCCGACCGTGCACCTGTTCATGCAAGCCACCGGCGTGTACGTGATGAACTTCCTGCCGCGTCCGGCCGAGGCCCGCAAGGGAGCCGAGCGGCTGCCCTGGTACCACCGCAACACCGACTTCGACGAGATCGCGTTCTTCCACGGCGGCAGCATGTTCGGGATCGGCATGCCGCCCGGCCTGATCTCGCATGCGCCGCAGGGCATCCACCACGGCATCCCGGAGAAGGCCCGCGAGCGGTCGCGCCGCAAGTTCGACGAGTTCGAGCGCGTGGAGTGGAAGGTCATCGCGATCGACACGCGTCGTCGTCTCATCGCGACGCCGGTCATGACCGAGTCGGCACCGGCCGCCGTCGAGGAAGGGGCACGGGCATGACGTCGACGTTGCCGCGCCACGAGTACGAGCGCATCCCCTACTTGGTCGTCTTCGACGACACGTCGGCCTACAAGGACACCTACGGCGGCGTCACCGAGAGCGTCGTGCTGGAGAGCTACCTTTTGAAGCCCGTCGGCGTGCCGTCGAAGAACGTCATCGTCTTCATGCACCCGATCGGCGGCGGCGCCTACCTGCCGATGACCAACGCACTGGCACGGGCGGGGCATCACGTCATCTACTGCAACAGCCGGTATCGCGGCGTCGACTCTGCCCTGATCATGGAGAAGGTCGTCCAGGACCTCGGTGCCTGCGTGAAGGACGCCAAGGAACGACTCGGCTACGAGAAGGTGATCCTGGCCGGCTGGAGCGGTGGCGGTGCGCTGTCGCTGTACTACCAGCAGCAGGCGCAGCACGCGACGGTCACCGAGACCCCGGCCGGTGAGTCGCCTGATCTCACCCGACTCGATCTCCCCGCGGCCGACGGCATGATGCTGCTCGCCGCCCACGTCTCCCGCCACGGAACGCTGACCGAGTGGATGGATCCATCGATCCTCGACGAAACCGACCCGGACAAGCGGGATCCCGAGCTGGATCTCTACAACCCGGCCAACCCCAACCAGCCGCCGTACACGGCGGAGTTCCTGGAGCGGTACCGGGCCGCGCAGATCGATCGCAACCGCCGGATCACCGCGTGGGTCAAGGAACAACTCGCCGATCTTCGCGACCGCGGTGAGCCGTTGATGGAACGCGGGTTCATCGTCCACGGTACCATGGCCGACCCGCGGTGGCTGGACCTCTCCGTCGACCCGAGCGACCGGAAACTCGGTTGCTACCTGGGGGATCCGCGCATCGTCAACATGGGGCCGGTCGGCCTGGCGCGGTTCACGACGCTGCGAAGTTGGTTGTCGCAGTGGAGTTATGACGACGCCCACGGCGATGGCCCGCGCTGCGCCGCCGATCTCGAGGTGCCGACGCTGGTCATCGGCAACTCGGCCGACAACGCGTGCACGCCCAGCCACACCCACCGGCTCTTCGACGCCGTCGGCCACCCGGACAAGACGCTGCACACGATCACCGGTGCGACACACTACTATTCGGGCCGCGAGCAGATCCCGCACCTCAAGGAGGCGGTAGGCATCATCACGAGCTGGATGGGGGAGCGGGGCTGGACCAACTGAGCGCTGGGCACTGAAAACCGCTCCCGAAAACCGCCCCTGGAAACGACCCCTGGAAACGACCCTCTGCAGCGGCACCGGCGACATGGTGTCGTCGGGTCGCCCGTGGAGGGCCGATTTCAGGGGCGGTTTCCAGCTGCGGCGCGGTTGCGGTGGTAGCCCTTCCGGACTGTGTCCGCGATGTCGGCGTAGGTGGTCTCCCAGTGACCGAACACCTGCGCGTAGGTGAGCCGCATCGGTAGGTAACCCAGCGGGATGAGTTTGCGGGACCTGACCCGGTCGCGTTCGTAGTCCTCCTCGCCGGTGTGGTGGGCCCGGCTGTCGAGCTCGATCGCGAGCCGCTCACCGACGAGCAGATCGATCCAACCCACACCGGGCACCTGATGCTGCACCTCGACGCGCAGCCCGGCACTCTTCAGCCGCAGTCGTGCAGCGGTCTCGGTTCCCGACGCCGCGAGCCGGTTGCACTTCTCGATGGCGTTCCTGATCGCGAGCGGTGCGAGTCGGAACTCGGCTCGGAGGTCGTCGAGATCCAGCTTGCCGTGGTGAAGTGCTGAGTCGCAGAGGATGACGAAGCCCTCCTCGTCGAAGCATCGTGCGGCGTACTGGAGCGCTGTCGCGACGTCGTCGATGGCCGCACGCGCCGGAGTCGGGCGGCCGTGGCGTCGGCAACGATCGGGGGATCGGCGTCGTTCGTAACGCGTCACGCGCGAATGGGATTCGACGGGACTCTCGGGTATCCACAACCCGTGGCGTCGAAGAGCGGTTGCGCACGATACGACGGCGTCGTCGGAGACGATCGCGACGATCTCGGGATCGGCGTCGGGCATCCGGAACCACCCGCGTCGGATTCGATGGATGACACCGGATTCGACGGCGCGTCGGATGTCAGCCGTGGTCTCACCGGATTCCAGTAACTGGCGGGTCGACACGACACCTCCGAAGCGTTCGGTGAGCTGCGCGTAGTCCATGGGCTCAGTGTCGGGTGACCCGGGTTGTCCGAGCGGGCGCGGACAGGGCTTGTGGACAACTCCATCTGGAAACCGCCCCTGAAAGAGACCCTCCACAGCCGCCCGACGACACCATGCCGCCGAATCCGCTGCTCAGGGCGCTTTTCGAGGGTGCTTTTCAGCGGACACGAACACGGACCCGGCCGCGCGGCCGGATCAGCTCAGCAGCTTCTTCTGCACCTTGCCCATCGCGTTGCGGGGTAGCGACTCGACGAAGCGGACCTCGCGCGGCCGTTTGTGATTGGACAACTCGCCGGCGACGAACTCGATCAGCTCGGTGTCGGCGACGTCGTCGCCCACCACGTAAGCGACGATGCGCTGGCCGAGGTAGTCGTCGGGAACGCCGACCACCGCGACCTCGCGCACGGCCGGATGCGCCAGGAGCACGGTCTCGATCTCCCCGGCACCGATGCGGAAGCCGCCGGACTTGATGAGGTCGGTGGCCCGACGGCCGACGATGCGGTGCATGCCGTCGGGATCGATGACGGCGACATCCCCGGTGGCGAAGAAGCCGTCGTCGAGCCACGATTCGGCGGTCGCGTCGGGCCGGTTGAGGTAGCCCGACGACATCATCGGACCCCGCACGTGCAGGTCACCGACGGATTCGCCGTCGTGGGGCACGTCGGTGTCGCCCTCCCGGAGCCGGGTCTCGACGCCCACGAGGGGCAGCCCGACCCAGCCGGGGCGGCGCTCACCGTCGACGCGGGTGCTGAGGGTGATCAGGGTTTCGGTCATGCCGTAGCGCTCGACGATCTCGTGGCCGGTGAGTTCGCGGACCCGCTCGAAGACGGGTACCGGCAGCGGTGCACTGCCCGAGACGAGAATGCGTGCGCCGGCGAGGGTTCGGGCTGCCTCGGGTTCGGCGCCGACGCGACTCCAGACGGTCGGGACCCCGAAGAACATGCTCGCGCCGGCTTCGGCGGCGTGGGCGTAACCCGCGGCGGTGGGCTTCTCGGTGTGGATGAGACGGCCGCCTCGACGAAGCGGTCCGAGGACACCCAGGATCAGTCCGTGCACGTGGAAGAGCGGGAGGCCGTGCGCGAGAGTGTCATCGGCGGTCCACAGCCAGGCGTCGGCGAGAGCGTCGAGTCCCTCGGCGATCGCCTGCCGGGTGATCGGCACGCCCTTGGGCAGCCCGGTGGTGCCGGAGGTGTAGAGGATCAAGGCCGTCGAATCGGCGTGGGGTTCGGGATGCCGGTGCCACGACTTCGCGTAGCGCCGGACGGGAACGACGGGCAACGTGGCGTCGGCGGGAGCCTGCCCCAACCACGCCTGCGCCCCGGAATCGGCCAGGATGTGCGCGAACTCGCGCGGACCGGAGTCGGGCGGCACCGGGACCACCGGCACTCCGGCGATCAGGCCCCCGACCAGCGCGAGCACGGTCTCGACCGTCGGGTGTGCCAGGACCGCGACGGTGCGTGCACCGGCGATCCGTTCCGCGACGGCGGTCGCCGCTCCCACCAGATCCTCCCGCGACAGTCGATCCTCGCCGATCCGGATCACGTCGGGATCATCCGGTGCGGTGGGGGTCAACGTCGGCAGCAGCACCCTCTCACTGTGCCACGCCCGACACGCCGTCCCGTGTAACCCACGTGACCTGCGAGGTCACTCGGCGTGCGCGAGGGCCTCGGCGCGCTCCTTGATCCCCTGGAGCATCTTTCGCTCCATGATCAGCGACCCGGGTTCCATCGGGATCATCGCCAGCTTCTTGCCCAGCCCGGGCAGCCGGAAGCGGTTGCGGCTGATCAACCGTGTCGACTGCCCGACCGGGACCAGCGTGAACGACCACACCCAGTCGCCGTCGGCCGTACGGGTGACGAACGCGTGGTCGGGTTCGGCGATCTCGATCCGGGAGGCCTCCGCGCCGTGGCCGATCGTGTCGCCGACGGCGGGATGCTGGTACTCCTCGAGTACGCGGTCGGTGCTGTGCATGTCGAGGCCGAGCAGATTCTCGATCCAGTCATACGTGTAGGCGCCGCCCCGGGGTGACGGTCCCATCTGCGCGAGCCACGGGTAGACGGCGGCCGGCGGCGCGTCGATGGTGATCGCACGGGTGGCGATGCCGTCGGCACCCGGTAGCAGTTCGTCTCCCGGGAGTTTCGCGGCCACCTCGTCCTCGGTCGCACCCCAGGTCATCACCCACGGCCGCACCCAGGCGCAGTACGCCGCGGCGACGGTACACGCGGCTGCAGCGGCCAGACCGGCGGTGATCGGGCGATACCTCATGCTCTCCAGTCTGAGCCGACGACGCCGCGACGTCGTGGGCCCTAGGTCACTCGGGTGCCCCTCAGGGCCGAACCCAGCCGTCGGCCATGAACTCCAGGAGGAGTTGGGCCTTGTTGCCGATGGGGCGCCCGGCCTCTTCGTAACGACGCACGACGCGGCGGTAGTGCTCGCGTACCGTGCTCTCCGCGATCTGGTGCTTCTGGGAGGTCTCGCGGAGCGTGGCGCCGAGAGTGTAGGTCTGCAGGATCTCGCGTTCCCGCTCGGTCACGCGCACTCGGTTGGCGGGTGCCGGAGGCGTCGACTGTTCGGGCGGCCCGATGATGGCGGCGAGGGCCTGGCGGAGTGCGGACTCGGCGCCGGCGGCACGGGGGGCGATACGGATGTGGTCGCGTCCCGGAACCCCGTCACCGAGGAACACGACGCGCACGGTGCGCAGCATCGGCGCACGTCGGACCAGTGCGAGCATCCCGGCCGACCGGACCAGCAGGACGGCCGGGTTGCGCAGGGCCGGGATCTGCGCGGGCTCGACGAGTGTCGCCCCGTAGCCGGCGCCCTCGACGAGGGCCACGAGTGCGGCGTCGAACAGATCGCCTTCGGCGACCACTGCGGCGAGCCGTTTGGGGTGGGATCGAGACCCCGCGGCTTGGGGGGTGTCCCGGTTGACGGAGGCCAATCGGGACACGTTGGGTTGGGGGGTCGTTGCCTGCGGGCGGCGGAGTTCGTCCAGAGGGGCTGACATCGGTACCGTCCTTCTGTCGAGAAGATTCCTGCCGGCTCCAATGCTGCCGACTGTTCGACCGGACGGCGCGCTGGGAACCGTGATCGACCTTGCTCGCGATCCATGTGCAGGCGGAGAGATGAACTGCTCTCAACGTCTACTTCTCTAGAGTTACGAACATCTGGCGACAAGTCACCGTCTTTGCGACCTGATTGATAGGTAATCGGGTCACAATGCGCTCGAATGACTCCAATCAATGCGTGATCGCGCATGGATCGGCGATATCGGGCAAAATCATGCACGTGCCGAATCGTCTGCGTGTGTTGGTCGCCTCTCCGCTGGGTCACGTCGTGGCCGGCCCTCTCCAAGGAGCCCTCGAGCAGGCCGTGGTCACCGTCGCCACGAGCGAGGACGAGTTCACCCGATCCGTTGCGGGTCATGTCAGGTTCGACGTCGTGGTCGCAGATCTCATCTGGAACCGGCCCGACCTGGAGTGGCACTTCGACGGTCTCGATGCCATCGACGCCCTGAACAAGCACGATCGACAGGCGCCGGTCATCCTCGCGACGCAGGGCCACGGGCTCGAACATGATCACCTCGACGAAGCGCGACTGCGCGACGAGGTGGCCGGCGTCATCGCGAAGGCCGACGGGTTCGCGACGCTCATGAGTGCGGTGCGGGCGGTCGCGCTGGGTCAGGGATTGGCCGAGAAACCCGGGACTCCGCGTCGAGCGCCGCTGTACGAGTTGTTCACCGGGCAACGGGGACACACCGCCGGACGGTTGGCGGGCGCCATCGCCTCCGGTCACGCGTCCGACGGCGCGAGTCTGGCGCGCGCCGCGAAGGTCTCACCCAACACGGCGAACAAGGTGACGAGTCACTACCTGGGTCCGATCATCTCCGAGCGCGGTGAAGAACCCGCATCCTCGCCCATGACGCAGGCCGCCGTCTACCGCTGGTGCGGCCTGCATGCGCGGTACCTGATCAGCTGGTGCCGACGGAACGGGCACTCGGACGTGCTCGGTCTGATGCCGTCCTGACCGAACACCGGTCGTGGAACCACTCGAGGATCTCCACGCCGGCGAGAGCCCCCGTCGCGGCGGTGACGTCGAGGCCGGGCGCTGACCAACCGAGGAGCTCCAGCTCGCCGTGCCGGGGCCTGATCGCGTGGTCCGCGGCCGACAGGAGGTCCGTGTCGAGCCATCCGTCGCCGGCCGCACACAGCTTGGCGTCGGCGGGAACGGTGCCATCGTCGACGAGCCGACGACGCACCTCGGCGATTGCCGCGGACTTCGTGACCGACCGGGGCGTCGCGTAGATCTTGCGACCCTGCTGCGACGCCGTCCAGCCGCGCGCTGCACACCAGTCCTGCCACGAGGGGAGGAACTCATCCGGTTGGGCCGCCGGTTCGACGACGAGGTAGCAGAACAGGTCGTCGGCGATCCGCAGCGACCGGACCCAGGAATCGTCGACGCGGGCGCGCAGTTCGGTGAGCACCTCGTCGAGGCCCGCGCCCGACGCGGACACCACACGTTCGATCTTCCGGCGCCAGTCCGGGTCGTCGGTTCCGTCGACGAGGATGCGGCCGCCGTTGCTCGCCACCGCGTACCGGAACGGGCCGCCCGGGAGCGCGATCCGCTCGTACTGCGCCGGCGTCCGGGTGGTCGTCGGGATCACCAGGACCTCGTCGGCAAGGCGGGAGAGGAGCTCGACGGCGGTGGTGGTCATGTAGGACAGCGGTGCGTCGCGATAGATCTCGACGCAGACGGTGTCGAGGGCGGCGAACTGAGCGTCGCCCATGGCGGCCTGCGAGTAGATCATCGTCCGGTCCAGGTCGGTGGCGACGAGCACGCTCACGCGTCCTCCTTGATCAGGCCGACACACGAGTAGGCGAGGCCGGGTGAGACCTCCACCGGCACTCCGCGTTCGGCCGCGAGCAGCCGGATGTGGCGGTGTTCGGGCAGGTCGTCGTCGCGGACCAGGATTCGCCACGGGACGCGGCGCAACAGCACGCGGGTCGTCTCGCCGACGCCTGGCTTCACCAGGTTGATCGACGACAGTCCGTAGTCGAGTTGGATCTGTTCGACCGAGCGCCAGCCCGACCATGTCGGTGTCCGCTCCTCAGGCGTCATGACCGCCAGGGCGGCGCGGACCCGGTCGGCGACGGCGGGGAACTCGGCGCTCACCGCGTCGAGCAGTCGGCCGGAGACATCGAACTCCGCCAGGTCCCGATAGAACTTGGCGCCGTGGAACTCTCCCGGACCGATGTGGTCGGCGTTGAGGATCGTGCGCGACACCAGACCCGAGACGGTCGAGTTCAGGCATGCCGAGGCGATGAGGAAGTCGTCGCGGGTGCCGAACAGCGTGGTACACGAACCGGGGTCGGCGAGCACGGCCAGCTCGTCGTGCAGCAGTGGGCGTTCGGGGAGTCGCGCGTACTCGGCCAGCGCCGCGGTCAGTTCGCGCTGGATCGCGCCCTTCCCGGTCCACCCGTCGACGAACACGATCGACTCGGCGGGGTGACTCGCCACGATGTGATCCAGTGCGACCGTGTCGATCCCGCGGTCGCGCACGATCGAGATCGTGTAGTGCTGCGGCTCGATCCCGTGGACCGTCTGCATCCACCGGCGGATCAGGATGCCGACGGGAGTGCCGGCTCGGGCGAGCGATACCAGAGTGGGCGATGAATGACGTTCGGCGAGAATCAGTTCCGAGACGACGCCGACGGCCTCGGCGAGTCGCTGCGCCGACGACCCAAGGGTCGCGTGGAAGAGGTCCTGATACTCGCGACCGGGTTGGTATTCGATCGGCAGGGATTCGGCGTAATGCGCCTTACCCGACTGGATCCGACGCTCCCGCTCGTGCAGGTCGCCTTCGAGGGCGATGTCGGACAGGTCCTTGAGCAGCCATGTCACCTCCTCGGGTGCGTAGGAACCGAAGTGCGGACCCTGCAGCGGGGGCGTGGACGCGGTCATCGCGCAGACTCCTCTCGGAAGGCTCGCAGCTGCGCCTGGTCGGTCGCCGGAAGCACCGCGAGCGTCACCGGATGACCGGCCGCGGTGAGGACGTCGAGAAGGCCGCCGGGGGCGCGGAGTTCGGGGGTGTCGGCCGGGGTGTCGATCACGATCACGACCTGCGGATCGGGCAGGGCGTCCGACGAGACGTTGTAGATGTAGCGCGGTGTCGCCGGATCGGATTCGGGTGCGAGGAAACGGAATCCGCGGCGGAGCGGGTAGCCCGGTACGTCGTGGACCTGGGCGGGCGACCGCGTGGTCGTCTGATAGCCGGTCACGAAACCACGCTGCTCGAGGCTTTCGGCGATGCACAGGGGCGCATACATCAGTTCCTCGTGGCCGATCACGACGACGGGGCGTCGTGGGTCGAGATGATCTGCGATCACGTCGGCGGCAGCCGCGGTCGCATGGTGGAAGGGCTCCGTATCGTTCCGTTCGAAACCGTGACGGCCACCGTCAGGTACCGCCTGCGGCCAGTCGAGGCCGAGCGTGGTGACGTCGGCGCGTTCCGGTGCGAGGGGGTTCAACGCGTCCGAGTCCAGCGCCCACACGTCGTCGAGCAGAGTGGGTGGGAGCGTGATCGAGCCGTACGCGAGCGCAACATAGGAGACCTCGACGCCGAGATCGGCTGCGGCCTTGGCGCATTCGGCACGGCGGTCCGGGGTTCGCATGTCGACGAGCGACGCGACGACGAATCGGGTACGCGGACGCGTCGCGAGGATCGTCTCGATCGCACCCAGTGCCGTGGTACCGGTGGAGATCTCGTCGTCGACGAGGATCAGCGTCTCTTCCGGTGTCGCGGGGTCGAGGAAGTCCGGGTCGCTTGGCGCGAGCAGGTGGGTCGTGGCGTGTGAGTGGCCTTCCTCGAAGGTCCCCGACACGACCACCCCGGGAAGCCGCCGGCGAGTCGAGTGCAGGTATCGGGACGCGGAGATCCGCTCGGCGACGCAGTGTCCGAGGCCGGTGGCGGTCTCGGCGAAGCCGAAGACGATGGCGTCGCGCGCGGCGTCGGCGCCGATCCGTTCGATGACGGCCGCACCGAGAGCGTCGGCCGCACCGCGCACGATGCTCGGCGGAGTGGGGATGTGCTTGCCGAGCACGGTGGAGACGAGTAGGTGCGCGCGCCGCTTGTTGTGTCGCAGGCCGAGGACGACCAGATCGCGGAGCGAGTGCCCGGCATCCCCGGTGCCGTCTGATGCCACGTGCACGCCGAAGCGCGTGGTGACCCAGTCCGGTTCCCGGTTGATCTGGTTGTGGCTCATCGTGTCACCGTTCACCGGACGGCCGGGCCGGGGGTGGCGAGGGCGGTCAGGAGATCGACGAAGCTCACGCCCTGACGGGTCACGCCGAACGCCGCGGCCCGGTCCATCACACGCAGCGCCCAATTCCGGTGTGGTTTCAGCTCGTTCATCTTGTTTCGATACGACGATGCCCGCACACCACCGGCTTCTCCGGCGAGGATGTCGAGCGCGTCGTGGTACTCCTCGTGGGTCACTGCGGACAGCGCGTGCACCGCCGCGACGTGGGCGGGATGGATGACCGTCTTGCCGTGCAGCCCGTTGGCGCGGTCGAGCGTGATCTCACGCAACAGGCCGTCCATATCCCGGCTGACCAGCTGCTGCCGGAAATACACCGCGTCGCTCTCGCGAAAAGGTGTGTGGCGCAACGTCGGCTGGAACATGCGTTCGTGGTCGGCGAAGTACTCCCAGACCGGTCCGGTCACGATGAAACCGGACTCGTCGCTGCGTCCGAGGTGGTTCACGATGCCCGCGATCACGTCGGCGGCGACCCGGACGTCGTAGATCGTGAGGTCGCGGTCGCGTCGGATCCCGAAGTAGCCGCAGATGTCGGTGGCGCCGATCCGGACGGCGAGCACGTTGGCGCGGTGTGCACTCAGGAGTGCGGCCAAGGTGGTCAGTTCCTCGTCTCGTGTCTCGCGATGCACGACCGACGCGGATTCCAGGACGGGCATCACCCACAGGTGCTGACCGAGCAGCTCACTCGCCTGGGTGACCGCCTGCAAAGCCTCTTCGGCGTTGGCGCAGTTGAACTTCGGGATCACGAAACCGGTCAGCGCGGATGGTGCGCCGGCGTCGAGGGCGGTGGCGATGCGCATGATGCGGTCGGCCGAACGTGGGCGGACGAACAGGAGCATCGGATCGCCGGGCGTCTCCGCGATGTCGCGGAGTGCCGCGACCGCGTGATCGATGGCGTCCGCCTCCTCGTGGTCGGCGATCGCGTCCTCGAGATCGATGACCATCGAGATCACGCCCTCTGCACGCCGCTTTCGGATGACGTCGGCGAGATCGGGGCGGGTGGCGGGCACGTAGAGCGTGGCTCCGAGAGCGATCGCCAGCCTCTGCGCGGGCCAGGTGCGATCGATCGGCTCCGGATGCCGGAGGAACAACTGTTCGCGCGTCCCGAGTCCCAAATGGTCGAAATGCCGGATTGTTCCGGGTTCGAGCCCGGCCTCGTCGTGGCGTGCCGTGGTGGTCATCTCGCGGCCACCTGTCCTCTCATCCGGGAAACGATCTCGCTGATCCGGTCGTCCACGGCCCGCAGCCGGGTCAGATATCCCCAGTAGTCGGGATGGACGCGATCGAGGTCCCCCTTTGCACGCTCGATCCGGTCGGCCTGAGCATCGAGTACCGAGCCCCATTCGTCAACCAGGGAGTGGTTCACCGCGAAGAGTTGAGCGTCGCGGAGGCGGAATCGCACGCGTTGTTCGGCGCCCTGCGGGTCGGCGCGCACCTCGCGCAGCACACGTAGCCGATCCAGGACGGCGTCGACGGCGGCCTCGGCGACAGACAGGTCGTCCCGTGCGGCGTCGGCCTGACCGATTGCCTGGTCGGGGGCATCGTCGAGCATCCTCCGCGCCGCCGAGATCGCCGTATCCGCATGGGCCAGGCGCTCGTCGACGAGGGTTTCGGTGCGTTGCAGGTCCGTTGAACAGTCCGCGCTGAACTCACGACGCAACTGAGACAGGGTGTCGGGAACGTGGGCACCGCGGGTCGCTATGGCGCTGCGTCGGGTTTCCACCGACCGGATGACCTGACGGGCACGGTCGGCGTAGGCGGGTGCCTCACGGAGAATGGTCTCGAGTCGCTGTGCCGACGTGATTACCGTCGCAGCGGCCGACTGCCGGTCACGTAAGCCCGCACTCTGCTCGAAAACACTCAAGGCACGGTCGAGTTCGTCGGTGGCCCTGATCACCGACTGCAACCGGGCGATCGTGGGACCGGCGTTCTCCAGGGCTGTCATCGCCCGATGCGACGCGACGCGCGCCTCATGGTCCTGGGCGTTCGCGGCCTGCATGGTGGCGCGGGCCCGCTGCAGGGCACCCGCGTTCGCCTCCGCGAAGCCGCGCATCGACGCCGTGACCGTGCGAAGCGCCTCGGTGGCGCGATCGAAGTCCTGTTTGCGCCCGCGCGTGCCCTCGGGTGGGGACAGCAGTTGGAGGTAGTCGGCGGTCACCTGGGCGTGTTGTTCGCGGATCGCCGACCAGGCACCGCGCAGCTGCGACCGCGGGTCGGTGGCGGCCACCACACCGACCGCGGGATCGATCTCGGCGAGGACGGATTCGGACTCCAGGAAGGCCGCTGTCATTTGTTCCGATGATGCAGGTGAGGCGGAATTCGTGCGTGAATCGTTGCCGAACCAACGACGTACGAAGTTTCCGGGCACGACACGATGCTATCGGCTAATTTCAACTCCGTATGAGGCCGGACCGACCGACTCAGGGCTGAGCGGATCAGCCGCCTCGACGGCGGGGTGGGTGCCGAGCGGCAGCGCTGCCGGGATGCGGGATGGCGTCGGGGAAACGTGAGGGCGGCCGAGCGGCGGTCTCCCGGCGGCGCGAGAGAGGCACGTCGAATGCAGTTGGTACAACGCTCCAAACGCGTGGTCGAGGCCAGGCTGAACAACACCGCGGTCCGAGCCATCAGCGGGTCGATGGTGGCCTATGAGGGTCAGATCGCGTTCAAGTCGGCCGGCTTCGGCGGTGGCGACGGCGTGCTCGCGGGTCTCAAGCAACGGGCGACAGGCGAAGCGCTGTCACTGATGGAGGCCTCGGGCAACGGCGTCGTCTACTTCGCCCACAACGCGGCCGAGACGACGATCATCGAACTCAACAACGAGACGCTGCAGGTCGAGTCCCAGCAGCTCATGGTGCTCAACGGGAATCTGCAGACCAATGTGGCGTTCTCGGGTCTGCGCGGCGCGTCGTCGGGCCAGGGCCTGTTCACGACGACGGTCAGCGGTCACGGCCAGATCGCGTTGCTGTCCAACGGCGGTCCGCTGATCCACCTGGAGGTGTCACCGCAGTATCCGCTGGTCGTCGACCCGGATGCATTCGTCTGTGCCCGTGGGCAATTGAACCAGTCCTTCGTCACCGACGTCTCCTGGCGCTCGGTCATGGGACAGGGCGGCGGCGAGGCGTTCTCACTGAGGTGGGACGGAACCGGCGTCGTGTCGATCCAACCGGCCGAGCGGTGAGGGTGAGGTAGCGAATGTTCACCAAGGTCAACAGCAAGGTCGTGTCCGTCGATATCGGTCGTAGCGGGCCGATCGTCGCCCGCAAGGGTGCGATGCTTTTCTACAAGGGCAACGTCTTCTTCCAGCCGCATCAGATCGCCGGCGCCGGAATGGGCGGCGGCATGCCGGGATTGGGTGCGATGGGCGGCATGGCCGGTCGCATGCTCGCCGGCGAGCACGAGTCGACGATGATCGCGCAGGGACAGGGCGAGGTGCATTATGGGTTCCTCGGGATCGAGGTCCACGTCGTCGATCTGGGCGCGGTCGGCGGGACCATCCGCGTCGAGGCCTCCCGCCTGCTCGCGTACGGCGCCAACCTGCAGGCATCGGTGGTCTCAGTGGCCTCCCAGGGCGGCGGTGGCGGGGGAGGCGGAGGCGGGGGCCTCTTCGGCGCACTGCGGTCCGCGGCAGCCGGTGTGGTCACCGGTCAGGGCATGTTCACGACGCAGCTCTCCGGTCCGGGATCTGCCGTGGTCCTCGGCCACGGAGGCGTTTTCGAACTCGAGGTGTCGCCGAACAAGCCGCCTGTCACCGTCGACCCGCAGGCCTTCGTCGGCTCCGCGGGACAGGTCAACACCAACCTGCGGTCGACGGTCAGCTGGCGCAACGTCGGCCGGACCGGTGGCGAGGCAATGCAACTGGAGTGCACCGGCCAGGGCATCGTGTACGTGCAGGCATCGGAGGAGAAGCTGTGAGCCAACTCAACACCGTGTGGAGTCCGATGAATCTGCCGTCGGACGACAACGTTCCGGACAACAACTACTCGTTCTGCATCGACCTGACCCAGCCCTGGTTCATGTCCAAGGGCGCGATGATCGCCTACTACGGTCAGATGCAGTTCACCTCGCTCCAGCAGGGTCTGCAGGGCCAACTGCTGCAGATGGTGGCGCAACAGTTCTCGGCGCCGTTGTACCTCGGTGACTACGTGGTGGCCGAGGGGCAGGGCAAGCTGATCATCGGTGACCGCGGATACGACATCAACGCCTACGACCTCGAGGACGGCAACCTCACCATCCGCGCCTCGAATCTGCTTGCTTTCCAGCCGAATCTGTCGCTGAACCAGTCGATCGTGCCGGGCTTCCTCACCCTGATCGGCACGGGCAAGTTCCTGGCGTCGTCGAACGGGCCGGTGATGTTCGTCGAGCCGCCCGTACGTGTCGACCCTGAAGCGCTTGTCGGATGGTCGGATTGCCCGTCCCCGAGCCATCACTACGACCAGGCGTGGGTCAACAGCTTCATCGCCGCCGCCGGACAGCGGTTCGGGGTGAGCTCAGGCGAGGAGCGGCAGTTCGACTTCACCGGCGCCGGAACGGTTCTGGTGCAGTCGAGCGAGAAGGTGCGCGACGACTCCTCGGTCCTGCGCACCATCCAGGGCCAGCTCCCGGGCCTCTCCGTGCCCGGCCTGCAACAGATCAACCAGCAGATCAGTCAGCAGCTCACGCAGCACCAGGGCTGAGGCGCCCTCATACGACAACTGCGCCGCAGATCCGAGTGGATCTGCGGCGCAGTTGTTGGTTTCCCTCTGCTCCCTGAGGTGCGAGGAAGCGGTCGGGCCGCCTCTGCTCCCTGTGTGCGAGCAAGCGGTCGGGCCGCCTCTGCTCCCTGTGTGCGAGGAAGCGGTCGGGCCGCCTCTGCTCCCTGAGGTGCGAGGAAGCGGTCGGGCCGCCTCTGCTCCCTGAGGTGCGAGGAGCGAAGCGACGAGCCTCGAAGGGCTACACCTCGACCTTCTCCTCCTCGCCCTTCGCGGCGAGTCGGTTCCGGCGAACCACACTGGAGATCAGGGCCGCGATGATCAGCGCGACACCGATCAGGCCGGTGATGATCTCCGGCACGTGGGTGCCGATCGAGTACAGCAGGATGAACGCCAGCGCACCGATGGCCCAGTGCGCGCCGTGCTCGAGGTACACGTACTCCGAGAGCGTGCCCTTGCGGACGAGGTACACGGTGAGCGAACGGACGAACATCGCGCCGATGAGGCCGAGGCCGAGGGCGATGATGATCGGGTCGGCGGTGATGGCGAACGCGCCGATGACGCCGTCGAACGAGAACGAGGCGTCGAGCACCTCGAGGTAGAGGAACAGGAAGAATCCTGCCTTACCGGTGGCCTTCGCAAGGTCGGACGGACCCTTGCGGCCGTTCTCCTCGACTGCTGCCTTCTCGGCCGAATCCGTACCCGGCTCTGCTGCCTCGTCGTGTTCTTCGGTCTCGACGTTGAAGTACTCGCCGAGTCCGTTGACCAGGATGTAGGTGATCATGCCGAGTGCGCCGGCGATCATGACCGTCGACCGCTCGTCGGCCGGTGCGATGTACGTCGCGGTGAGCACGAGGAGAGTGATCGCGATGACGACCTCGAGCATCTCCAGCTTGCCGATCTTCTCCAGCGGCCGCTCGATCCACGACAGCCAGGTGATCTCCTTCTGTTCGAAGACGAAGCCCAGGAACAGCATCAGCAGGAACATGCCGCCGAAGGCAGCGATCTGCGGGTGGGCGTCGGTGATGATCGTCTCGTAGCTGGGATCACCGTTGGCGAAGTACGCCGCATCGTTGGGCGGCGGGTTCAGCGCGAGGTCCAGTGCGTCGACCGGGTTGAGTCCCGACGCGAGCCACACGATGACCAGCGGGAACACCAGACGCATACCGAAGACGGCGATCAGGATGCCGATGGTGAGGAAGATCTTCTGCCAGAACTCGCTCATGCGGCGAAGGATCGTGGCGTTGATGACCGCGTTGTCGAAGGAGAGTGAGATCTCGAAGACACCCAGGATCGCCGTCAGGATCAGCGCTTCGACGCCGCCATAGAGGAACGCGATGATCAGCGACACGATCGTCACGACGACCGAGAGGCCGAAAATTCTTACTACCACTGGATGGTGGCCTTTCTGAGGTGTTCAAGGGACCGCTGCCGACGGCGACGTCGGAGGGTGAAGACACGAGGATGCCGCACCCACTCTAGGAGAGGTGCGGCATCCACGGGAATCTGCTGCGGGACAGCCGGCGAAAACCGGGGTCAGACGTTCACGCCGAAGTCGCGGGCGATACCCGCGAGCCCCGATGCGTAGCCCTGGCCGACGGCGCGGAACTTCCACTCCGCACCGTTGCGGTACAGCTCGCCGAAGACCATCGCGGTCTCGGTGGAGGCGTCCTCGCTCAGGTCGTAGCGGGCGATCTCGGAGCCGCCGGCCTGGTTGACGACGCGGATGAATGCGTTGCGGACCTGCCCGAACGACTGCGAACGCGCATCGGCGTCGTAGATCGACACGGGGAAGACGATGGAATCGACCTCCGGCGGCACGGCGGCGAGGTCGACCTTGATGACCTCGTCGTCGCCTTCGCCCTCACCGGTCAGGTTGTCGCCGGTGTGCTCGATCGAGCCGTCGGGCGAGCGCAGGTTGTTGAAGAAGACGAAGTGCTGGTCGGACAGCACCTTCTTGTTGGCGCCGAGCGCGATGGCGCTGGCGTCGAGGTCGAAGTCGGTGCCGGTGGTGGTGCGGATGTCCCACCCGAGGCCGACGGACACCGCGGTCAGTCCCGGGGCCTCCTTGGTCAGCGAGACATTTCCACCCTTGCTCAGGCTCACGCCCATGAGATTGTGCCTTTCTGTTGGTACGTGGTCTGGTGATGTCCGATTCGTCCGGGGTTCAGACGCTCGGAGCAACCGACAACACTCTATGTGAAGCGTGTGTCGGGGTCACTGGGTCGGATGGATGACCTGCGGATTCCCGATTCGCGACTTTCCCGCCTCTGACACGCGGGGCGCGTGCGGGTGCCGGACCCTGGCGTGTGACGGTCATCGCTGAGACCATGGGAAACAGTCCGAGCGAGAGCGCCAGGTGTGTCGCGGTGTCGACAACCCGGACAGGTTCTGACGTCGGTTCAGTCCCGAGCCAGTGTGGCTCGGACGTGAGCCGATAAGGAGTGTGCGATGCCCGCCCAGAACGTTGCCCGCAAGCTCATCGAATCCCATCTGGCGGCCGGGGACATGACCCCGGGCGAAGAGATCGCGATCCACATCGACCAGACCCTCACCCAGGACGCCACCGGCACGCTGGTCATGCAGGAACTGGAGTCTCTGGGTCTCGACCGCGCCCGGACCGAGGCGAGTGTCCAGTACGTCGACCACAACCTGCTGCAGACCGACGAGAAGAACGCAGAGGACCACGAGTATCTGCGCACTGCGTGTGAGCGCTTCGGGCTGTGGTTCTCCAAGCCGGGCAACGGTGTCTCGCATCCCACTCACATGCAGCGGTTCGGCATACCGGGAAAGGCGATGGTCGGGTCCGACTCGCACACGCCGGCGGCGGGATCGCTCGGGATGCTCGCGATCGGGGTCGGCGGACTCGAGGTGGCTCTCGCCATCACCGGTCGCCCGCTGAACATCCGGATGCCCGAGATCTGGGGTGTCCGGCTGGAAGGCGAACTGCCGGAGTGGTGTTCGGCCAAGGATGTGATCCTCGAGATGCTCCGACGCCACGACGTGAAGGGTGCCGTGAACCGGATCATCGAGTATCACGGTCCCGGGCTCGCGGGTCTGACCGCGATGGACCGCCACGTGATCGCGAACATGGGCGCGGAACTGGGCGCGACGACGACGGTGTTCCCCAGCGACGACGCGGTGCGCGAGTTCCTCCGCGCCGAGGACCGCGAAGGCGACTGGACCGAACTCGTCGCCGACGACGGGGCGACCTACGACGCCGAGGAGACCATCGATCTCACCGAGATCGTCCCGCTGATCGCGAAACCTTCGTCACCCGGAGACGTCGTTCCGGTCAGTGAGGTGGTGGGGGAGGAGATCTCGCAGGTGGTGATCGGGTCGAGTGCCAATCCCGGCCTCCGCGACTTCGCGATCGCCGCAGCGATGGTGGCGGGGAGGCAGACGTCAGCCGATGTCAGCTTCGACATCAACCCGACGTCACGGGAGATCCTCACCGACCTCACCAAGATGGGGGCCACCACCGATCTCGTCATCGGCGGCGCGCGGATCCACCAGGCCGGCTGTATGGGCTGCATCGGCATGGGGCAGGCGCCCGCGACCGGGCAGAACCCGCTGAGGACGATGCCGCGCAACTTCCCCGGACGGTCGGGCACCAAGGACGACAAGGTATGGCTGTGTTCGCCGGACACCGCAGCCGCGTCGGCGCTCACCGGCGTGATCGCCGACCCCCGCGACTGGGCCGCCGACAACAAGGTCTCCTACCCGGAGCTCGACCTGCCGCAGGAACATTCGGTCAACACCGCGATGATGGTCCCGCCGCTGCCGCCGGAGGAAGCCGCGAAGGTCCAACCGGTGAAGGGCCCCAACATCTCCGATCTACCGGACCTGGACTCGCTGCCCGATGTCGTCGAGGCCCCGGTCCTGCTGAAGGTCGGCGACAACATCTCCACCGACGACATCTCGCCCGCCGGCGCGAAAGCTCTGCCGTACCGGTCGAACATCCCCAGGCTCGCCGAGTTCTGTTTCACGCGCATCGACGACACCTACACGGACAGAGCACGATCCGCGGACACCGGCCACATCATCGGAGGTGACAACTACGGACAGGGCTCATCACGCGAACACGCGGCGATCGCGCCTCGCCACCTGGGCCTCCGGGTGGTGATCGCGAAGTCGTTCGCCCGCATCCATTGGCAGAATCTCGCGAACTTCGGTGTGCTGGCAGTGGAATTCGTCGATCCGGCGGATTACGACACCGTCGAGCAGTACGACACCCTCCGGCTCGAGAATCTGCGGGATGCCCTGGGTGCCGATGACGTCCTAACCGTCCGCAACGTGACCAAGGTCCGCAATGTCGAAGTCCGGCACCGACTCTCGAAGCGCCAGGTGTCCGACGTCCTGGCCGGCGGACTCATCCCGCGGCTCGCCGCCGAGGAACATCCCGACGAACATCGAGCCGAGGAGACCGTGTTGCAGGACAGCGGCGAGATCAGCTGAGCGTCAGCGCACGTACCCGGTGAGCTGATAGGTCTCTGGCGGGGCGGTGATCGACGAGTAGAGCGAGACCTGCGTGAACGCGCCCTGCTTCGGCGCGAACAGCCAGATGCCGACCGGGTACGACGCCACCTTGCCGGCCGCGCAGCTCGGCTTGCAGAGCTTACGGTTCTCGGTACCGAAGCCTGCCGCGAACGTGTCGGTCCACGCGAGCCAGGTGACGTTCGTGACGATTACGCCGGCGTCGCCGCAATAGATCGACGAAAGGGTTTGGGGCTGAACGAGTTTCGCCCCGTCGCAGCCGCCGACCACGGTCACGGTCGGCGTGGGGGGACGGTGCAGCAGCGGCCGGTCCGACCCCGGACAGCCCGAGTATGACGACGACACCCGAGACAGCCACTGCGACACATGCCTTGATCAGTTTCGAAGCCATTCCGGTCGTCTCCTCGTCGCTCGTCCAGCAGCCGGTGATCCGACGACCCATTGTCGGCCAAGGGCGATGAGGTCACGGGCGGATTCGCCGAACATGTCGCCCGAAACGACGACGTCCCCGCCGGATCGTGAGGGTGTACCTCACGAATCCCGACGGGGACGTGTGAATCGTTCTCCGAGGATCAGGCCTCGACGATGAACGCCTCGAGCTGCTGGCGCGCGACGTCGTCGGCGAGCTGCTTCGGCGGCGACTTCATCAGGTAGGCCGATGCCGGGAGGATCGGTCCGCCGATGCCGCGATCCTTGGCGATCTTGGCGGCGCGCACGGCGTCGATGATGATGCCGGCCGAGTTGGGGGAGTCCCAGACCTCGAGCTTGTACTCCAGGTTCAGCGGCACGTCACCGAAGGCGCGACCCTCGAGGCGGACGTAGGCCCACTTGCGGTCGTCGAGCCATGCGACGTGGTCCGACGGGCCGATGTGGACGTTCTTGTCCTCGACCTTGCCGGCGAGCGAGCCGGTCAGGTTGGAGGTCACGGCCTGGGTCTTCGAGACCTTCTTGGACTCCAGGCGCTCGCGCTCGAGCATGTTCTTGAAGTCCATGTTGCCGCCGACGTTCAGCTGGTAGGTGCGGTCGAGGGTGACGCCGCGATCCTCGAACAGCTTCGCCATCACGCGGTGGGTGATGGTGGCGCCGACCTGGCTCTTGATGTCGTCGCCGACGATCGGGACACCGGCGTCGGTGAACTTCTGGGCCCACTCGGGGTCCGAGGCGATGAAGACCGGCAGAGCGTTGACGAACGCCACATTGGCGTCGATGCAGCACTGTGCGTAGAACTTGTCGGCCTGCTCCGAGCCGACCGGCAGGTAGCTGACGAGGACGTCGACCTCGGCGTCCTTGAGGGCCTGGACGACGTCGACACCCGAGCCGTCGGCCTCGGTGATGGTCTCGAGGTAGTACTTGCCGAGACCGTCGAGGGTGTGGCCGCGCTGGACGGTGACACCGGTCGGCGGCACGTCGGCGATCTTGATGGTGTTGTTCTCGCTCGCGAAGATCGCGTCGGACAGGTCGAAGCCGACCTTCTTCGCGTCCACGTCGAACGCGGCGACGAACTCGACGTCGCGGACGTGGTACGGACCGAACTTCACATGCATCAGGCCGGGAACGCTGGAGTTCTCGTCGGCGTCCTTGTAGTACTGCACGCCTTGCACCAAGGATGAAGCGCAGTTTCCTACGCCCACAATGGCAACGCGCACCTTATTGGGCTCACCCATGGTCGGGCTCTCCTTCTTGTTGCGGCGTCGCAGACCTTTGCTGCGCCACCGGTGTTTTCACTTGCTCGGGTGCCCGAGCTGTTCGTCCCGGCTCTGCGTCGAGTCCGGTTCTGGCAATTCGTCATCGGATCGTCCGATGCCGGCGTCCGGCCCCGGATCGACAGGTGACTGTTCGGTTCCGGCGTCGTCCCGAGCGGTGTCGTCGGAATCGAACGTGTCGGAATCGAACGGACTTGGAGTCCCGTCTCGCTGTTGGGAGCTCTCGGCGGCGATCAGCTCGTTGAGCCAGCGGACCTCCCGTTCGCTGGACTCGAGGCTGAGTTGATGCAACTGGCGAGTGTAGCGATCGACCGCCCGGTTGGACCGTCCGACGATCTCCCGCAACCCTTCGCGGCGCTCCTCGACCTGCCGGCGACGGCCCTCGAGGATGCGCATGCGCGCAACTGCGGGAGTCCGGCTGAAGAACGCCAGATGCACACCGAAACCATCGTCGGTGTAGTTCTGCGGCCCGGTGTCGGCCACGAGCTCGGCGAACCGAGCGCGACCGGCATCGGTGAGCTGGTACACCCGACGCCCACGACGAACCTTCATGCCCGAGGGCGCGTCGGCTTCGTCGATGAGACCGTCGGCCTGCATCCGACGCAGGGTCGGATACAGCGAACCGTAGGAGAAGGCACGGAAGGCTCCGAGGAGACCGGTGAGTCGCTTGCGCAGCTCGTATCCGTGCATGGGGGATTCGAGGAGCAATCCGAGAATCGCCAACTCGAGCACTGCGTCACCCCCTCCGGTTCATACGATGTGTCGGAACGTGCTGACAGCGCAACACCTCGCTCCGATGTGTTTGCCAATGTATCGCACCGATATAACCGTGTCCACGACCAGGGTCGGTCGAGCAAGGTACACCGCGCGCCGCCGGGCGGCGACCCGACTCGCGCCGGCGCCCGGACCCGTCGCGCCGACGTCGAAGGTGTGACCACGTACGCTTGAACCCGTGCAACGCCAGATCGTCGACTACGCCCTGCAGCGGCGCGCTCGGCTGTCCTCGGTCCACGCGGGCCGGACCGCCGTGGCCGAGGTGTGCGATGCGAGTCCGTATCTTCTGCGCGCGGCGAAATTCCACGGTCGGCCCAGCGAAACGATGTGCCCGATCTGCCGAAAAGAGCAGGTCACGCTGGTTTCCTGGGTGTTCGGCGAACGGCTTGGCCAAGTCAGCGGCTCAGCGCGGAGCACCGAGGAGATCGCCCGGCTGGCGACCACCGCCGAGGAGTTCTCGGTGCACGTCGTCGAAGTGTGTCGGACGTGCAGCTGGAACCATCTGGTGCAGTCATACGTTGCCGGGCTGCCGCCACAGACCACGCGTCGAACCCGACGCGTGGCCAAGTAGCGCGCTGGCCTGCGGTTTCTTGCCGTGGTCCCAGGTGTGCTGTCACAGTGGAGTGGCACGAGGCCAGAGAGTGAGACCGAGTCAGCGGTGTGTGTGACATGCCGCACGGCCCGGTAGGAAAGGTGGACGATGAGCGAGGCGTACGGTTCTTCGCCCACACCGCGCGGTACCGGACCCCGTCCGGGTCGCAACGGTGGCGGTAACAACGGTCGAGGCAGCAGGCAGGCCGCGGAGATGCGGCACAAGCGATTTGCGTGGGCACTCGGCGCCATCGGCGCCATCGTCCCGGCCATCGTGCTGGTGTTGATCGTCGCATTCGCCTTCACCTATTTCACCGCGGAGATCCCCGAACCCGAGGTCAGCCAGAAGGCCACGATCGTCGACACCTCCGGCCGCACCCTCGCCGACATCACCCAGCCCGACGGCAACCGTCAGGTGGTGCCGTTCGACGAGATCCCCGAGACGATGATCCAGGCGATCGTCGCCGCCGAGGACCGCGAGTTCTGGACCAACAACGGCTTCTCGCCGCGTGGTCTGTCCCGCGCCGCCATCGGTCAGATCACCGGCAACCAGTCGGCCGGCGGTGGTTCGACGATCACCCAGCAGTACGTCAAGAACGCGATCGTCGGCGACGAACGCAGCTTCGATCGCAAGTTCAAGGAACTCGCGATCGCGGCCAAGATGAACGAGCGGCACGGCTGGTCCAAGGAGAAGATCCTCGAGGCCTACCTCAACACCATCTACTTCGGCCGCGGTGCCTACGGCGTCGCCGTGGCCACGCAGAAGTACTTCAACAAGTCGATCACCGACAAGGCGCGGGCCAAGAGGAATCCGCTGACCTTCGAGGAAGCGGCTCTGCTCGCCGGGGTCATCCGCGCCCCGTCCTACTACGACCCGGAGAACAACCGCGAGGCGACCGAGGCCCGCTGGCGTTACGTGCTCAGCGGGATGGTCGCGACCGGTGCGATCACCAAGCAGCAGGCCGACAACGCGGTCTTCCCCAAGACCATCAAGCCGCGCGTCAGCGGTGGCGACGAGACGCCGGGCCCCAACGGTTTGATCAAACGTCGTGTGCTCGAAGAACTCACGAGCGTCGGCATCACCGAGAAGCAGCTGCAGACCGGTGGCCTCAAGATCAGCACCACCATCGACCCACAGGTGCAGAACGGCGTCGTCCAGGCGGCCTGCCGCAAGAATAAGATCTACAAGTGCCCGAACGGCCAGCTGAACGGCGAGCCCGACGATCTCCTGGCATCGGTGGTGTCCGTCGACCCGCAGAGCGGGGCGGTGCGCGGTTACTACGGCGGTGACAACGCCGGTGGATGGGACCTCGCACAGGCGGGTCTGCAGACCGGATCGTCGTTCAAGGTCTTTGCGCTCGTCGCGGCGCTCGAGCAGGACATCCCGCTGTCGAAGACGTACAGCTCGGCGCCCTTCGAGGCCAGCGGTGGACTCACGGTCGAGAACTCCGACGGTGAGAGCTGCGGAACCTGCAACCTCGCCACCGCGATGAAGATGTCGCTGAACACCGTCTACTACCGGCTGATGATGGACCTCAAGCGAGGCGCCGAGGACGTCGCCGATGCGGCGCACCGCGCCGGCGTCGCCGAGTCCTTCGGCAACATCGAGAAAACCCTCCAGGAGGCGAACGGCTCGCCCGAGGGTGGTGTGGTCCTGGGCCAGTACCAGTCCCGCGTCATCGACATGGCCTCGGCGTACGCGACCCTCGCGGCGTCCGGCGTCTACCACGAGCCGTACTTCGTGCAGAAGGTCGTCGACTCCGAGGGGCAGGTGCTCTTCGAGCGGAAGTCCGAGGGCAAGCGCGTGTTCCCGGCCAAGGTCGCCGACAACGTGACCGCGGCGCTCGAGCCGATCGCGGCCTACTCCAACGGCAACTCGCTCTACGACTCGTCGCTCGGTTCGCGCCCGTCGGCCGCCAAGACCGGCACGGTGCAGCTCGGCGACACCGGCAAGAACAAGGACGCGTGGATGGTCGGGTACACCCCGCAGCTGTCCACGGCGGTCTGGGTCGGCACCAACGACGGCACGGCGCTGACCAACTACAACGGCGCCTCCATCTACGGCAGTGGCCTGCCCTCGCAGATCTGGAAGGCCGCGATGAACTCCGCCCTCGAGGGCAAGGAGATCAAGGAGTTCCCCGAACCCGAGGCCATCGGCGGCGTCGCCGGTGTGCCGTATGAGGCGCCGGCGACGACCTACGCGCCGTCGACCCGCTCACGGGGTCCGGCCTCCGCGCCGACGTTCGAGATCCCCGAGCAGGGCGGCGACGGCAATCTGACTCTCGCCCCCGGCGTGACCATCCCGATCCCGGGTGCACCGCGCGGTGGTGGCGGCGGCAACTCGCCGGGCGGAGCGGATTCCGGTGGCGCCGATACGCCGGGCGGTGGAAACTCGCCGGGTGGCGGCGGAGGAAACCAGCCCGACGGTGGTGGGGACGGCGGAGGAATCCCTGAACCGCCGGTCGGCTGACCAGGGCACCTCGTCGGACTCCGCCGACGCCGACACTGCCTGGGACAGCCCTGCACCTCTTGCGCCGGATGAGCGCATCGACGCCGAACGCGTACTCCCGACGCGCACCGACAACCTGGTCCGCGAGGCGAGCTCACTCATCGGCGGACCGGTCGGCGCCCACGCCGTCATCGGCCGAAGCCGGCATCTGACGCCTCTGCGAGTGCTGTTCGCCCTCGCCTTGTGCGGGTTGGCGCTCGGCTGGTTCGGCAAGGCCGGCTGCCTGCAGCAGGCGCCCCCCGACGATGGTTCAGCCGGACGTCCGGGCGCGGAGATGCGGCTCGACTGGGACGACCAGCGGCAGTTCACCAACCTCTGCTACAGCGACGTGATCAGCCTGTACGGGGCGGAACGGCTCAACACCGGAGCGCTGCCCTACCGGGACTTCTGGTTCCAGGAGGGCTCCGACGGCCAGACCATCAAGCGCTACATGGAGTACCCCGTGCTCACCGGGATGTTCATGTACGGCGCCGCGCAGCTGACTCGTGGCTGGGTGTGGGCCGAGGAGAACTGGGGCGTCCCCGGCGCGCTCGACGTCGTGCTGTTCTTCACCGTCGTCGCGCTGGGTCTGGCACTGTTCTGGCTGGTCACGATCTGGGCGACGGCCCTCACCGCGCGCGCCCGGATGTGGACGGTCTGGCTGGCGGCGCTGTCGCCGCTGGTGTTCGTCCACGCCTTCACCAACTTCGACACCATCGCGACGGCGGCCGTCGCGGTCGCGTTGCTCGCGTGGTCGCGAGACAAGCCGTGGATCGCGGGTGTGGCCATCGGTATCGGCGCGGCGGCCAAGCTCTATCCGGCGTTGCTGCTGGTTGTCCTGGGTGCGCTGTGTCTGCGGACCGGCCGGATCCGCGAGTTCGGGGCGGCTGCCGCGGCGGCTGTCGCCTCCTGGCTGCTGGTCAACCTGCCGATCCTGATCCCCTATCCGAGCGGGTGGTGGGAGTTCTTCAGGTTCAACGCGGACCGCTCGGCCGATGCCGACACCATCTACCGCATCCTCGCCGACACGCTTGGTTTCACATGGAACATCAATCTTCTGAACGCGCTGTCGGTCGGGCTGACGGTGCTCGTCCTGGTGGCGGTCGCCGTCATCGGCCTGTGTGCGCCGCACCGCCCGCGCGTTGCACAGTTGGCGTTCCTCGCGGTGGCCGGCTTCCTGCTGGCCAACAAGGTGTGGAGCCCTCAGTACTCGCTGTGGCTCGTGCCGCTGGCAGTTCTGGCGATCCCGCACACCCGTCTGTTGCTGACGTGGATGACGGTCGACGCGCTGATCTGGATTCCACGCATGAGCCTGTTCCTCGATCAGGAACGACGCTGGCTGCCCGACCAGTGGTTCACCACCGCGGTCGTGGTCCGGGGGCTGATGGTCATGGTGTTGTGTGCGGTCGTGATCTGGCAGATCTGGCATCCCCAGGAGGACCTCGTCCGGCGCGGAAACGACGGTCGTTGGTACGACGATCCGGCCGGTGGTGTGTTCGACGGCGCACCGGACCGCATCCGGTTACGCCTCCCGTCGCGGCTCGTGCGGCGGCGCGCCGAAGTCGAAGTGGCCGAGACGGTTTCGGCCGGGAGCCCGTGAGCTGACGGCGCCGGCCGAGTCGGCGTATCAGAAGGAGGGAACCGAACTCCGCGTCGGCGCGTCCAATCCAGCATGAATCCCTCACAACTAGCTGTTCCCGACGACCTCATCGACTGGCTCGCCGACGGCGATCGCGCGGCCGAACTCCTGACCGATTCCGTCCTGGTCGACCAGCAGTGGTGGATCGACCATCTCGCCGAGTTCGACATGCCGAACACGCTGCACGGCAGCAAGATCGGCAGAGAAGACCTGTTCGCCCTCGGCGCCGTCGCCGGCGAGTCCCCGGACGATGCAATCGCGCTGTTGTGGAACGTCGTCGCATTCTGCCTGGGCCGTCAGAACGCAGACGGGAAGAAGCGGATCGCCGCCGTGGCCGCAGATCGCAAACGTCTCGGCCGACTCCTCCAGGAGGCCGCGCTGGCTAGTCGCGACGACCCCGGCGCGGCGTACGCGATGCTGCGACCGGACAAGGGCGGCAACACCATCGAGAAGCTCGGCCCGGCCGGGTTCACGTGGTACCTGTACTTCGCGGGGGCCGGCGATCCGAAACATCCGAGCCCGGTACTCGAGGCCAAGGTCGGCCGGTCATTGCGGCGTGCCGGTTGGAAGGGCCTGCGCGACGGCGTCTGGACCGCCGCCGACTACTTGACCTATTCCCGGATCGTCGACCGCTGGCGCACGGAGGCCGGGATCGATCGCAACGACGTCATCGTGCGCGGACTCTTCGCGATCTCGCCGCCGAGCGGATGGGACCATCCGTGGCAGGCATGGGAACGCCAGACCTGGGAAAAGGCGAACTGGGTACGCGGCCCCTTGTCCACCGACGATCTGCGCATCATCCACCGCTGGTTGTGCACTCTCTCCGCCTTGGCGCCGAGATCCGCTGAGGCGCAGAGCGAATTCAGGCAGTTGGGTCACAAGATCAGCCAGGCGCTCAATGGTGAGGTCAGTGAGATCTACGACGGGTTCGACGAGGATCGCGTCTACGGCAGCTACATCGGTCGGCGAATTTGAAGGTTGACGCACCCTCGGCGTGGGTATTGTCGGGACATGGCTGAGCGTGGCGAACAGGTCCCGGACTCGACCGCCGAGGCGGTCGGCAAAGTGGGTGAGGCGCTCGAGTACGTCGAACGCGCCCGCGGTCACCTCTACAGCTTCCACCAGCTCATCGGGCACGCGGATCTTCTGCTCGGGGAGGCCGTGGACTCGCTACGTGAAGACGGGCACGCCGACATCGCGGACATTCTCGCAACAGAGATGGTCGGACGCAATGTCATCAACGGACGCTGGACATTTCAGGTCGTCGAGGAATTCGACGACACGTACTGGCACCCGTTCCGTGCGCATACGGAACGGGTGCGCAACGAGTTGACCGACGGAGAACGGCATCTGCACGAGGCGCGGATGAAAGAAGAGCGCCGGACGCACGGCCATCCCGACCACTCGAAGGAGCCATGACGCCCGGCGTGTCAGCCAATCCGTTGTAGCAGTGCGGCTTTCGCGTCCGACCACTCGTCGTCGGTCATCGAGTAGAGCGCGGTGGTCCGCCACCCGTCGCCGAACCGCCGGTGTTTGCGGAGCAGTCCCTCGAACCGGGCGCCGAGCTTCGCGATGGCGGCGCGGGACTGCGCGTTGTGTTCGTGGGTGTGCCAGGTGATCCGCACGGCGGCGCAGTCCTCGAAGGCGCGTCGCAACAGCAGGTATTTCGCGGTCGGGTTGACCGTCGTGCCCTGGACGCGTTCGGCGTAGAAGGTGTACCCGATGCACGTGGTGAGGTTGGGCTCGTCGATGTCGTAGAAGCTCGTCGACCCGACGATCGAGCCGTCGGTGTTGTCGACGACCGCGAATGCCACACGGGCGTCGGGTCTGGCGTTCGCGGTCTCGATGAAGCGTCGGGCAGACGCGAGGTCGACGGGCACGCCGGCAGACCAGCGGAACCGGGCCGGGTCCCCGACCACTCGCGCGAGCGCGGGTGCGTCGTCGATGGTCAACGGCCGCAATGTGACCCGTTCACCGACGAGCGGACCAGCGCCCAGCCATGAACTCATGTCAGGCCCTGCCCGGAGCCGGTACCGGCCGAGTTGACTGTTTGTCGGGGCGATCGACGTGCGCGCCGTCGCGGACCGTCATCCACGCGAGCGGTTCACGCAGCGGGGTGCGGACCAGCGTGCCGATCAGGTAGACGAGCAGCAACGCGTGCACCCAGACCGAGCCGGCGACACCGGTGAGCACCCACCAGGGGAGGGGATCGCCGGCGTCGCGGATGGGGAACAGGCGGAAGATCGTCAGATCGAGTGCGATGTCGGTGAGCAGGTACACGGCGATGACCTGCCATCGCACTCGCATGAGCACGAAGAATGGGAGAATCCAGAGCGTGTACTGCGGTGAGTGCACCTTGTGGAACAGCATGAACCCGGCGAGCATCGCCCCACTGACGCCGATCCAGGGGAACACGCAGATCCGCTCGTAGTGTCTCCACCCGAGGTACATGGCCACGGCGAAGCTCGCGAGGATCAGCAGCGGGGAGATGACCCCGACGAGGGAGTGGTAGGTGTCGGTGGTCCCGGTGAGGTAGCGCAGTCCCCAGTACCAGATGGAGTTGGTGTCGACGTCCGCACGACGCCGGCCCTGGAACGTCAGCGCCGCTTTCCAGCCGTCGAATCCGAGGACCATGAACGGCAACTGGATCGCGACCACGGTGATGACCGCGGCGGCCGCGACCCAGGCCGCGCCGACCCAGTCGAGGCCGCGCCGCCCGGCGCGCCGCAGTCCGCCGGCGCCTCCGGTCAGGACGTAGGCCGCCAGCGGCAGCACGAAGATCCCGGGATACAGCTTGAGGCAGAAACCGATGGCCAGCAGGACCGCGGCCATCACGGCGCAGGCCCGCAACGGAAGTCTTCGTCGGCCCGTGTCGGGGTCGATCGAACCGCCCCACGTCATCACCGCGATCGCGGCGACCGCGGTCGCCACCACCGGCAGCTCCCAGTTGTGGAACGAGTACAGGACCAGCGGGGGAGTGGCCGCCCACAGCAGCGCCCACCATCGGACCATGAGGGCGAGCATCACCGTGATCGCAAAACCGAACGGGGCCAACAACAATGCGGTCTGTGTGAAGAACTCTGAGTCGGTGTGGGCGCCGATCGCGCCGACGTACATGAACAGTCCGGACAGCACCGGGTATTCGACGACCCCGCCGAAGAGCGTGCCGTCGTCGGTGATCCCCCCGTGGATGTAGGGGAACACGTGGTTGTTGATGTCACGTCCGAGCCACAGGTACATCAGATCCGAGTAGCAGGGGATCAGACCGCCCGGATCGCCGGCGGGCCAGTTGGCGCTGCGCCCCTGGGCGTCGAACGGAGCCCCGCCGCAGCGCGCCTTGACCACGTAGCTCCAGAACATCGTCGCCGCGGTCGCCAACACCGTCACCGCCACGATGAGCGCGGTCTCGCCGCGCCCGGACAGCCACGTGATCCGTCGAGGCGTACTGGTCCGCGGCTCCGACATGGCCAACAGAGTAGGTCGTCGCGTCCGAGCCCTGCTCCGTGAGGTGTGAGGAGCGCAAGCGACGAGCCACGACCTCTGCTCCCTGAGGTGTGAGGAGCGCAAGCGACGAGCCACGAAGGGCGAGGCGACCCCGGTGCTCCACGACCTCGGATTTCCTGGAGAACGTCCTGGTCATGTATCTTGGACCGGTTGCCGACGCAGGCGACCCTCCTGCCACGGACAGTCCGTGGCCGACCTAGCCCATAGGAGGTGATGTGGTCTTATGCGTCACTACGAATTGATGGTCATCCTCGATCCGAATCTGGACGAGCGCACCGTCGCACCCTCACTCGATACTTTCCTCAATGTTGTCCGCAAGGATGGCGGTTCGGTGGATGGTGTCGACATCTGGGGCAAGCGCCGTCTTGCTTACGAGATCCTGAAGCACAACGAGGGCATCTACGCCGTCATCGATCTCAATGCCGAGCCCGCCACGGTTACCGAGCTCGACCGTCAGCTGAAGCTGAACGAGTCGGTACTGCGCACCAAGGTCCTGCGGAAGTAATCCACAGGGTTCCTTGAACGTCTGAAGACGTCGGTACCGGGTTCTAGGGTTGACCCAGGAAATCCCGGTGCATGTCGATCAGCGAGTGCCCACCAACGACCCGAGGGGAAACACACATGGCAGGCGACACGGTCATCACCGTCATCGGCAATCTCACCGCCGACCCGGAACTGCGGTTCACGCCGTCCGGAGCAGCGGTTGCCAACTTCACGGTGGCTTCCACCCCGCGCACCTTCGACCGTCAGACCAATGAGTGGAAGGACGGCGAAGCGCTGTTCCTCCGCTGCAACATCTGGCGCGACGCCGCGGAGAACGTGACCGAAAGCCTGACCAAGGGTTCCCGGGTCATCGTGCAGGGACGGCTCAAGCAGCGGTCCTACGAAACCAAAGAAGGCGAACGACGCACGGTCGTGGAACTCGAGGTCGACGAGATCGGCCCCTCGCTGCGTTACGCCACTGCCAAGGTCAACCGCGCCTCACGCGGCGGCGGTGGTGGCGGCGGATTCGGATCCGGTGGCGGCGGCGGTAGCCGCGGCGGCGGATCGAACCAGCAGGTCGCCGACGATCCCTGGGGCAGCGCGCCTGCCAGCAGCGGCGGATCGTTCGGTGGCGGGGACGACGAACCACCTTTCTGATATCTCCCGGGACACACGCTCACGTGTGAGCGGTCTCGGAAAGCCTCGGGCACGGCAGTGACCGATCCCGAAGAAGCATTGACTGGAGCAATACACATATGGCAAAGGCAAAGGCCAGCCGGAAGCCTCGCGTCGAGAAGGTCACCAAGACCAAGGCGTGCAGCTTCTGCAAGGACAAGAAGGCCGACATCGACTACAAGGACACCGCGCTTCTGCGTCGTTTCCTGTCCGACCGCGGCAAGATCCGTTCGCGTCGCGTGACCGGTAACTGCGTGCAGCACCAGCGCGACGTCGCCGTGGCCGTCAAGAACTCGCGTGAGGTGGCCCTGCTGCCCTTCACCTCGACCAGCCGATAAGCGGAAAGGATCAGTTGACATGAAGCTCATCCTCACCGCCGCCGTGGAGAACCTCGGCGAGGCCGGCGACATCGTCGTGGTCAAGGACGGCTACGGCCGCAACTACCTGCTGCCCCGCGGCCTGGCCATCAAGGCCACCCGCGGCGCCGAGAAGCAGGTCGAGGGCATCCGCCGTGCGCAGGAGGCTCGCGAGGTTCGCGGTCTCGAGCACGCCAACGAGCTGAAGCAGGCCCTCGAGGGCCTCGCCGCGGTCTCGCTGGACGTCAAGACCCACGACTCGGGCAAGCTCTTCGGTTCGGTCACCGCGGCAGACGTCGCCGGTGCCATCAAGACCGCAGGCGGCCCCGTCGTCGACAAGCGCAACGTCGTGCTGCCCAAGGGTCACATCAAGGCCACCGGTAGCTACCCGGTCACCGTCACCCTGCACCCGCAGGTTGAGGCGACCGTGCAGCTCGCGGTCGTCGCCGCAAGCTGACCCCAGCGTCGAACACACAAGGCCGGGTGGAAGAGATTCCACCCGGCCTTGTCGTGTCTGTAGCCGAGTTCGAACTCTGTCGAGGGATCGACGCGACCCCCGCTCCCTGAGGAGCGGCCGGAGCTTGCGGAGGCCGCGTCACGAAGGGCCCCCGCCGACCGAGTGGCGACGACTCACCCCCGCCGGCCGAGTAGCGACGACCGAGCGCAGCGAGGACGCCGCGTATCGAGGTCCCCTACTTCGGCGCAGGCGGGTTGGCGGGCAACTGATTCCAGTACTGCAGCCGCGGCGGCAGGTATTGCGGCGCGGGGTTCGCACTGTGGGCGACGGCGTTGTTGCCCGGGCCGAGAGTGTCCCAGGACGGGAAGAAGAACTTGTGCCACGCGGGCGTGAAGATCAGCGCCCGTTGACCGGTTCGGCAGGCGACGACGTCGCGGCGCGGGACGGTGCACGTGACACCGGCGATCGTGACGCGCTTGCCCACACCGAGAACCGGCGGCCGGAAACCGGTCTTGGAGCCGAAGCGATACGTCTGGTCTCGGTTGACCCACCATGGGCCCTGTTGGTCGGCCGAGATCGCGGCACCGGTCGCGGTGGGTGGGGCGGTCGCCGGGCGGCCCTGACAGCCGACGTAGCGGTATCCCTGCCCGATCTGGCACATCCAGCGGCCGGTCGTGAAGAACGAGCGCCCGTTGTCGTTGTAGGCGAGCGAGCGGAACGTCGTCGAATCGACCGGCTGGTAGCGCGACAGGTCGAACTCGACGGGCATCGTGGGGCCCGGAACGGCGCCGGCCGACGGCGCGCCGACTGCGATCCCGGCGGCCACCGTCAGCGCGGCGACCGCCCCGACGGTTCGACGGATGACCCCGGTTCCCAACCCCAACCTCGACACGATCGCCATTGCATCACATGCGCTGGGCTCCTTGTCGGCCAACTGCGGATAAGTCGGGCGACTGATTGCGCCCTGACGAGCTGTTACGCAGATCACTCGGGAAATTCACCAAACTGTTCGCCACACGTAGTTGAACGGCGCGCGCAACACGCCCACGGAACGACGCGCCGAAGAGTACCGAAGGAATTTCACTTTCTTGATTGTGGAAACAATCTGGTCCTCTGACCTGCGACAACATAGTTGTTCACAACCGAATTCCTCAGGTTGTCCACAACGGGTGCACAAACGGTCCCCCGATCACTCACACGTCGTCCACAAGTCCTCCCCAGATTCGCTAACAGTCCGGTTTGAGTCGTCGGGTCGGAGGTCTTAGTGTCTCGGCTCAGGTCTCGGTCCTGTTTCCGCGCGCTTGGTGGCAAGCTTTGTCGGCGCGACCCGATAGGAAGAGACGGATAGAGCACAGACAGAGCATGACGTCGACACCGGAGACTCGCGAGGTGGCCTGCCGGGGCCGACACCATTGAGGTCGTATCCATTCGCCCGGGGCGTATGGGTCGAGCGTTGCGAGAGGTTAGACACGCGTGGCTGTTGTGGATGACCGCGGGCGCGGTCCCGCCGCCGGTGACAAGGAGCGGGGCCGGGACTCCGACTCCCTCCCCGCCGAGGACTTCGGTCGGCAACCCCCTCAGGACCTTGCTGCCGAGCAGGCCGTGCTCGGCGGCATGTTGCTGTCCAAGGACGCGGTCGCCGACGTGGTCGAGAAGATCCGCACCGTCGACTTCTATCGTCCGGCGCACCAGGCCGTGTACGAGTCGATCCTCACCCTCTACTCCAAGGGCGAACCGGCCGACGCGGTGACCGTCGCCGCCGAACTCGAACGCGCGGGCGAGCTCAAGCGCATCGGTGGAGCCCCGTATCTGCACACCCTGATCTCCACGGTGCCCACGGCGGCCAACGCCGGCTATTACGCCGAGATCGTCGCCGAGAAGGCCATCCTGCGGCGTCTGGTCACGGCCGGTACGCGCATCGTGCAGTACGGCTACGCGGGCAACGACGGCCAGGATGTGGCGGAGGTCGTCGACCGCGCACAGGCCGAGGTGTACGAGGTCACCGAACGCCGGCAGGCCGAGGACTATCTCCCCCTCGAGGACCTGCTGCAGCCGACGATGGACGAGATCGACTCGATCGCCTCGCGCGGCGGTATCTCGCTGGGCGTGCCGACCGGCTTCGCGGACTTCGACAAGCTGACCAACGGTCTGCACCCGGGCCAGATGATCATCGTCGCCGCACGACCCGGCGTCGGTAAGGCCCTCGCCCTCGACACCCCGCTCCCCACGCCCGCCGGGTGGACGACGATGGGTAAGGTCGCGGTCGGCGACCAGCTGCTCGACGCCCACGGCCGACCTACACGCGTGGTCGCGGCCACCGACGTCATGACCGAACGTCCCTGCTACGAGGTCGAATTCAACGACGGCGCGCTGCTGGTCGCCGACGAACAGCATCAGTGGGCGGCCGAGATCGACGGTGAGCGTCAGGTCGTCACCACGGCGGGTCTGCGTGCGCACGTCGGGTGTGCGGTCATCCGCAACACCGCACCACTCGAGTTGCCGCGCAAGCGTTTCGCCTACGGTCCGTACACGGTTGCGGCGCTCGCGGGAATGGCGTTCGACGATCCCGAGATCAGCATGCGCATCGACGCCGAGGGCCCGGTGGATGTCATGACGTTGATGGCCGACCTTGGCGGACGGATTCCCTACGAGTACCTGCGCGGGTCCATCGCGCAGCGCCGTGCGCTGCTGGCCGGTCTGCTCGACGCGCGGGCCACCGTCGACGACGACGGCTGGATCACCGTGCCCGCCGCGACCCGGCACATGACCGCGGTCGTCGCCGATCTCGTGGCCGGCCTGGGCTTCAACTACAAGCGGTCGGCCACCGGCTGGCTGCGCGTCGACGCCGACGAGGACGTTTTCACCGTCCATCACAAGGCCATCCGGCACAAGGAACTTCGTCGCAAGGCCGGCGTTCGACGCGTCGTTGCGGTGCGTCCCGTCGACTCGGTCCCGGTTCGCTGCGTCGAGGTCGACAACGACGAGCACCTCTACCTCGCCGGCGAAGCGATGGTGCCGACGCACAATTCGACGCTGGCCATGGACTTCCTGCGGTCCGCGGCGATCGGCCACGGCCTCACCGCCGCCATGTTCTCGCTGGAAATGAGCAAAACCGAGATCGTCATGCGTCTGCTGTCGGCGGAGGCCAAGGTCAAACTCGCCGACATGCGTGCCGGCACCATGAGCGACGACGACTGGACACGCCTGGCCCGTCGTATGGGTGAGATCTCGGACGCGCCGTTCTTCATCGACGACTCGCCGAACCTCACGATGATGGAGATCCGCGCCAAAGCGCGTCGTCTCAAGCAGCGCCACGACCTGAAAGTCGTTGCGGTGGACTACATGCAGCTGATGACCTCGGGTAAGAAGGTCGAGTCCCGGCAGCAAGAGGTCTCGGAGTTCTCGCGTCAGCTCAAGCTGCTGGCCAAGGAACTCGAGGTCCCGGTGATCGCGATCAGCCAGCTGAACCGTGGTCCCGAGCAACGTACCGACAAGAAGCCTCAGGTCTCCGACCTTCGTGAGTCGGGTTCGCTGGAGCAGGACGCCGACATGGTCATCCTGCTGCACCGCCCCGACTCGATCGAGCGCGACGATCCTCGTGCCGGCGAGGCCGACATCATCGTCGGTAAGCACCGTAACGGCCCGACCGCCACGATCACAGTCGCGCACCAGTTGCACCTGAGCCGGTTCGTGGACATGGCGCGGGGTTAGTTGGAGTGACCTGACACGTTGTTGTCAGGCGGTGAGCCGGCTGATGGGCGGTTTTCGCCGAGTGCGGAGTGGCCTCGTTGAGTGTTGTATCGACGCAGGAATTGGTCAAGTGCGCGGTTGGAGGTCCAGGGGCGGGCGTAGGCCCATTCGTTGAGCAGGGTCCGGTTGAAGCGTTCTGCTTTTCCGTTGGTCCACGGGCGGCCGGGTTTGATGAACCTGCGCCGCAGTCCCCAGGCCGTGCACACCCAACCCCAGTTGGTGCCGCGCCGGTGGACCGGGGCGTTGTCAGTCAGTAGCCGCCGTGCCCCGCACGTCGTGGCCGGTGAACACCTCATCGCACGGTGCAAGAATCCTGCACTCGTGAGGTCTTTCTCGTCGGGCCGTACTTCGCTGTAGGCCAGCTGAGTGCGATCGTCGATCGCGGTGTGCACGTAGTCATAGCCGATCTTGGTTGTCTTGTGCCGGTTGGCAACTGAGATCGCCGCGTGACGGCCGTGCAGGCGCCACCCGCCGCCGGTGGGGATGCGGCCGAGCTCTTCGACGTCGACGTGGACCATCGATCCGGGAGTGCGGTGTTCATAGCGGTGGGGGTCGCGGCGCGAGGAGCGCACCACCTCACCGGTGATCGGGTCGATCGCGCTCAAGTGCGGCATTTGATGGCGTGCCGAGATCCGGCCCACTGTCGAGGCGTGCATCCCGAGCTCGGCAGCCAGCACGACCGCACCGCGCTTGCGGCGGCGGCGCAAGGCGAGCACGTTGCGCTCCAAGCGCTCAGTGGTGCGTCGGGGCATCTGGTGCCCGGTTCGGCACGGGTGCCGAACCGAGAAGATGCTCACGCACTGTCGGAGTCGAGCCATCGTCCGACACGCAGCGGCGGCGCTCTCGCACTGATTGCGCATTCTCATAATCCTTCTCTGCGTGCACGACTTGGGCGGCGCACTCAGAAGTAAGCGATGCCCGGACATTGGCGCTCCCACGAACGGACTCACGCACGTAACTACCGAACGAACACAAGAAAGCCATACGAATGTGCGCGCGGTCGTTTGTCTACTCCGAGGTCGAAAAACCTCGATGAAGTGCATGTTGGTGTCAAGTTGCAGAAAGTTTCGTTCAGGTTAACGCAGGTCAAGTCTCTGTTTCCGACGCGCACAACCCTCCTGCACACAAGTATGTTTTCAGTACACAAGGCAAAGGGGCCATGGAGTGACGCAGAGATAGGAATGTCGATGACAACCGAGAACCCATCCTTGGTGGAGGAACTCACCATCCAACCGGTGCCCGAGGAGCGCCGAAGAGGCAAGGTTCGCGATCTGTTCCCGATCTGGTTCGGGGTCAACGTGATGCCACTGACGCTGGTCACTGGTGTCCTGGGCGTCACGGTCTATGGACTCAGCGCGCTATGGTGCGTGGTCGCGATTCTGATCGGTAACCTGCTCGGCGCCGTGCTCATGGCTCTGCACTCGGTCCAGGGCTCTAAACTCGGTGTCCCGCAGATGATTCAGGCGCGTGCGCAGTTCGGTATGTACGGTGCGCTGCTCGTGTTGGGCGCGGTCATCTTCGTGTACTTCGGGTTCCTTGCCTCTATCCTGATCCTCGCGCGAGATACCATCGCGCTCCTATTCCCCTTCATCGACGGGGTGGGCGGTTTGATCTTCTGTGCCGCCATCACGCTGGTCGTTGTGGTGGTCGGGCACGATCTGATCCACCGCGCGAACAAGGTACTGTTGGTCCTGTTCGGCGCAGCGGTGGTGATTCTGGCCATCTCGCTCATCGCGAACGGCTCTGACCTGGGTATCGCGCAGACCGACCTTGGCTTCAACGGGATCGGCTTCATGGGCATGATCTCTACCGCTGCCATCTGGCAGATCGCCTATGCCCCTTATGTTTCGGATTACTCGCGGTACCTTCCTTCGACGACTCCGAGTCGGCCCGCGTTCTGGTTCACCTACCTCGGAACCGTTCTGGGTGCAGTGCCGGTGATGATCTTGGGTGCGCTGTTGGTGACCGTTGTGGGCGAAGGAACGGTCGAAAGTCTCGTCAGCCTGCTGCCGGGTCCGTTCAAGGTCTTCGTCCTGATCATGTTGTTCCTGGGTGCGATCGACGCTGCCGTGATCAATCTGTACGGACCGTCCCTCACGGTGTTGACGATCTTCCAGACCTTCAAGCCGGACTGGATCCCCCAGGCACGGGCCAGGAATGCCGTCGCCGTCGTCGTGGCGATTCTCGCGACTGTGGTGGCCGGGTATGCCGCATCGAACTTCCTCGACTCCTACTACGGGTTCATTCACTTCCTGTCGATGCTCCTGATCCCCTGGAGCGTCATCAATCTCGTCGACTACTACGTCATCAAGAAGGGCGACTACGACCCCGAGGCGTTCGTCGACAGCACCAGTGGCTACGGCAAGTTCAACGTTCCGGCCGTCGTCGCGTACGTCGTCACATTCATCGTGGAGCTGCCGTTCAGTGTGACGTTCTACGTCGGGCCGATCGCAAAGGCGCTCGATGGTGTCGACCTGACCTGGGCCGTGGGTTCGGTGGTCAGCTTGGTGCTCTACCTGGGCTTGGTCCGGTGGTCTGGCGGTAGCCGACCGAACATCGAGAACAATTCGGGCTCGCTGCAGCCGAGTGCTGCCGGCCAGGCCTGAAACAGTCTGAAAAAGAGAGGAACTAGCAATGTCGGATCTGGGTCTTGAGGTCGCCGTCGGTGATGGCACCGACCGTCAGCGACTGATGAACAGCACGTGGACACACCACATCAAGACGCCGTTCTCGCAGGGATGGCGGGTGGGAAACCTTGTCTTCACTGGCGGGCAGCTCTCCTCTGACGAGCACGGGAACGTCGTCGGCGAGGGTGACATCGAGACCCAGACCCGAAATGTGTTCCAGTCGTTGACGAATGTGCTGGCCGAGGCCGGCGCTACCTGGGACGACGTGGTGAAGGTCAACACCTACTACTGCTTCGACGGCGCCGGTGACGAAGTGCAGGCCAACTGGGAGAAGATGACTCGCGTCCGAATGGAATTCCTCCCCGAAGAAGGCCCGGCCGGCACCGGTGTGCGCGTCGCGGGCCTCATGTACGACGGATTCCTCATCGAAGCAGAAGCCATCGCGGTCATCCGCGGCTGACGACAACAAGATTTACGAAAGGTTCACAATGACCATCTCGATTCCGGACTCGGCCGCATTCGACCCGCAGCGGCTGCGTATCGACAAGGTGACCAACCAGCTGGACAGCACGGGTGGACACCTGATGACCGGTGCCCAGTACAAGGCTTCCCTGCTGGACGGCCGACGGATCATCTCCTCGCAGGGTGAAGAGATCACCGATGTCACCACGCACCCCGACCTTCGCGCTGTCGAGACCTTGGCGAGCATCCAGGACGCACAGTTCGATCCGGAGCACCAGGACACGTTGACGTACATCGCCGAGGACGGTGGCCGGCGCGCGATCGGCTGGCAGGTCCCCACGACCCGGGAGCACCTCTTCGCCAAGCGTGAGGCAACACGATTCATTACTCAGCGAACGATGGGAATGTACGGTCGCCCCAACGACTATGGCCCGATGATGGCCCTGGGCTTCCTGTCCACCATCGACCGCATCGAGGCGGAGAACCCCGAGTTCGCCGAGAACATCCGGAACTTCGTCAAACTGTCGGGTGACTACAACCTGCTGAGCACGGATCTGATCGCCGACCCGCAGTCGGATCGCAACGTCCCGCGCAACGAGCGCCCGTCGCAGTTGCGGATCGTCGAAGACCGGTCGGACGGCATCGTGATCTCGGGTGCCAAGGTTGCGGGTAGCATCGGCTCCCTCGCGCACTTCTTCACCCTGTCGACGACGCTGGGCGAGGGTGTCGGTCCCGAAGCCGCCATCTGGGCCGCGATCCCAATGAACTCGCCGGGACTCTCACTGGTTCTGCGTGAGCCCACCGCACGCATGAACACCCCGCGCAACGACCACCCGCTCGATCACGCGGGCGAAGAACTCGACCAGACCATCATCTTCGACAACGTGTTCGTTCCGCGGGAGTACGTGTTCAGTAAGTACAACCTGGGTCTGCTGGACCTGTACTACGAGAGCTGCGTCTACTCGCTGTGGTCCATCATGACCCGCCTCGCATTCCGTGCCGAGATGTTCACCGGTGTGGCACAGGTCATCACGGAGATTCTCGGAACGAACAAGATCCCGGGCGTTCAGGCAGCAGTCGCCGACATCACGCTCTACGCACAGACTCTGAAGGCGTACTCGCTCGCGACAATCTCGGAATCGGTGGAATGGAACGGCCTTCATGTTCCGAATCCGGAACTCACGACAGCCGGCCGCCTCTACTCGATCGAGAACTACCCGAAGATCACGTACCAGATCCGTGATCTCTGCGGCCAGGCCCTCATCGCGCGGTGGCCCGAGAAGGTCTGGGATCACCCTGAATTCGGTCCGCGAATGGAAGCCTTCTTCCCCGGCACGGGTGTCACGGCTCGCGAGAAGAACACGTTCTTCAACTTCGTCTGGGATCTGGTTGCCGGTGCCCACGCAGGTCGTGTCGGGCTCTTCGAAAACGTGAATGCCACGCCGCCGGCATTCGTGCGCCACCTCGTCTACTCCAAGACCGATCGCAGCGACGCGGCGCGACGCGTTCGCGATTACGTCGGGATCTCCTGATGACCAGTGTTGAGACCGTGATGGAGTCGTTACCGCGCTTCCGGACCCGACCATCTTCGAGTATCGCCCCCATCCCCGCGGCTGACTTCGCACAGTCGATGAGGATGCTGGCGAGTGGAGTGGTGATCGTGACCTCAGTGGTCGACGATCGTCCTTGGGGAGTGACGCTCAGTTCGTTGTCGTCGTTCTCAGCTGATCCTGCCCGGATCGCCTTCTCGATCAAGCAGTCCACGGCCACGGCACAGTCCATCGCGGAACTCGGTGAGTTCGGCGTGGCGGTCCTGTCCGCGGAGTCAGCAGATCTGGCTGCTCGGCAGGCGGCTCCCGGCCAACCTAAATTCCTTCCGGACGCATCGGTTTCCGGACTCGGCCCGCTGCTGGGTGTGCCGGCGATCGAAGGCGCGATCTACAACCTGGAGTGTAAGTCGGTGCTCGAGGTCGAGGTTCTCGATCACGTGCTGGTGGTGGCAGATGTGTTGTCGGCCACCACGCACACCAGGGACGAGTCGGGCCTCGTCTTCTTCAATCAAACGTTCGGAGAGTTCTCTCCGAAAGGGGAGAACTCATGACTGCAATCCCAATCGCTGATTCGGACCTCCAGGTGCCGACGCTCGGCGCACACCTCCTGGACGGACGCCGGACGATCGTCGACCTGACCCGCCCCATCTACGAGGGCATGCCGATGTGGTTCGGCCATCAGGAGACCAAGATCGTCGTCCACCAGACACATGAGGAGTTCAAGGAGAAATTCGGAACACACGACGGGTTCCATGCACGTGATCTGCTGATCAGCGAGCACGCCGGCACCCACACCGACGCGACGTTCGAGTACGACCCGGACGGCAAGACGCTCGACGCGATCCCGCTGACGTACTACTACGGGTCCGCAGTCTGCATCGACCTGTCGCACGTGCAGTTCCAGTCACCCGATCCGGAGCAACAAGGCTATGCCAGCATCGACGACGTGAAGATCGCCGAAGCCAAGCTCGCCGAGGCCGGCGAGCAGATCCGCCCGGGCGACATCGTCCTTGCGTGGTTCGACTACGGCGACCGGTGGTTCCCGCAACCCAAGTACATCGACGAGAACCCCGGATTCGATTGGAGCGGTGCCGAATACCTCGCCGAGAAGGGTGTGGTGAACCTCGGCACCGACTGCAACGCCATCGACAACAGCCTGGACAACTCGTTCCCCGGTCACATGGTGTGTAAGAAGTACGGCATCGTCAATACCGAGCACCTGGCCAATCTCGGCCAGGTGGTCAACAAGCGGTTCGAGTTCTTCGGACTTCCGTTGAACATCCTCGGAGGCACCGGATCGCCGATCCGTGCTGTGGCAATTCTGGACTGAGACAACTGAACACGCCTCCGGCGTTTCAGAACGTCGGTGGCGTGTTCACCCATACGACCCGGACGTCGGTGGTTCCCGGGTTGCGATACGAATGTGGCCGCGTGCTCTCGAAATTCATCGAGTCCCCGGCGTTGAGTACGTAGATCTCCGTGGCATCCAGGACGACTTCGAGTGAGCCCTCGACGACGGTGAGAAACTCCTCCCCGTCGTGGGTCATCGGGTGCCCACTGCCGCAGTCAGGCTTCACGGTCACCATCTGTGATTGAAGAGCGGTCGTGGAGAGATAGAGGTTCTCGATGACGACACCGGACGAATCGACGATCTTCTTGCGTCGGTTGCGCCTCACGACGATCTGTTCGTTCTCCGGCGCCACACCCAACAATTCGTTGGTGGTCACACCGATCGCATGGGCGATCTGGGTGAGCCGGCCGATGTTCGGGCTCGTGTTACCTCGCTCGAAGGCGCTCAGTGCAGACGGGCTCATGTCGATCCGTCCCGCCACGTCCCTCAAGCTCAACCCCGATCGCTGCCGTAGGAGTTTCGCTCGTGCCCCGACATCCGGTTGGCTGGTTCCGTCCTTCTCGACGGGTTCGTCCTCCGAATCCTCGGTACCGGTGCTGCCGAGCGAAGCACGGACGCCGGCGAACGTCACCTCTCCACTGTCGAGTAGGCGTCGAACCCGCTCCAAGTGCCTGAGATCCCGCATCGAGTAACGCCTTTGACCCGACTCGGTTCGGGTGGGAGTGATCAGTCCCTCGTCCTCCCACAGACGCAGCCGGGCTGCCGACACCCCGAGCATCTGGGCGATGTGCCCGATCTTCAGAATCGGAGCGGACGACGCGGAGTCGAGATCAGCGTCCGTCTTTCCGTTGGCCATCCGACAAACCACCCCTCACCATTGACCCGGAGTTTGCAGAACATGCTGCCTGCGTGCATCGACCATATCGTGATTTCCATTCCAGAACTTGATGCAGGAGTGGAGAGTTTCCGCACGATCTATGGACTCGAGACGATAGGTGGAGGACGACACGAAGGCGCGGGGACCGAAAACCGCATTATTCCACTGGACGGAAGTTACCTGGAACTCGTCACCGTTGTCGACGCATCGTCCGCAGCAGCCAATCCTTTCGGCCGGCTCGTGGCCTACGGGCTCGAACACAGCATTCCGCTCACCGCGTGGGTGGTGCAGGTCACGGAGCAGTCGGCCGCACTCTCGCATCAGCACCTTCGCCGGGACGGCGTCGCAGTCGACCTATACGGGGTCGAGGAAGTGATCGGCTCGGGCGACCGGCCGTTCGGACTGGTGCGTCCTGCCGGACAGGCGTTCCCGGGTGCATCGCCCGCAGGCAGCTACCGACTCGTCGACATCCAAACAGTGGCGTCCGGTGCGGAGGACCCGGCCTCCGTGGGCGGAGCTGACGTCGCTCTCTCGCCTATCGCCATCCGTGGTGGCCGTCTTTCAGCCGTCGTTCTCGAGAGTCCGGACGGCATGTCAGTGACTCTCGACCAACACCTACTGGAGGTGATCTCTCGATGACTTCGATCATCGCAACCCGACACGAACTGCACGGGCATCCAGAAGTCGGGCTCGATCTGCCGTGGACCCAGCGCTACCTCCGGGAACGTCTCGAAGCCGCCGGGATCGAGTGCCGACTGGGAAGCGGGCTGACCTCGGTCATCGCGATCGTGCGCGGCCGAGGCTCGGTCAACGGTGCATCACGGCCCGTCGTACTGGTGCGTTCCGACATGGACGCCTTGCCGGTGGAGGAGGAGACAGGTCTTCCCTGGGCGGCGACGAACGGCGCCATGCATGCCTGTGGGCACGACTGCCACATGGCCATCGTCCTGCACGCCGCCCTCGAAGTGCAGAAACGGCGCGAAGAACTGGCCGGCGACGTGATCTTCTTCTTCCAACCCGGTGAAGAAGGGCACGGCGGCGCCGAACTGGCTCTGAATGAAGGATTGCTCGATGTTCTCGGTACCCGTCCGGTCGCCGCGCTGGGATTCCACGTTCTTGCACACCACTTGAAGTGCGGTGAGGTCGTGTCGCGCGGCGGCGCGGTGCTGGCGGGGTCGACACTCATCGATGTCGTCTTCCATGGCCGTGGAGGGCACGGTTCGGCTCCTCACTTGGCCCGCGACCCGCTGTCTGCGGCCGCGGCGTTCGTGACCAACTCCGCCGCAATGATGTCGATGCGGGTGGACCCGCGTGAACGCGCCGTGCTGACATACGGGACGGTGTCGGCGGGCGTCGCCCGCAACATCATTCCCGAGAGGGCGGAGCTACGCGGGGTGATCCGTGGGTTCTCGGAGTCGACCATCGATGAAGTCGAAGAGCTGGCCCGTACCGGTGCGGAAGGTGTGGCGACCAGTCACGGCGTGACGGTGAAGGTCAACGTCCGCAAGGACACCGTCCCCACGGTCACGTCGGGCGGTGAACTCGAGAAACTGCGGGCGATCGTCGGCGATGCTGTGGGCGAGCTCGACGAACCGCTGGCGATCGCCGAGGACTTCTCGTGGATCCTGCGACAGGTTCCGGGTGTGTTCCTGCTCGTCGGCGCGTCCACGGGCGACCCTGCGACGAGTCCCTCCAACCATTCGGCGAATGCCACGTACGACGACAGCGTCCTGGCCCCCACTGCCGATCTGGTCGTCCGTTGGGTGCTCGGCCGGCTCGACATTGAAGCGAACGACGCAGCTTCGTAAATCCTGTGTTTCGGCGTCGTGAAAGTCGGTCGCCGAGCAAGGAAAAGCGTGCTGCACAACGATAGAGTTTCTGTACACGAGTTCAGGGTGGGTAGCCATCGGAGACGCTCTCCGACCTCCGGCGTCGTCATTGACACCGACATGCATCGATGGGAGCGCAGCCCTCCCAGAGGAAGGAGCGACAAGTGAAGATCCTAGTGGACTGGCAGAAGTGCACCGGAATCGGAATCTGTGAGGCACTGTCTCCCGACACATTCGAGGTCGGCGACGACGGCAAGCTGCAGTTGATCAACGGCGAGGTGATTCCCGAGGGACTCGAAGCCGAGATCGACTCCGCCATCGCGGGTTGTCCGACGGCGGCACTGAGCAAGCAGGCGTCCTGACCGCCGTGAACGACATGGAACATCTCGTCATCGTCGGTGCGTCATTGGCCGGTGTTCGTGCCGCCGAAGCGGCGCGCTCCGAAGGGTTCGCGGGCGCGATCACCCTCGTCGGTGACGAGATTCATCTGCCGTACGATCGCCCATCGCTCTCCAAGGAATTCCTCGAACCGGAGGGCGACACGGAACCGATTTACCTGTCGTCGGACGAGTCGTTGCGTGACCTCGACATCACCCTCGCTCTTGGTGAGACGGCCATCCGCCTGGAGACGATCCGACAGGTTGTGGTGACCAACCACGGCGAGTACAACTACTCGTCGATGGTGATCGCGACGGGATCGTCACCGATCATGATTCCCGGCGCCGAGAACCTTGACGGCGTACACGTCGTGCGCACGCTCGAAGACTCCCGTGCCGTTCGGTCGGCACTGGATCGTGGCGGTGACGTCGTCGTCATCGGCGGCGGATTCATCGGCGCCGAAGTGGCGTCGGCAGCGCGCAAGCGCGGATTGACCGTCTCCATCGTGGAGGCAGCCGAGGTGCCGCTGGTCCGCGCCGTCGGCGCCGACATGGGTGCTTCGCTGTCCTCCCTCCATGCGAAGTTCGGCACCGAGTTGCTGTGCGGCACCGGCGTTGTGGGGTTCGAGGGTGCAGGCCATGTCGAAGCGGTCGCCCTCAGTGACGGACGTCGAATCCCTGCAGATCTGGTGGTCGTCGGTGTCGGATCACGGCCGGCGACCGGCTGGTTGGTCGACAGCGGCCTGGAGTTGGACAACGGTGTCGTCTGTGACGAGCACCTGAGAACCAGCGTTACGAACGTGTATGCGGCCGGGGACGTGGCATCGTGGCACAACCCGCTGTTCGAGCGGCGGATGCGCATCGAGCATTTCATGGCGGCGGCAGAGCAAGGAGCTCGAGCTGCGCGAAATGCAGTGACGCCCGGGTTATCCCAGCCGTACGTCACGGTGCCGTACTTCTGGTCGGATTGGTACGGAAGCAGGATTCAGTTCGTCGGTGTCACCACCGAGGACTACGAGGTGGTGTCCGGAAGTCTCGGAGAAGAGCACTTCGTCGTGCTCTTCCGTTCAGGGAACGGTGTCGTCGGGGCGCTCACGTTGAACGGGCAGCGTCACATCATGAAGTACCGCCGAATGATCGAACAGAAGAAGAGCTACGCGGAAGCACTCGACTTTGCCGCGTCGCGCAGGGCCGCGGCCGTGTCCGGCTAGCGGCGACGCGGCAGATCTCGACTATCAGTGAGGAGCCAAGCATGACCAGTACAGTCGACACCCCGCCCACGTTGGTGACGGATATCCCCTTGGACGTGACCCTCGATGAGCTCGAGAACGATCCCTATCCCATCTACCAGCGCCTCCAGGCGGAGTCCCCGGTCGCGTATGCCCCTGACAGCCACCTCGTGCTGCTGACCACGTGGGCTCTGTGCGAGGCCGCGGGCCGGGACGATGAACACCTCCACGGGCCCGTCGAGCCGTTCAAGACGGCCTACGGTGCACCCAACATCCTCAGCCTCGAGGGTGAGGGTCACGCGGAACTGCGCGGCGCGGTCAATCCCCCGCTTCGCGGCAAGGCCGTGAACTCACGACGCGAGACGCTGTTCCGCGAGGTTGCACGCCGCCGAGTCGACGACATCAAAGGCCTCGGCCAAGCGGACCTGGCGATCGACCTGCTCGAACCGATCAGCCTTGAGGTCATCGGCGTCATGCTCGGCATGGACGACCTGGACATGGAAACGCGTAAGAAGTGGTTCAACAGCCTCGGCGCCTACCTGGTGAACCGAGGGCGAGACGCCAGCGTTGCCGAGCTCGGCGAGGAGGTGAAGACGGAGGTCAGGGCTTACCTCGAAAAGCGACGTGCCTCGTTGTCGGAAGAATCCGATGGCACCGTCCTGTGGCATCTGTTCCACCACGGGTGCCCACCGGGAGAGCTGCGGTCGATCGACCACGTGATCGGAAGTGTGAACGTCCTCATCGTGGGCGGGTTCCAGGAACCCGGTCACGGAATCGCCGCAACCCTGCTCGGGGTCCTGCCCAACGAGGACTATCGAAACCGTCTCACCGAAGACCCCGGGAAGTGGGGACCGATCGCCTTTGAAGAGGCCATGCGGTGGCTGCCCCCGTTCAGTGTCGTCGAGCGAGATGTCCTCAAGGACATGGAGATCGGGGGTGTACTCATTCCGGCGGGAATGAGCGTCGGCCTCGTGATGGGTGCGGCAAACCGAGATCCGGAGCGGTGGGAGCGTCCCGAGGAGTACGACCTGGACAGGCCGCAGCAGAATCACATGGCCTTCGGCTTCGGGCGGCACACCTGTGTCGGACACTTCACTGCCCGGGGTCTGAGCCAGGTTGTCCTGGAAGAGATCTTCCGGGGACTTCCAGGAGTACGCCTTGACCCGGACAAGGAACCGTGGGTGCACGGATGGAGGACGCGGGGACCAAAGTCGCTTCCTGCGGTGTGGGACGCCTGAGCCCCGACTGGCTTCGAACACGCAACCTGCCGGCCTCGCCCGGCATGGCAGGTTGCGTGTTCGAATTTGTTTGTTTGGCAGTAGGAATTGCATAGCGGCGGGCGCAGTTCAGCATTCGACGAGGCTGACGGCCAAGCCTCCCAGCGAAGTCTCCTTGTACTTCTCGTGCATGTCGGCACCGACGTCGCGCATCGTCTTTACAGCAGCGTCGAAGGACACCAGATGGGCGTGGTCGTCCTCTTGCAATGTGAGAGTTGCGGCCTGGACTGCCGTAACTGCGGCAATCGCGTTGCGCTCGATGCACGGCACCTGCACCAATCCGCCGATTGGGTCGCAGGTCAGGCCGAGGTGATGTTCGAGGCCCATCTCGGCTGCCTTGCCGATCTGGGCGACGGTTCCGCCGAGGGCGGCACACAGGGCGCCCGCCGCCATGGCGCAGGCGGAGCCGACTTCACCCTGGCAACCCACCTGTGCGCCGGAGATCGATGCGTTGGATTTGATGATTGCGCCCAACGCAGTAGCGGTCAACAACATGGCGACGATACCGTTCCGGCCCGCAGATGGTGCACTTCTGACGTAGTGAGAGATGACGGCCGGGATGATCCCGGCTGCTCCGTTCGTGGGAGCAGTGACGACACGATTTCCCAGTGCGTTCTCTTCATTGACCGCCATTGCATCGAGTTGGATTCGAGCGACCGCGGCTGAGAACCCGTCTTCCTCCGCTACGCGAGCCGCCAATGCCGGCGCCCTCCGACGGACTCCCAGTCCGCCGGGAAGGGTCTTGGGACCAGGTCCCAGACCCGATTCGATGCAATCGTTCATGGCAGACCAGATTTCGGATGCCGCTGAGCCCGGATCAACTCCCACCGCAGCCTCATTCGCCGCAACCAGTTCGGCGATGGTCAGACCGGTTTCGCTACAGAGGCGGTGTAGTTCACCGAAGGAGTTGAAGGTAAAGGGGATCTCGGCCTCGCAAGTAGGGGATGGCGGAAGTCCGACTGTTTCGATGAAGCCCCCGCCGACCGACAGATACGTCCGTTCCAGCACGGCTGTGCCATGCTCGTCGAATGCCGTGAGGTCTATTGCGTTGGGATGGAGTGGATGTGGTTCCCGCGGTTCGAACACGATGGGGTCGAGTGTAATCCGTCGCTCGGCGATCGTGATCGTGTCAGTGCCCCTGCCGGCTTCCCATGCATTGCGGACTGCCGCAGGATCGCAGGTTGCGGGTATGTGCCCCAGGAGGCCGGCAAATACCGCACCGGGAGTTCCGTGCCCTTCCCCAGTGGCTGCCAACGAGCCCCGCAGTACGACGCTCAATCGTTGGGTGGTGTCGACGATTTCGGTCTCGGTGAGTTCGGTTAGGAACGCCGACGCGGCCACCATCGGGCCGACTGTGTGAGAACTCGATGGGCCGATCCCTATCTTGAACAGGTCATTGATTCGCACGTCCGACGCGACCACAGCAAACCCAACTTTCTTGCAGAACAGATATAGATAAACCGTACAGTCTGATCGTGATATGTGCAGGTCGAGACTGGGGGCTCCGGAGTGGGGCGATCCGAGGGGCCGACGCGGTGGGAGGATTGCTCCCGGACAAACCGGGGCCAGCCGAGTATGAGCGATATCCGGTTGGTGGAGCCTCTGCGCCGCAACGTATTCGGTGCCGACCGGCTTCGTCACGGCTACTTCTGCAGTCGGGATCAGGCGGCGACCTTGCGCTACCTGTCCTCTCGTGGGTGTCTGCGTCGTGGCCGGACTGCTCGATCAGGTCGAGTAGATCCCTTCCGCGCCGTGCGTGCGAGTGGTGTTCTTGATAGGTCAGTCGCCGCTGCCGACTGGACGGGAGCGGATCCCCAACTCGTCGAGGTACATGCCATGACCACGATCCACATGCACGACACGACCACCGTGACGCCCGAGCAGTTTCTCGCCGGCCTCACCGACTTCGGACCAGGTCGTAAAGAACTCTTCGGTAACAGCGCAGACAGTTACCTCAAGGTCCTCCACCAAGGCCCCCATGATGCCGATGTCACGGAGGGCTCGAACGGTATCTGGGAAACGCTGCACTACGACTGGACCGACCCCCATCGCGTCGTGATGACGACCACCGACTCGAACCTGTGGGGCGGCCACTCAGGGCACACGTACACGCTCACGCCGCAACCCACAGGCGGAACGGACGTGGACGTCGTCGTCGTGAGGGACGGAAAGAACCTCAAGGGACGGTTCCTCGCGGGCGTGCTCGGAGCTGTCGGTACCCGAGTCCTGGGCAAGCAGTTCAGGAACTCTGTCGCGGCCATCGAAGCTCGCAGCAACGGAAGGCGAGGGCGGGGCGCGTAGGCCACCGATCGGGACCGTTCGTCCACCCCCGACAATGATTAGGTGAGCGAACGATTCCTGTCCGCGCGATCGACCGGAGGCTGCCGACGATGACCGAGCCCTCGCGCTCGACCCAGGCGATGGTCATCTGGCTGGTGGGTCTCACGGTCTACTTCGTCGCGGTTCTGCAGCGTTCGTCGCTGGCCGTGGCCGGTTTGCTGGCGGCGGAACGTTTCGACATCACCGCGTCGCAGCTGTCGACCTTCGTCGTGCTGCAGCTGCTGGTCTATGCGTTGATGCAGGTGCCCGTCGGGCTCCTGGTCGATCGGTTCGGTTCGCGTCGCGTATTGCTCACCGGGACGCTGATCCTCACGCTGGCGCAGGTCAGCTTCGCCTTCGCCGACAACTATCCGTGGGCGCTGTCATCCCGGCTGTTCGTCGGCATCGGCGACGCGATGACCTTCGTGTGCGTGCTACGGCTGGTAACCAGTTGGTTCCCGGCCCGACGAATCCCGTTGATGACACAGCTGACCGGAGTGCTGGGTCAGCTGGGCGCCGTCGCGGCGGCGATCCCGATGACGTGGGCGCTGTCGACCCTGGGGTGGACCCGCGCGTACATCGCGACCGCGGGGCTCGGGGCCGTCCTGCTGGTGGCCACCCTGCTGGTTGTTCGCGACTCTCCGACGGCGCGCTCGGTGTCGGGCCCGGTCCTCGGTGTGGCCGGTATCCGGCAGAGCTTGAGCGCGTCGTGGGAGCATCCCGGCACCCGCCTGGGTTTCTGGATGCATTTCTCCACCCCCTTCAGCACGAACGTCCTCGGGCTCCTGTGGGGCTACCCGTTCTTCGTCGAGGGCCAGGGCATGAGCGCGGGCTCTGCGGGTGTGCTGCTCACGATCATGGTGTTCGCGATCATGGGATTCGGCCCGGTGTTCGCGTGGCTGATCACCCGGTGGCCGTGGCATCGGTCCACGCTGGTCCTGCTGGTGATCGCGAGCATCGCGGCTGCGTGGGCCGTGGTGCTGGTGTGGCCGGGGGAGGCTCCGTTCTGGCTGCTCATCGTGCTGGTCGTGATCTGCGGGATGGGCGGCCCGGCGTCGATGGTCGGTTTCGATCTCGGCCGCACATCCAACCCGGCGTCTCGCACCGGTACCGCCACCGGGCTCATCAATCAGGCCGGCTTCTTCGCAACCCTCGTCACCGCAGGCCTGATCGGCCTCATCCTCGACTGGCGCACCGCGGATGGTGTCGTGGGCTATCCCGCAGAGGCATTCACGTGGGCGATGTCGGCACAGTTCCTGCTGTGGGGACTGGGTGCGACGCAGATCTGGCGCTACCGCCGCAAGGGACGCGCGCGGTTGCTGCACGACGACCCGGAGCAATGGTCGCGTCAGTCTGGTCGCCCCGTCCCGGACGCGCCATGAGACCCGTCCGGCCAGGTCCGCGGTCGCGGTCAACCCCGAGTGGCCCCGGAGATGAACTCACTCGAAAGTAGGGGGTAGGTCAGTACTTTCCACTGATGTGCGGGATATCCTCGCCGCCTTAGCGTCGCGGTATGAGTGTGATCGATGCGGTCCCGAGCCCGCCAGTCTGCGTCACTGAACCCTCGGCGTCGCCCCGAACATGGAGTCCGGTGAGGAAGGCGGCGTTCCGGTTCACCTTCACCTACACCTCGTTGTTCTGCCTGACCTTCGCGCAGATCACTTTCGTGTTCCTCGGACCGGCGGGAAGCCTGCTTCCGGAGAGCGCAATGCTGTGGCAGATGAAAGCGCTGGCGCCGGTGATGGAGTGGCTGGGCCGCAACATCTTCGGCGTCGACGCGGTCCTCAACGCGACTTCCGGGAGCGGGGACCAAGCGGCGATCTGGATCTACCTGTTTCTGATCGGCGTCGTCGCTGTTCTCGTGACCGCCCTCTGGTCGATTCTGGACCGTCAACGTCCCGACTACGCGCGGCTGTGGTCGTGGACGATGCTGCTCCTGCGGCTCGCTCTCGGCGGACAGATGCTTTTCTACGGATTCGCGAAGCTGATCCCGTCGCAGATGGGTCCGCCACCGCTCGCGGCGCTGCTCGAGCCGTTCGGGGACTTCAGCCCGGCGTCGGTGCTGTGGCTGCAGGTCGGTAGCTCTCCGGTCTACGAGGTGCTGCTCGGCAGCGTCGAGGTGGTCGGCGGTCTGCTCCTGTTCTGGACGCGCACAGCCACATTGGGGGCGTTGGTCAGCTTTGTCGCGATGGTCCAGGTGTTCATCCTGAACATGACCTTCGACGTGCCGGTCAAGATCCTGTCGTTCCACCTGGTGGCCTTCTCGCTCATACTGCTGACGCCGCAGATGCGGAACCTGATGGAGCTGTTCGTCTTCGGACGAGCAGCGAAACCACTGACACCGCCCGCACTGTTCACACGTGACACGCTCAACCGGTGGGCGGTGGGAGTGCAGGTGGCACTCGGCATCTGGGTTGCGATCGGCGCGGCACAGATAAGTTGGGCCGGCTACCAGGAGTACGGCGCCGGTGCGCCGAAGCCGGAGCTGTACGGCATCTGGTCGGTCCAGGACTTCCGCGTGGACGGGAACCCGGTTCGCCCGCTGACCACCGACGAGACGCGCTGGCAACGAGTCATTTTCGACATCGGTGGCTCGACGACTGTGCAGATGATGAACGGCGCCCTGGTGCCAGTAACGGCCGAGATCGACGACGAGACCGTGCAGATACAACAACCGCTCGCGTCGCTGGCCATCGACCGCCCCGACGACGACACCCTGGTCCTGACCGGCGACCTCGAGGGGAACCCGACGACGATCGTCGCGCACCGGATGGACCACGACGCGTTGACATTACGAAGCCGGGGGTTCAACTGGGTGCAGGACGAGCCGTACTTCCGGTGAGATATCCTCCAGCGCCATGTTCGATCAGCGGAACAGGCCCACGGCTCGTCCGGCACGCTCAGCGCACCGCAAATGACGTCGACGCGAACCGAGTTCGGCCTGCTGGGAGTCCGAGAGCAGGAATTCGTAGAACGATTGGAAGCTGCGCCCCTGGTCTGAAGCTGCGATCTCCGAACGACTGCCCACCAGCTCGGCGAGGAGTTCGCCCTTGGGGCCGTCCCAGGCCGCGATCTTCTCGCGGGCGGCGCGGTCGAGGAAACGAAAGTTGTCCTCGACCTCGCGGAAGTCGGAGAGCAACTCGCGCGCCGTCGACGACAGTTGCTGGTAGCGGTCTCTGACGCCTGTCGGGTCGAGAACTGCGATGTGGCCGGACTCGACCGCGTCGATCTCGGCATCGATTTCGGTACGACGCCGCCGCAACTCGGCGAGTCGGACCTCGGGGTCGGACTCGACGCCGTGCACGATCTGGCGGAGAAGTTCGACGACGGTGTGCAGCCGTGATTCGGTACCGACAAGGGCTCTCCCCTGGAGGGAGAGGACCCACGCGTATGCCTTTTCGAAGGCCGGAGTCACCTCGTAGTGGACTTCGTCGTCACCCGGCGGATAGAAGCGACGGAGAAAGCCCGCCTCCGTTGCGGCCCAGTCCTCGAGGTACGCTCGCGGTTCCTTGGGGAACCGCGCGGGCCCGCCGTCCGCTGCGGCTGCGGTGTTCAGGTCGTAGAGCAGGTCGTCCAACGCGGCGGCCAGGTCGGTGGCCGAACTCGCACCCCGGTTGCCCTCGACGAAGTAGTTCCCGAGAAACGTCAGGATGAGCGGGGAATGGTGAGCACGCAGGAGCCGCCATGCGGGATGACGTTCCCACAGGCCGGCGAATGCGTGGAAGTCCATGGGCCAACAGTAGGCAATGGGTCGGACATCGTCTCCATCACCGGCGGGTGTCGATGACGGGGACCAGTGTTCCCCGGTGGATGGCCTTGTCGCTGGTGGCGATGGTCAGCCCACGGCGAGTGGCCTGAGCGACGATCATGCGGTCGAACGGGTCGCGATGGTCCCACACGAGTTGTCCGGCATGTGCTCCATCGATCGCGTCGATGGGTAGATCCATTGCTGCCATCGCCGCAATGGTTTCGCTCCACGAGGACAAGAGGGGGCCTGCATCCAGGCGGCCCAGCCTGGTCTTGATCGCGATTTCCCAGGCCGACGCTGCCGAGACGTAGAGGTTGTTGGCGGGATCGCCGAGGATGTCCAGAGCTGACGGAGCGAGGCGGTCTGGGTCGGTCACGAGCCAGAGGAGAGCGTTGGTGTCGAGCAGGATGTCGGTCACGGCTTCGGTTCCCAGGCCTCGAGCTCGTCGTCAGGCAGCGGATCATCGAAATTGTCGGGAATCGTCATGCCAGGGAACTGTCCGAACCGGCGCGCCCGCGGCGTGGCGGGGGCGAGCACTGCCACAGGTCGACCATGGTTCGTGATGGTGACCGGCTGTCCCGTCCGTTCGACCTCGGCCAAGACGGCGTTCAGCCGGGCTTTGGCTTCGCTGCTGCTGATGGACTTCATGCCCTAGTGTAAGCCTATTCGGACTAGTGCAACTAGTCCGAATGCATCGGACCGTTCAGAGCAGCAACAACCACACGAACCGCAGCACGATGGCGCTGATCCCGAAGATTGCGGTGGCCACCAGCCATCGTCGCGCAAGGCGGTCAGCTGTCAATGGATCCCGTTTGCGGCGCAGGTAGGTGAAAGCCGCCATGATCGCGCACACCATGGCCGCCGCACCGACGACGATCATGAGGACGAGCATCACCGCGTTCACCGGTGCGGTCCCTCGTCGCCCCACTGGCAGACCTCATTTCGACGCTGCGACCTCGAACGAAGTCGCAACGTCGAAATGACGTCTGTGAGTGGTGCCCTCACACCACCCGCTTGAGTTCCCCGGGCGTCATGTCGGCGTCCGCGACCAACGCGAGCACCTCCCCGAATCCGGCAACCAGGCAGTCGGCGAACAACTCCTGATCGGTGACGGCGGCACCGTCGGAATTGATTCCGAGACAAGCAGTTCCGTTGTGGGTGATCATCGTGGCCATCATCGCGCAACCGGGGAGCGGGCCGAACGGGAACATGCGCTCCACCTTGGCGCCGGCGACGTAGGTGTCCCAGGGGATTCCGGGGACGTTGCTGGCCTGGAGGTCGTTCTGGCTCGTGGTGCCGCTGAAGCGCATGAGGACCGTGCCGGGCAGCCAGGCCATCACCGATCCGAGAGTGTTGAAGATGTCGACCGCCGGCTCGTGCCTGGCCTGACGTACCTGTTCGCGGATGGTGAGGACGCGTTCGAAGGGATCGGCGATACCGACCGGGCCCGCGAGTCGACCCACCGCGATCCGGTTTCCGCCGGCGGGATCCTCGGGCCGTCGTACCGAGATGGGGATCGCGACGGGCATCGTCTCCACCGGAGTGCCCATCTTCTCGTGGTAGATCCGGAACCCGCCGATGAGTCCGGCCAGGTAGACATCGTTGACCGACGACTTCGCCGCCGTCGCTGCCGCTTTGAGGCCGGTGAACGGAACCTCGAACGCACTGAACCGCCACGACAGACTGCGGTGAGCCAGCAACGGCGAACCCGGAGGACTCACGAGTCCCGCGACTCTCGGCACCGAACGGCCATAGCGCAGAGCGGTACTCAACGCCTGCCGCGGATTCACCAGTGCGCGCACGCCGCGGAATGCGGTGTCGATGCGGTGCGGAACCCGGCGGACCTCCTCGGCGATCTGCCGTTGCAGCAGATCGATCGGCGTGATGTTCACCGGGTCGGGGTTCGGAGGCTGCGGCTTCTTCGGGTTGTGTTCCCTTGTCGGCGAATGCAACTGCGCCAAGCCGAGGATCGCACCGAGCCCATCGGTGAGCGCGTGATGCGCCTTCAGAAAATATGCGGCCCGGCCATCGGGCAGCCCTTCGATCAGGTAGCCCTCCCACGGCGGGCGCGCGGCGTCGAGCGCGGTCATCGCGAGTTGCTCGCAGGTGGTGAGCAGCTCTCGCATGCTGCCGTCGCCCCCCAGGCTGATTCGCCGCAGGTGGTAATGCAGGTCGAAGTCGGGATCGACAGCCCAACTGGGTGTCCCGGTGCCGAAGGGGGAGTCGACGACGCGCTGCCGGAATCGCGGCGCCATGCGGCTGGCCCACTCGTGTGCGGCCACCAAGCGGTCCCAGTCCGGGTCGCAGTCGTAGATCTCCAGCATGCAGATGGTGCCGCGCATGCGGCGGTCGGTGTCGCCGCGCCACATGATGGTGTCCACCGAACTCATGTGCGGGTCGCTCGCCCAGTCGAGTGGCCGGTCCGTGCCCTCTGTCAGATCGGGGTCGTCGCTCATCGGGTCTCTTCCTCCGGTTTTCCACGCAGCGACTCCACCGAGTCGTCGACGAACGACTCCAGCGGCCAGTCGGCCAACGCCGTGACATACATCTGCCGCACCTCCTCGGCGCGGGTGCCGATCTCGTCGGCGGTCCACTCGCTGGTGTCGACGGGTGGCAGGACCATCACCTCGACCGTACCCGGCCTGATGAGTTGGGAACCACGCCACATCAATTCGCCGGTATTGCGGAGCACAACCTGGACGATCGGGACCCCGGCCTGCATGGCGATGTGGAACGGTCCCTTCTTGAATTTCCCGATCCGCGGCGTCGGCGATCGTGTGCCCTCCGGCGCCACGACGAGGGACATGCCGTCGTCGCGAAGGGCCTTCACCGCCGGTGCCAGTTGTTCGATCGCCTTGCTCCGGTCGGTCCGATCGATGAAGACGAGCCCTGCCTGGCGCAGGATCTCGCCGAGAACCGGCACGCGCTGCACCTCCTTCTTGGCCACCCCGGTCGCATCCGAGCGGACGAGGTTGATCATGACCGGCAGGTCGAGCTTCGACTGATGGTTGAACAGGAACACACACGGCCGGTCCGAGAAGAGGTACTCGCCGCCGTCGAGCACCTGGACATGGACGCCGGCCAACGACAGTCCGACGTCATTGCCGGTGGGGAGCGCTTCGACGACGGCGTGCGGATCGCGGCGCACGACCCCCGCGGCCGCGCCGACTGCGGCCGAGCCGATGAACGACGCGTAGAAGGCGCCGGTCCGGGCCAGCATCCCCAAGCGGTTGTAGGTGGGGTTCTTGAGATCGATGATCGGCCAACCGCGAGACTCCGCCTCCGCGCGCAGGATTCGACGCGGCGAGATCGCTGCCGGGTTACCCACCGATTCCAGGTAGGGGATGTCCTCGTTCCCGTCGCTGTAGGCGAACGACGCATCGAGATCGATGTCGTTCGCACGAGCCAACTCCCGGACCGCAGCTGCCTTGCCCGGTCCCCAGAGTGGACGCCCCTTGATGTTTCCGGTCACCACGCCGTCGACGACCTCCACGTCGGTGGCGAGCGCGAAGTCCGCCCCGATCTCCCGAGCGATCGGCTCGATCTGGAATCGCGTGGCCGATGATGCGATCACGATGGTGTGCCCCATCTCGCGATGGGCACGCAGGATCTGCCACATCTGGGGACGCAGTTTGGCCGCGGTCTCGTACTTGAACAGATGCTCGCCGAAGGCGATCAGCTCCGCATACGTCTTACCCGCGAAGGTGGGCCGCGTGGCCGCGAGAACCTCGGCATAGTCCTGCTCGGACACGACCCCGCGCAGTCCGATCAGGAGGAAGTCGGCGAGCTCGCCGAGCCCGAACTCCATGCTGCGCACGCGCGCCCGCATGATGGCGGCGGCGGAGAACCCCTCGATCAGGGTGCCGTCGTAGTCGAAGAGCGCGGCCACCTTCTTCCCCGTCGGCGCGGAGCGGATGGCCCGCATCCGGTCGGTGAAGGCGCTCACTGTTCCTCCTCCCCGAAGACGTCCGGCTGCAGATCCTCGATCGAGGCGATACGTGCGAGACGGTCCCGCATCAGCTCGACCTCGTCGAGCCAGTCCTGGCGGGCCACCCGCAGATCCACGATGTCCTCGCCGTGGATCAGACCGCGGTTGTCGGCGAGGCGATAGGCGCCGTCGTAGAGATCCTTGGACACCGAGTCCTTGCTACGGAGAACCGCTTGCAGTGCCAGTTGCCGTCCGAGGCCCAGGCAGTCGGCGATCAGGACGTCCTTCTCCTGGCTGGTGTTGCCCAGCTCCACCAGTTTGGTCGCGACCACCAGCTGGGCGTCGAAGAACGGTTGCAGCGTCCGCCGTGCGAGGAGTGCTCCGGTGTGTCCGTGCAGAACCTCGTAGGTCCACTCCTGCGTCGGATAGACCGCGCGCCAGCCGGGGGCCAGGAGATCGAGTTCGATGCCGAGACGATGGAGGAACTCGGTCTTGGGCGGGAAGAAGAACTCGAACTTGAGCAGGTCGCGGATGCGCAGGGCCTCGCGCTGGGCGGCGGTCAGCAGATTCTCGTCCGGAGCCGGCGGGGAACCGACGTGGTTACTTCGGATCGGCGTGCTCCCGGCCTTGACCTCGCCCTCCGCCAGCGCAAGCATCCCCATCTCGACGATGGCGCGGTCGACGAAATGATGCAGCGCGCCGTTGCGGTAATACGCTGCGACCGCGCGGTTCTCGGGCACCACCGACCACACCTGTTCCGATCCGCCCTCGTAACAGCTCACCACGCCGTTGCCGGCCAGCACTCGGAGAGTACGGACGAGGCCGACGCCACGACACAGCGCGGGGTCTGGGCCGGGTAGCCCGCGGCGCTCGATGTAGTCGAGCAGTGGAGCGAGTACCGCTTCGATCTCGGGCAGGGTGTACGCACGATCCTGTGCACCGAGCGCGGCGAAACCGACGAGCGAGGTCGCGGTGATCGGGGTGGCCGAGTTGATCTCGTCCATCACGCGGAACGCGACCTTCTCCAGACGCGCGGGCCCGTCACCCGCTTCGTCCAGCGCCGCCCGCATCGAGATCGGTCTGCCGAAACGGACTCGCGCGTCGCCGAGGTAGCTGCGCTGCGCCTTGGCATACCGCAGCAACCAGCCGACACCCTCGGGCTTCTTGACCCCGCCCGCGTCCTCGGCGGCAATCGCCCCGACTTCCTGCAGTTGGTCGTACACGATCGACGTGGGCACGATCGTCACATCGGCGTCGTCGAGCTGACCGACCGCGTCGACGACGTAGTTCAGCAATCCGAGCATCGGCTTGCGCAGCTTGCCCGTTCGGCTGCGCCCACCCTCGATGTACCACTCGAGGTTGAACCGCTTCTCGATGATGTAGGCGAGATACGAGCGCATCGCGAACTTGTAGACCGGATCCGACCCGAACTTGCGCCGGATGAAGATCATGCCCGCGCGCCGTGCGACCGGCCCCACCGGCCAGAACGACAGGTTGTTGCCGCCGAGTACGAGATTCGGGGGAAGTCGTTGTTACGCAGGACCTTCGCCAGCACCAACGGGTCGACGTACGAGCGGTGCGAGGGCAGGAACACCAGACCCGTCGACTTGTTCAGCATCCTCAGCGAACTGAGGGTGTCGACGTCCACCGTGACGTTCCACGCGCGTTCGTGGAGCCTGTTGAACGTCGCGGAGAAGATGTCGTCCATCAGCCTGCTCTGGGTGGCGACGAAACCCGAGAGTTTGTCGGTCGCCTCGGACACCACCGCGTCGATGGGACGGCCCAGTTCGGCGGCGAGCTTGGCCGCCCCGCTCTGGAACCGTGCCGAGCTGCTGATCTGCTCGGCCACCAGTCGGGGAACCTTGTACCTGTCGCCGACGATCTGGCGTTCCGCGCGCTCGGCCGACACCGATGCCTGAAGGCGGACGAACTGGCCGAAGGGCTCGCCCTCGGCCTGGTCGCGTGCGTGCCGTTCGCGAAGCTCGGCGATCGTGGCCGGTTCGCCCGCCACCACGCGCAGGGCGTCCGGACGACGCCTGCGGATGACGGGCTGCATGAGTCCGAGGGGGCGCCGGGGGTTCGACAGCACCAGCACGTCACCGAGCGTGACCCGCCGCTCACCCTGGCGAGCCGCCGGCAACCACACCGGACGGACGGGGACGAGGAGCGTGCCGGGCGAGAGGGAGTCGAAGTCGACATCGGCACCTTGACGGATCTCGGCGTCCGGGTACGCGGTCGCTGCCCAGTCGGTGACCGCTCGCATCTCACACGATGTGCGGGCCTTCGTCAGGACCAGAACGGGATCGGACATCTGCATCACCCTCACGTCTCGTCGCCGGCATCGTTGCCCGGGCGTCCGCCATGCGGAGGCCGCCGCCCGACAGCCGCCGGCCCGCATGACCATTGTGACGTGGCTTACATCGGGCCGGGGTGGGTTTCGTCGAGGGCGGCACCGCGGCCCGTCGGTCGCGCCGACGATGGCCGGCCCGGTTAGGCTGTCCAGGTTGCCTGGGGAGGAAACATGGGGATTCGGTTTCGTGTGCTGATGACGCTGGGAGTGTCGACGGCATTGCTCGCAGCACCCGCCGTCGTGGCGGACGCCGCGGTGATCACGGTTCGGTCGGGAATGGCGATCAGCATCGACGACACCGTCGTCACGTCGAACAGCTGCACACTCGGTGCGGTCATCTCTCGCAAGAAGGCGCTGACCGCCGGACATTGCGGGGACGTGGGTCGGCCGGTATTCGACCAGAAGGGCAACCGGATCGGGACTATCACCGCCAACCGCGTCGCGAGGCAACTCGACATCGCGGTGATCAGCCTCGCTCCACGCGCATCGGTCCGTGTCGACCGAGTGGATTGGGATGCGAGGTTCCACCGCGGCCAGCTGGTCTGGAAGTCGGGGATCACCACGGGCTACGGAACGGGAAGGGTCACCGATCCCGCCGAGGTGCTACGCACTTCGCACGGATTCTCGGTCGCGCCGCCGTTTCTCACGAGTCACGACTCGTATTCGATTCTGACGAGCCTTCGTTCGGAGTCGGGCGACAGTGGTGCGGGGGTTCAGAACAGTCGGGGACTCGTCGTCGGCATCCTGTCGTCGGCAACCATCGAGGGGACCGTCGTCGTCCCGGTGTCCCGGCTGCCGCGCACTCTCCGGTAGGGCGACGCCGAGACAATCTGTGCACCAGCAGGTTTCGTAACTCGATCCACGAACGACGAAGCGCCCCATCCGACGAATCGGATGAGGCGCTTCGTGAAGTCAGGTGTGCTTAGAGCGCGCTGACGTTGGTTGCCTGGGGGCCCTTGGCTCCCTGCTCGACGTCGAATTCGACGCGCTGGTTCTCTTCGAGGTTGCGGAAGCCGCTACCGGTGATCGAAGAGTAGTGGACGAAGACATCTGCGCCCTGGTCGTCGGGTGCGATGAAGCCGAAGCCCTTTTCGCCGTTGAACCACTTGACGGTTCCCTGTGCCATACTGCTGTACTTCTTTCTTCAGTTCAGCAGCCACCAAAACTGATGACCGCCCGACAAGTGTGGCACAGAAAATGTGTCCTGGGAAACGGTGAGTGCGGATTCCCACAAAACAAGGAGCACAATGGGGGGTTCTGGGTGCACGCGGGGCAACCATCCGGAACGGCCCGACGGCACTGAGGAGCGTCAGCGCACCCGAGTGCGCCTCCCGGGTGATATGCGTCACTCTTCTGACGTGGGTGTCGGCCGGCGACTCAGATCGGGAGCCCGATCGGATCGAGCGCCAGTCCGTGCCAGAGGGCGAACGACACCGCCGACGCCGCGTCGAGCGGCTCTCCCGCCTCGTCGACGAGCCGCGCCGCCACCGCGACCGGTGGGTGTCCGGCGCTCGAGACGAAGGCGACCGCGCGCTCCCAACAGCGCAGCCCCGTGTAGGCCTCGGCGGCACACCTGATCGGCAGCACGTGCCCGGGACGGACCAGGTCGTCCGGGGCGCTGCGCGGATCGGCCAGCACGCGCAAGGTGTGGGCGCGGTCGATCGCCGAGATGCCGGTACCGATCCCGATCGCCGCGTCGACCGCGACGGTGAACGACGTGCCGGAGTCCTCCGACGGCAGCACCGGCTGGTCCGGGATGCGCAGCGCATCGAGCAGTCCGGACGGCATCGCCGCGTGTACGAGGCCGGAGGAGTGCGTGATCAGGAAGTGCACGGCGGCCGGCGTCGCAGTCGCGGCCGGGAACACCAGGATCGCGCCATCGGGGTCGGTCAGGACCGCGGCCTCGGGCACCGCGGCCGGGCGGGGGGCCACGGCCCCGCCGGGCTCGGCCGCGTCGAGGTCAGCCGCGTCGGCAGACGCATCCGGGTCAACGCAGAGCGATGTACTTGGTTTCAAGGTATTCCTCGATTCCTTCACTGCCGCTTTCCCTTCCGAGTCCGGATTCCTTGTACCCACCGAACGGGGCGGCGACGTCGGACATGATCCCGCGATTGACCCCTACCATTCCGGCCTGGATGGCGCGCGACACCCGCATCGCGCGGTCGAGTCCTTCGGTGAAGACGTAGGCCGCCAGCCCATACCGGGTGGCGTTCGCCGCGGCGACGGCCTCGTCCTCGTCGTCGAATCCGATGATCGCCGCCACCGGGCCGAAGACCTCCTCGGTCACGAGACGCGCATCGGCGGGGATGTCGGCCAGCACCGTCGGCTCGTAGAAGAAGCCCGGACCGTCGACGGACCTGCCTCCGAGGAGCAGTCGCGCTCCCTTGGCGACGGCGTCGTCGACCAGCTCGGCAACCACACCGCGCTGGCGCTCGTTGATCAGTGGCCCGACGTCGGTTCCCTCGGCCGATCCACATCCGACGGTGAGATCTCGCATGCGGTCGGTGAGTTCGGCGGTGAACTGCTCGCGCACCTTGTTGTCGACGTAGATCCGGTTGGCCGCGACACAGGCTTGGCCGCCGTTGCGCATCTTCGCGGCCAGCGCCCCGTCGACGGCGGCGGAGATGTCCGCGTCGTCGAAGACGATGAGCGGGGCGTTGCCACCCAGTTCCATCGACGACCGCAACACGTTGTCGGCGGCTGCTCGCAGCAACAGCTTCCCGGTGCCGGTGGACCCGGTGAAGGTGATCTTCGCCAGTCGTGGGTCGTCGAGCAGTGGGCCGGTGAGCGCGGCCGCGTCCGAGGTCGGCAGGACCGACAGCACACCCGCGGGAAGGCCGGCCTCCGTGAAGATCTCGGCGAGCAGGAGCATCGTCAGCGGCGTCTCCGGCGCCGGCTTGACGATCATCGTGCACCCCGCGGCCAAGGCGGGGGCGATCTTTCGTGTTCCCATGGCCAGCGGGAAGTTCCACGGCGTGATCGCCAGAGTCGGCCCGACGGGTTCCTTGGTGACGAGTATCTGTCCCGCGCCCGACGGGGACGTGGTGTACCGCCCGTTGATCCGCACCGCCTCTTCCGCGAACCACCGCAGGAACTCGCCGCCGTAGGTCACCTCGCCCAGCGACTCGGACAGCGGTTTGCCCATCTCGGCGGTGATGACCGCGGCGACCTCGTTCCGACGCTCCTGGATCAATTCCCAGGCCCGACGGAGGATCTCGGCGCGTGTGCGCGAAGAGGTCGCCGCCCACCCGGGTTGTGCGGCGGCCGCCGCGTCGAGCGCGCGTCGGCCGTCGTCTGGGGTCGCGTCGGCGACCTCGGCGAGCAGCGTCCCGTCGGCCGGGTCGTAGACGGGGAACAGGCCGCCGTCCGAGGACGGCACATTACGGCCGCCGATCCAGAGCTCGGATCGCAGTGTCAGTGCGGGGACACGAAGGTCGGTCATCGTTGACTCCTGGGTGATGGTGGGGCTCAGGATCGGGGGTGGACCTGAGTTCCGCCGAGCAACACATCCGATACCGATATGTCGCGCAGCGCTTCGGGTTGGGTCTCGAGGGGATTGCGGTCCAGCGCGATCAGGTCGGCCAGCTTGCCCGGTTCGACGGTGCCGCGAGAGTCCTGCACCCCCAGAACCGTTGCGCCGCCGACAGTGTGCATGCGCAGCGCCTCGTAGATGCTGACCGACTGGTCGGGTGACATCACCTCGTGGTGGAACGTCCAACGCCCCACGGCGCTCGCGATCGAGAGGAACGGGTTGGTCTGACCGATCTCCGAACCGACCCATACATCCGAACTGCCCGAGACGTTCCAACCGTCGTCGAGCATCCGCCGGAACGGGAACTGGCGATCCTGCGCGTACTCACCCACGTAGCCGGGGATGAACTCGCCGAAGTTGTAGAGGAACACCGGCTGCGGGACCGGCATGATCCCGGCCGTCGTCCATGCCGCGGAGAGCTTCTCGTAGTCGGGGACGAAATTGCCGGCGTGCTCGATGCGGATGGTGGGCCCCGGTGGCAAACGGTCGGCGATGTCGGCCAGCGCCTCGCAGACCGAGAGCTGTGCCCGGTCGCCGTTCGCGTGGATCGCGAGCTGCAGACCCGCACGGCGCGTGCGCAGTGCGATGTCCGCGATCTCCTCCGGGCTCAGTGCGAGTTCGCCGTGGGAGTGGCAGTCGTCGGCATACGGGCGGGTGAGTGCTGCTCGCTTGGCCGAGTAACCGCCGTCGGCGAACACCTTCACGCCCCGGATGGCGAACCGATCCGGGGTGGACCTGGGCGACAACCAATCGGCATGCGAGACAGCCTCGTCGAGCCCGACCGTGCCCGGCGCCCACAGATAGACCAACATCCGCGTCGAGATGCGTCCCGCCGCGATCCCGGCGTCGAACATCCGCAGTCCGTCGACGGAATCGGAGATCTCACCGATCGTGGTCACGCCGTTGGCGGTGAACAGATCGGCGATCCCGGTCTCGAGCGCCCGGGCGGTCTCCTCGTGCGTCAGTCCGGGGAAGCCGAGGAGTGCGTCCATCTCGGTGACCACGCCGGTGGGCGCACCCGAGGCGTCGCGATGCACCGACGGCTTGCCGGTGACGCTGTAGTCCACGGCCTGGTAGTCGGCGTCGATGCCCGCGCGCTCGAGAGCTCGCGTGTTCAGGATGCTGAGGTGACCGCCGGCCCGGATCGCGACCGCGAGATCGGTGCTGACCGAGTCGAGTTCGGCGCGGGTGGGGAACCGGCGCTCGGTGAGCTTCTGGTCGTAGAACAGGTTGGCCTGGCCCACCAGCCAGCCGTCTCTCGCCGAACCGAGTTCGGAGCGGAGACGTGCGAGTACTGCCGGGATGTCGGGACATCCGGGCGCGCGGACATCGACCATCTGTCGGTCGGCCTTCGACGCCACTTCGGTGTGCGCGTGCGGATCGACGAAGCCGGGCATCAGCACCTTGTCCCGCCAGTCGAGCACGGTGGTGTGGTCCCCGAACCAGGGGCCGACCTCATCGGCGGGGATCACCGCGGTGATGGTGTCTCCGTTGATGACGACGGCGGTCGGTCCCTGGGATTCGTCGGCACGGCCCGTCATGGCCAGGACCTGCCCGGCCATGACGATCGTGTCGGCTGTCACTGCTTCGGTCACTTCGGCTCTCCGGCAGCGAGACGCGGCACGTGCAGGACCGTGACGCCGGCGCCGGCGAAGTTGGCCAGGTCCTCGACCGAGGCGACACCGGCCGGGCTGGCGAAGGACTCGCCCGCGGTCTCGGCATCGGGGTAGGTCATGCGGGCGACCAGGTAGTACGGTGCCTGCTCACCCTCGGCAGTGGTCTTGCCCCAGGCGAATTCGACCAGATCGGGGAGTGCCTCGGCGAGCCGGATGTGAGTACCCGTGTAGTGCGCGTCGAAGGCCTCGGGGTCTTCGGGATGGTTGTACAGAACGATGACGTCGTGCATGAGGAATCACCTCTCGTGGTGAAGGGATGGGAGACAGGGAGCTCAGCGAGGGCCGGCGACGTAGCCGAAACGTCCACTGCGGACGTAGAACACCCGGCTGCCGATCCAGTAGGCGACGGCGGAGACGATCACGGTCGGGATCGATGCCGTCATGTACTCGAAGGGCGAGCGGAACACGTAGCTGACCGGGTCGAGCAGGTACAGGTACGTGACCACGCCGAGCGCGAACGAGCCGAACGCGACGGGGTTGATGCCGCCGGTGAACCAGTATGTGGACCGCGGCGTCGCGTCGTAGATCGCGGCGACGTCGTAGGACTGCTTGCGGAGCAGGAACCAGTCGACGATTTGGATGCCGCACATCGGCGCGAAGGCGATCGCGAGGAAGGCCAGGAACACCGAGAAGTTGTCGAACACCGGGTTCGGGAAGAACCCGACCAGGATGAGCGCCGGAATGGCGGCCACAACGGTGGACATCCGCCACGACAGGTTCTTGACGCCCGGCAACTGACGCAGTGCCAGTGCCGCGGAGTACATGCCGACGGTGGTGGTGCCGAAGCTCGACACGACGACGAAACCGAGGGCCACGATGCCGAAGGCGGTGCCGCCGAGGTCGACGACGAACAGGGTCGGGTCGCCTGCGGAGTCGGGAACCACGAGCCCGCCGTAGAAGCCGGCCAGCGAGCCGAGACCCACGCCGAGTCCTAGGGCGAACACGACCGGCCACAACGACGTCCGGGCACGGGCACCGTTGCGCGCGATCGCCGCGGTGTAGGCCCACCACGACAGGTTCACCGAGATGAGGACCTCGAGACCGCTTGCCCAGTTGGCCTTCTCGTCGTCGTACGGTGCGGTGGCCGGCAGCGACATCAGATTCGACCAGCCGGTGTCCTTGACGATGAGCACGATCACCGCGATCGCCAGGAGGATGACCACCGCGGCGATCAGCCGGGTGAAGTCCTTCACCGAATCGGCGCCCTTGCGCAGGATGACCACGACCAGACCGATCGCGATGACCCCGATGAGGCCGACAGTCCAGCTCGGCATCGAGATGTCCACGGCGCCCGCGATCGCGACCACCGACCTGCCGAGCAGGACGATCAGGTAGATGTTCCAGCCGATGGTGGCCAGGTAGATGAGGGCCACGGCGAGGTACTTGCCGCGAACACCGAGCTGCGGGACCGTCGACGTGACGGTGTCGCAGCCGTACTTCGCGGTGATCGGCACGCAGGCCAGCGCGATGAAGAGGATGCCGATCAAGGAGCCGGCGATCATCGCGACGGTGCCCGGTCCCGCCTGCAGGTAGTAGGAGACGTAGCCGCCGATGATGAAGCACCAGGTGGCGACGGCGGTGGCGATGGATGCGGTGAACACCGAACCGCCGCCCCAGGTCCGGGACGATCGGGGTAGCGGCCAGCCGTTGTCGCTCGCCGACGACGAGCCGGCGCCGGTGGTGGGTTCGGTTGCCGTCATGACAGCGCCATCCCGAAGACGATGAGGAGGACGGGGATCGCGACGCAGACGGCGGCGAGCAGCAGGTAGTCGCGCGCCACGAGCGGCTCGCCCTGGTTGGCCGGGTCCTGGATCTGTTCGATCAGGCTCTGCAGCTCGGTGTCGAGCTGCGGGTTCTCGCTGACACTCATCTGCCGGTTCCTTCCCTGTCGACCTGGGGGATCACCTCATGACCGATGAGCTCCAGCGACTTCATGATCTTCTCGTGTCCGACGCCGTCGAGGCGCAGCAGGACCTCGTCGATGCCCATCGACTCGAGACGCTCGATGCGCTCGATGAAGTCGGCGGGGGTTCCGACCATCACCGACGGGCTGTAGTCGCACAGCCAGTCCATGTCGTCCTGGTGCTCGATGAGCTGCTCGAGGGTGTCGAGGTAGGTGTAGCCGGGCTGCTTCGACAACGGGACGTAGAGGTCGAGGATGAACTTGAAGTAGTCCATCGTGACGCGTCGGGCAACGCTGCGCGCCTCTTCACGGGTCTCGGCGCAGTAGGCGGTCGCGACGTACAGACCGCGGTACTCGTTGGGCGCGGCGACCTGAGAGTGGTCGGCCGCGGCGAAGGCGCGGGTGTACCCGTCGGTGCATTCCTGCAGGTAGTCGAACCCGAAGTAGTTGTCGAAGGTGATCACGCCGATGCCGCGGACGCCGGCGTTCTCGTGGCTCTGGACACTCGACGCGGCGACCGACACCGGCGGGTGCGGCGTGGTCACCGGCTTGGGCACGATCTCGACCGACGGGATCTTCCAGACGGGACCGTCGTGTTCGAGCTTCTCGTCGACCATCGCCTTCATGAGGACGTCCATCGAGTCCTCCCACTGATCGCGGGTGTCCTTGGGGTCGACGCCGAACGCGGCCAGGGTGGTGAGGTTGTTGGAGCGGGCCGTGCAGACCTCGGCGCGACCACGCGAGACGATGTCGAGGGTCGCGAGACGCTCGGCCACCAGGATGGGATGGTTCCACTTCAGCATCACCGAGGCCATGGTGCGCAGCTTGATCCGCTCGGTGCGCATCGCGATGGCGGAGTAGAGCACCTCCGGCGCGGCGACCGAGAAGCTCGGCGGGCTGAAGTGCTGTTCGGAGGTGCCCCAGGTGGAGAAGCCGAGGCCGTCGGCCAGGGCGACCTCGTCGATGAGGTCGTGATACCGCTGGGCCGCGGTGGTGCCGGTGAGGTCACCTTCCTGCAAGAGACCGATACGCATGATGTTGTTGACTCCTCGTCTGTGCAAACGGTTGAGGTGATGGGCTCCGTGCGCGGTCCGCGCACGTAGGGGAGGGTCGGAGGGGTGGGTCGCTGTAGGCTCGACCCGTGATTTCGGACGTGGGCTCGGGCAGCGGACCGTCGGGGACGGATGCCGATCTCGACGCGGTCGACCACGCGCTGATCGATGTGCTGCAGGCCGATGGCCGGGCGCGCTACTCGGATCTCGCACGCCTCGTGGATCTCACCGAGAAGACGGTCCGCAAGCGCGTCGCGCGACTGCTGGCAGAGGGTTTCATCACCATCGGTGCGGTCACCGATCCGGCTCGTCTCGGTTTCGGGGCGACGGCCCTGGCCTTGCTGACGGTCGACGGGACTCGTCCGCCGACGATCATCGCCGCCGAACTCGCCCGACTTCCGCAAGTCGACTACGTGACTGTCACCACCGGGCCTTTCGTGATCCAGGTCGAACTGATCTGTGTCGACGGTGCTGAGTTGAGAGAGGTTCTGACGCAGGACATCCGGTCCCTGCCCGGCGTAGGCCAGGTGGAGGTCCTGCCGTATCTACGCATCCACTACCAGGAGGCGAGGTTCCATCGCGACGACGTCGAGAACTCGGGAGTCCGTCCGCGCGAGCTGGATTCGCTCGATCAGCGGATCGTCGCGCGTCTCGCGGTGGACGGCCGTGCCTCGTTCCGTGAGGTGGCGAGGGAGCTCGACGTCTCGGAGGCGACGATCCGCCAGCGCCACGCACGACTCACCGAATCCGGTGCGGTGCATGTGATGGCGATCGTCAATCCGCTGCGCATGGGGTACTCCCACACCTGCTGGGTCGGTATCCGCCTGGCCCCGGGTGCGCGGGCGCAGGATGTCGCCGAGGGATTGACGAAGCTGAGCCGGACGTCGTACGTGGCGCTGACCGTCGGCCGCTACGACGTCCTGGCCGAGCTGGTCACCGGTTCGGGCGATGAACTCCTCGACGCGCTCGACGACGGCGTCCGCCTGATCCCGGGCGTGGGCACGACCGAGATCATGGTCTACGAGGAATTGCACTACAAAGCGCTTCTCCCTCGGAGGTCGGACGCCGCCGGCGGTCACGAGAGTGACATCCAGACGGTCTGAGTGTCGACGTACTTGTCGAGAGCCTCAGGGCCGCAGTCACGTCCGATGCCCGACCCCTTGAAGCCGCCGAACGGGGCGGCCGCGTTGTAGTCGGCGTAGGTGTTGACCCACACGGTTCCCGCACGGAGGCTCTGGGCGACGGTGTGCGCCTTGCGGACGTCGTCGGTCCACACGCCGGCGGTCAGGCCGTACTTGCCGGCATTCGCGCGGGTGGTGACCTCGTCGATCGAGTCGAACGGCTGGATGACCAGTACCGGACCGAAGATCTCGTCCGCGACGACGACGTCGGAGTCCTTCGGCCCGAGGATCGCGGTGGGCTCCAGGAAGAACCCCGGGTCCGCCGGTCGTCCGCCACCGAACGCGATCGACGCGTCGGTCTGGGCGACGGAGGCGAGGTACCCCTCGACCTTCTCGCGGTGCGCCGAGGAGATCAACGGCCCCATCGTGGTGTCGCGGTCCAGTCCGGCACCGAGCTTCAGGGCTGCTGCGTGGGATGCCACGATCTCCAGAACCTGGTCCAGGGCAGCACGTTCCACCATGAGCCGCGATCCGCTGAAGCAGACCTGTCCGGAGTAGAAGAAGGCGGTGGTGGCGGCGGCCGATGCGGCCTTCTCGATGTCGGCGTCGGCGAAGATGATGTGCGGGTTCTTGCCGCCGAGTTCGAGAGACGCGTGCTTGAGCATCCGGCCGGCCTCGGCGCCCAGGTGGCGGCCGACGCGCTCGGAACCGGTGAACGAGATCTTGGCGACGCCGGGATGCGAGATCAGGGACTGGCCGGTGGTCTCGCCGCGGCCGGTGACCACGTTGACCACGCCTTCGGGCAGACCTGCCTCGAGGGCGATCTCGGCGAGTCGGATCGTCGAGAACGACGTCAGCTCAGAGGGTTTGAGGACGACGGTATTCCCGGCAGCAAGGGCCGGGGCGATCTTGATCGCAGCCTGGCACAGCGGGAAGTTCCACGGCGTGATGGCGGCGACGACGCCGAGCGGCAGCTTCCGGGTGTAGACGTGCGCGTCCGGGGTGGACACCGGGACGGTCTGGCCGGCGAGTTTGGTGGGCCATCCGGCGAAGTAACGGAACTGCTCGACCGCCAGCGGGAGGTCGACCGCTTCGACGTAGCTGACCGGCTTGCCGCCCTCGAGTGCGTCATAGGCCGAGAGCTCGGCGGCGTTCTCTTCGATCAGATCGGCGAAGCGATGCAGGATGCGTTCGCGTTCGCCGGGCAGCATCGTCGACCACGAGGAGTCGAAGGCCTCCTGCGACGAGCGGACGGCCGCGTCGACGGTGGCGTCGTCGGCCTCGGCGATGGAGGTCAGCGCGTCACCGGTGGACGGGTCGAGCGTCGCCAGCGACATCGAGGTGTCGATGATCTCGCGACCACCGATGACCGGTCCGTGCGGCCGGGAAGCGAAAGCGGTCACCGTCTCCGACGCGAGGTCGGACGGTGTGGTGGTTGTCATTGCGGTGGTCTCCTCGAAAGATGATGGGGGAGGTGGACAAACGGGCGGTTCAGTGCTGTGTGGAGTGCATCTTCTGGCGGTGGTAGACGACCGGCGGACGGGTGGCGTCGTGGTCGATCTCGTGGATGTCCCCGACGACGATCGTGTGGTCGCCGCCGGGTACGAGCGAGTGGACGGTGCACGCGAAAACGGTGGTGGCACCGTCGATCCGTGGTGTGCGGGTGGAGGTCGACGACCAGGCCACCCCGTCGAACTTCGACGATCCCTTGGTCGCGAAGGCCATCGCGGTGTCCTGTAGCTCGTCGGAGACGATGTGGACGAGGAAGTCGCGGTCCGGCTCGAGCGCGGCGAGGGTGTCCGAGGCGTTGTCGAGGCAGACGAGCAGCATCGCCGGGTCCTTGGACAACGACGTCACCGCCGAGACGGTTGCGCCTCGTGGCTCCCCCGACGGTGTGGCCGTCGTGATGATCGACACCGCGGCGGGAAGGTCCGCCATCGCGGTGCGGAAAGTCTGTGTGCTGACGCCGACCGAGTGGCGGTCGTCACTAACTGCGGTCATGAAGAAGGACCATATGCGAGAAATATTGCCTCTGCAATACCCGAATGCGAAGTTTTCGTGCGTGTAACTTACTAAACGGGCGAGAAGTCGGCATCAGGGCGATCGGCCGCGTGTTCGTCGGGAAGCGGCATCGGGTGTGCCCGACCGTTGCGCCCCGCGGCGTCTCCGCGCGTGGCCGAATCGAGCCGTACGTCCCGGTGGTTGCGTGGACGAGTTCTCTCAGCTGGTCGTGACCAGGGGGCCGACGAGCGATCTGAGCGGCGCCGACGTGTCTTGTGCCGCCTTTGGATCGATCGTGAACCGTTGTGCGAGAGCTCGTTTGACGGCCATGTGTTCACGCGGGTCATTGACGGTGTCGCCTGCGATGAGCAGGCCGTCGCGGTAGTACAGCACAGTCAGACGGTCCGCGCCGTGACGGCGGACGACGTACCGGTCGTGACCGTCGGAGACTCCGGCTATCTGGATCTTCAGCGCACCCTGGTTGGACCAGAACCACGGCACGCCCCGCGGCGGGGGCTCCCGATCCAACAGGGTGTGCGCGGCGATCCTGCCCTGCTCGACCGCGTTGTTGACCGACTCCACGGCGAGCAGTTCTCCCGGCCGATGCGGATGCGGTTGCAGGGTGCAGTCTCCGGCCGCGACCACGTACCGATCGCTGGTTCGGGCATCGCCGTCGACGACGATGCCGGGGCCGCACCGCACGCCCATGAGTGTCGCGAGGTCGGTGGCCGGGACAGCGCCGATGCCGACGACGACCAGATCCGCAGGTATCGATTCACCGTCGTCGAGGACGACGGAGTCGGCGCGTCCCGCGGTACCGCCGATGGAGGTCACCCCACGGTCGGTCGCGATCCGGATGCCGGTGGACTCGTGATACTGCCGAACGAACGTCGACATGGGTTCGGCCGCAACACGTCCCAGGACACGATCGGTGGCCTCGATGACAGTCACCGTCGCGCCGCGAGCCCGCGCGGCCGCGGCGACCTCGAGGCCCACGAAGCCGCCGCCGACGATGACCACGTCACGGTCGGCGTCGAGACCCGCGCGGATGACGTGTGCGTCGTCGACGGTGCGGAGCGCCACCACCCCCTCGGCGTCGGCGCCGGGAACCGGCAACCGCCGGGGAATGGAGCCGGTCGCCAGGGCGAGCCGGGTGAACTCGAGAGCAGTGCCGTCGTCGAGTGTCGCGACACCGCCGCCGACGTTGTCGTCGTCATCACGACGCTCGACCGACACCACCGAACGGCCGGTGAGCAGACGGATGTCGTTGGCCGCGTAGAACTCCGGCGCACGTAGCACTGACGGTTCACCGCCGTCGGCGAGAAACTCCTTGGACAGCGGAGGTCGCTGGTAGGGAGAGAAGGGTTCCGCGCCGACAAGGCAGATCTCGTCGCCGTGTCCCAGTTCGCGCAGGGTCACCGCGATGCTGAGACCTGCCTCGCCGCCGCCGACGATCAGAATACGTCCGCTCATTGCTCGGGTGCGATCGTCAGGACCAGTCCGTCGAGTTCATCGGTCATCCGGATCTGGCATGACAGCCGGCTGCACTCGGTCGCCGGGGTGAGTGCGTCTTCGAGCATCTCCTCCTCGAAGTCCTCGGCTCTGCCGGTGCGGTCGATGTCGCCCGGTTCGACGAACACATGGCACGTCGCGCAGGACAACCCGCCTCCGCATTCGCCGACGATGCCGGGTACACCGAACTTGACAGCCGTCTCCATCGCCGACGCACCGGCTTTCGCCTCCAGCTGGTGCTTGGTGCCGTCGGGACTGATGAACGTGATGGTGGGCAACGGAACTCCTCTATCCCTACCTACTGCGATCGAATCGGGTGGTTCGAACTCAGAAGAGTTCGAAGTACTCGCGGTGTTCCCAGTCGGTCACGCCGTTGACGTAGGTCGAGTCGTCGGGGTTCTCGGTGACCCAGGCGTCGTACCGGCTGACCTCGCTGCGCTTCATCGTGACCAGGTAGTCGATGAAGCCGTCCCCGAAGGCCTTGCGATAGAACGCGTCCTGCTCGAGCACATCGATGGCCTCGGCCAGCGAACCCGGGAGCTGCGGAACATCGGCACTGTAGGGGTCATCGCTGACCGGGCCGGGATCGGTGCGGTTGAGGATGCCGTCGAGACCGGCGGCCGCCTGAGCTGCGATGTACAGGTACGGGTTGGCCGCCGAGTCGCCCACGCGGTTCTCCACGTGCGACGCCACGTCTCCGGGGGCGCTGATGACACGCATCATCGCGGCCCGGTTGTCGTGCCCCCAGGCGAGGCGGTCGGGTGCAAGTGAATACGGCCGCCGGCGCCGGTAACCGTTGATCGTCGGAGTGGTGAACACCGAGGCCGCTGCGCCGTGGGCGAGGGTGCCTCCGACATAGTGGACCCCGAGTTCGGACAGTGGCGCGTCGTCGGTGGGGACCATCAGGTTCGCACCGGTCTCCTTGTCCGCGACCGAGGTGTGCAGGTGCCACCCGTTGGCGTAGAAGCCGGCGATCGCGGGAGTGCACATGAACGATGCGAGATGACCGTTGCGCTTGGCGATCTGTTTGGTGGCGGTGCGGAACAACGCTGCCGCGTCGGCCGCCGCCAGGCCGTCAAGGATGTCGAACGTGGTCTCCATCTGGCTGGGAGCCCACTCGTCGTCGAACGAACGGATCGGCAACCCCATGTCCGACAGAGCGTTCCGGATCGGACGCAGGATGTCGTCGACCTCGTCGAGGTGATCGACGAGCAGGTAGTTGTAGCCGCGGGCGACCGGGGCGACCGTCGGCGGGTCGGCCGGCGAACCGGGTGCACCGAGAGAGCAGGTGCCGAGCCCGTTGTCCACGACCTTGGTGAGGTACCACTCCATCTCGATGCCGGCGACCATCTTGTAACCGTTCGACGCCATCTCGGCCAGTGTGTTCTTGAGGATGGTGCGCGGGGCGAGCGGGAACGGCTTGCCGTCGGACATGTAGAGATCGCAGAAGACCAGGGCGGTCTTCTCCGCCCACGGCAGCACGGTGAAGGTCCCGGGATCGGGCACCATCTTGACGTTGGGGCTGCCGCCGAGGCCGTCGAAGTCGAATCCGCCGTCGGGGCTGAACGGGTTGAACACGATGGCGTTGGCGGTGTCGAAGAAGAAGGGGGCCATGGTGATCTCGTTGCCGGCCTTCATCGCGGCCAGGAAAGCCGGGACGGTGAGTGCCTTGCCGCGCAGCAGGCCGTGCTGATCGGGCCAGACCACCCGGACGACTTCGATGCCCTCGCGGTTGATGGTGTCGATGGCGTGCTCCGCCGCACGGTGGTCTTCGGGTCGATACAGGTCGTACTTCTCGACGAACTTCGCTGCGGTCATGAGAACCTCCTGGGATGTGACTGATGGGCTGGAGTCGGGACTGTCGATCGTTCAGTGATGGGCGGGATCTCGTACCGGCACGTCGTCGAGCCAGGTGTCGAGGAGGCGGCGCCCCGGTTGGGGACCGCTGGTCGGGATGGATTCGCGGATGGCGTCGACGTCGACGCCGAACTGTCGGAGCTTGGCGCCCTCGAGGGCGAGCAGCGCCTCGATGCCAGGGCCGTCGAGTTCGGGATGGAACTGGACGGCAGTGGACCGACCGGTGCGCCACGCCTGCAGATACCGGTCGCTACGCGCCAGAACCTCGGCGTCGGGCGGCGGATCGGCCGAGTCGGAGTGAAAAGAGAAGAACGTGCCGTTCAGCAACGACTCCGGGTCGGTCGCGGTGACGTCGATGAAGCCGCATTCCAAGCCGTTGTCGCCCGGCCTGGAACGGCCTCCGAGGGCGTCGGCGAGTAGCTGTGAGCCGAGGCAGAGCGCGAGGACCGGTACCTCGTGGGCATGGGCTTCGCGCAGGTAGGCGATCTCGTCGGACAGATACGGGTGGTCCTGCACCTCGTAGGCACTCTGGGGGCCTCCGAGTACGACGAGCGCGTCGAGATCCGCGACGCCGGGTAGTGGGTCACCCCGGAACGGCGCGACCATTGTCATCGACCAACTGTTGTCGGCGGCAGCCGCTTCCAGTACTCCGATCGAGGGATCGTCGACGTGGGTGATGACCGTCAGGGTGCGGTCGGTCATGGTTGCGGCCTCGCTTCGATCGGGGTCGTCCACGGCTTCCAATGGTCGATCCCCGCTAGTGCTGCGAGGAGTTCGGCGGCGGCGGTGCGGTCGATCGCCACCCAGTCGCTGCCCGGATCGATCCCGTAGGGGGTGTAGTCCCAGATCTGGAGACTGCGGACCGCGGCGACGAGCGGGCGCGTCGTCGCGAGTTCGCGCTCGATACGGCCCACACGTGCACGCAGCAACTGCAGTTCTGTGATGAGTTCGCTTGCCGTGCCAGTGATCTCGTTGTCGCCCGGAACGGCGCCGTCCGCTGCGGTCATGTCAGAACACCAGCGTCAGGTTCTCGTGATATTGCTCGGAGTCGATCAGGTTGACCGATTTGAGCCGGACCTGCCAGCCGTCTCCGGTCTTGCGCAGCACGTGTCCGTACCACCCGGTGTAGGTCTTGGCGGTGCCTGCGCGCATCTCGTGGATGACGAAGTTGGACCTGACGTATCGGAACCCGTCGGGATGGTCCAGACACTCGATGTTGGTGACGAGGCGTCGGGTTCTCGACGGGGGCAGTTGGCTGTACGCCAGTCCGGTCCGCAACCAGTAGACCCGGTCGGTGAGGCGACGGTGGTCGTCGAAGGCGTGGCTGACCTCGCGGCGCGGGTCCCCGCCACCGGCGGTCACCGGTACCCAGTAGAGGCAGTCTCCGGTGAACAGATCCAGCCAGTCGTTGAACCGTCCGCTGTCTATCAGTCGGGCCTCGGCGGTCAGAAACGACTGCGCCTCATGCCAATCGGTGATGGGAGCGGCCGGCCAGTCATCGGTCAGGACCTGACGGAACCGGTCGAGGTCGTCGTACCACTCGTCGTCGACGTGGTAGGAGAAGGACGAGGTGTCCGAGTAGGTGTCGGGTAGACGGTCGAGGTTCATCGGGTCGCTCCTCCCATGCGGCGTCGCCACTCCTCGTAGTAGCTGCGCATGTGGATCTCGTCGGTGACCGCGGAACGGATCACGCCGTCGTGTTCGACGGTCTGCCAGTCGGTGGCGTCGAGACCACGGTTCATGAAGATCCACTCGGCTTCCGGGGCCGCCAGACCGCGTTGTGCCTCTTCGAAATTGGCCTGGTCGTCGGGTTCACCGAAGGCCGGGAAATCCTCCTGGGTGCGCATCCGCATCGTGTTGACGACGTCGGGGACGCCTCCGATCGAGGTGGCATGCCAGGTGAGTTGGGTCTTGTCGACCGCCAGCGGTTCGACGACCTGGATCTGGTTGCCGATGACCAGCAGGTTCGGGAAGATGCTCAGGTTGATCTGTGCGCCGATCGCCAGGTCGAGCAGTCGGTCCGCGTCGTCGCCGTGCTCCGCGCGGATCTGTTCCTCGAACCGTTCGCGGCCGGGCTGTGGGCGCTGGTTGGCCCAGAAGCTCCCCGTCCCTTCGTATACGGGGCGCTGGTCGATGACGCTGTGTCCGTTGCCCAGGGCGTAGACCTTCATGGGGCCGTCGTCGGGGGTCTTGCCGAAGTAGGACATGTCCTTGGCATCGCCCATGCGCGAGGCCATCTCGAGCAGGGAGCGATGGGAGAAGGCTGGATGATAGCCGTCTCCGGCGTTGTCGAAGGCCAGCTTCCAGTTGCCGCGGAAGCCCATTCGATAGGCCGCCGAACGGACCGACACCTCACTGGTCGGCGACCGGTCGATCCAGTAGTCGAGCCACGGACGGGCGTGTCCGAGCCATTCGTCGACGGGTGGTGCGTCGGAGTTCATCGTGCCGAAGACGAATCCGCGGTAGCTCTCCACGCGAGGGACGACGGTGAGGCCGAAACGTTCCTTGTCGAGCTCGCCGTACCCCTGCGGCCACGGTGCGCCGACCAACTCGCCCGTGTTCCGGAAGGTCCATCCGTGGTACGGACATTGGAAACTCTTCGCGGTGCCGGACTCTTCACGGCAGATGGTCGCCGCGCGGTGGGCGCAGCGGTTGAAGATCGCGTGGAGTCCGCCGCGCCGGTCCCGGGTGACGATCACCGGCCGCAGACCCATGCGTACCGACACGAACGCGTTCGGTTCGGGTAGTTGGGACTCGTGGGCGAGATACACCCACGACTCGCCGCCGAACACCTTGATCATCTCCTCGTCGAACACCGAGGGCTCGGTGTAGAGAGTGCGGTGCACGCGGTCGTGCTGGATGAGCCGGGACCATCGATCCTCGGCGGGGGCCGCGGATGGTGCGCCCCTTACTGTGGCGGGGGCTTCCGCCGGACTGTTCTGCAAGGTCATCGCTGCTTCCTGGTTTGAGCTGAACCGGGGATGGGCGTGACGTTACATCCGTTACGTCGATGCGTACAGGCGTAACGTGTAAAACGTTTGTTTCCGGGTATTCCGACTCTTGTCCGCCTAGAATGCGCCGATCGCTGTCTCGCCCGGCGCTCTCACATCCGGCGGCGCCGGCGCGCCGATTAGACTTCGCCCATGACTCAGGGTGCACCGCTCGAGGGGACCGTCGCGCAACGCATCCGCCAGGTTCGCGGGTCGTTGGCTCCCGGCGAACTCCGCGTGGTCGCGGCTCTCACCGACGGATATCCCACTGCAGGTCTCGTTCCCATCGCGCAACTCGCCGGCGAGGCAAAGGTATCCGCGCCGACCGCCCTGCGACTCGTGAGCAAACTGGGGTTCTCCGGGTACGGCGCGTTCCAGGAGGCTCTGCGCGACGAGGTGCAGACACGCCTGTTCTCACCCGTCACCGTCTATCCGACAAGCGATGATTCGGACCCCGAGCAGTTGGGTCGGTCGACAGGTGACTCCGCTCTGGCCGACGCGGCGGTGCTCTACACCGAGGGCGTTCGCGCGACCGTCAACAATCTGTCGAAGGACGACCTCGCCGCGGCGGTCGCGGCACTCGCCGACACCGACCGTCGTGTGATGCTCATGGGGGGCAGGTTCACCTCGGTCCTTGCTGCCCAACTCCACCAGTACCTGCGCATGCTGCGCCCCGGCGTCGTCCTGATCCCACCCGGTTCGGCGGATCGCATGGCCGCGATGACCGACGTGGACGATCGCACCGTCGCTGTCCTCTTCGACTATCGCCGGTACCAGCAGACCACGATCGAATGGGGGCTGCGGGCCGCCGAGCGCGGTGCTCAACTGGTGCTGGTCACCGACGTCTATCTGTCCCCCCTGGCCTCCCAGGCGGCATCGGTCCTGACGACCAGCCACACCGGACCGGGCCCCTTCGACTCGATGGCGCACGGATTCGTCTTGACCGAGCTGCTGGTCTCGCTGGTGACGAAAGAGCTCGGGGAACCGGCCCGGAGCCGACTCGCCGACTTCGAGGAGATGCAGCTCACCGAGGAGCGCGAGCGGCGCCTTCCTCGGAAGAACTGACGCGTCGGAGCAATCGGCGCAGGTCAAACGGTGTGCAGGAATATTCCCCGCCCAGGCGTGCCTTGAAACCGAACATGGTCGTGCGACTTCCGGCCAGGGTTGACCCGGCGACGCAGTGCCGACGTACGACCCCGTCTCGCCACTAGGAAAGGACAGATCGCGTATGACAGTCCCGAACATCACGCTCAACAACGGGGTCACGATCCCGCAGCTGGGATTCGGCGTTTTCCAGGTCCCGCCCGAGGACACGAGAGCGGCGACGCTGACCGCTTTCGAGGTCGGGTATCGGCACATCGACACCGCCGAGATGTACGGCAACGAGAAGGGGGTCGGTGAAGCGCTGCGCGATTCCGGTCTCGCCCGCGACGAGGTGTTCATCACGAGCAAGCTGAACAACGGATTCCACGACTTCGACGATGCGCTGAAGGCGCTCGACAGGACGAATGCCGACCTCGGTGTCGACCAAGTCGACCTGTTCCTGATCCACTGGCCGCTGCCCGAGGTGGGTGACTACGTCCAGACCTGGAAGGCCCTCGAGAAGGCCTACGCCGAGGGCAAGGCACGCGCCATCGGTGTGTCGAACTTCCAGCAGTCCCATCTCGAGCGGCTGTTCGCCGAGACCGATGTGGTCCCGGCCGTGAATCAGATCGAGGTGCATCCGTATCTGTCGCAGAATCCTTTGCGTGCCTTCAACTCCCAGCACGGCATCGCGACCGAGGCATGGTCGCCGATCGCGCAGGGAAAGGTCGTCGACGACCCGGTCATCACGAAGATCGCAGAGGCCAAGGGACGTTCGGCCGCTCAGGTCACGTTGCGGTGGCACATCCAGCGGGGCGACATCGTCTTCCCCAAGTCGGTGACGCGCGCCCGCGTCGAGGAGAACTTCGCGCTCTTCGACTTCGAGCTGTCCGACGACGAGGTAGCGGCGATCGACGGTCTCAACACCGATGATCGCATCGGCCCCGATCCGGATACGTTCAACTACGTCCCCTGACCTGCGGGACGCGAACGGGCGGGCCACCTCACGGGTGGCCCGCCCGGTTCGTCATACGGCGCGTCGTTGGTGGCGGAAGGACTCGTTGAAATCGGCCACCCACGTACGTGGCTTCTTGGACGTGGCAATCACGCGGTCAGACGTCAAGATGACGCGATCCGCTCGATACTGGGCGAACCCGTACTCCCAGGTGACACCCCGCGCGTCGCGCAGCACTTGTTCACGCACCAACAGCGCGGAACCCGGTTCGACGCCGAGGATGCCGGCGATCTCGGGATCGGCAACGCGTGCGTCTACGGAGACATCGATCGAACCGAAGTCCACACCGGGGTACTGGATGGGGAATTCAACCTCCAGGGTGTGCATCTGGGCAGATCCCTGCAGGAGTGACCCTGAGTTCGCCCCCGCGGCGAAGGTCGTCAGCACGCCGATGGGTTCGCCGCCGACCGACAACAGCACCTCGCACATCGTGACGTCGGACTCCCGGTCGCCGAGGCGCATCTCGAGGTAGCTGTTGCCGGTCATGGTGAATGTCTCGAGACGGCGATATGTCATCACCTGATGGGAATCTTCGGGCACTATGTCCTGCACCGGAATCGGGATGGGCTCGCTGCGGACGGTGGTGCCCACCGCGGGACGTCGCTGTACGAGACCGTCAACCGCAAGCCGCTGCATCGCTTCGCGGACGGCTGAACGCGAGAACCCGAAGTTGCCTTGGATCGAGCGCTCGTCGAGGGTAAATCCAGAGGGGAGTCGACCGGACTTGATGGCGAATCTCAAGAGCGTGTACGCCCGGTGGCTGAAGTTCTGTCGGCGGATTCTTGTCGTGGTCATGTCGTCTGTTCTCCCTACTCGCTCCAGCGCGTGATGCGCCCGAACGCCCATCCCGCTAATGCAAACGTGAGCCCGGCGCAGATCACGACGTGCAATCCGACGAGGGCGATGATGTTGGTGTGCCCGAACTGTTCGGATTGGTTGACGATGTTGCCCAGTCCCGTGGGCTGGCCCAAGAACTCCGCGGCGATGACCATGCTCCAGCTCTGACCGAGGGCGAGCATGATCCCGCCACGTACTTGCGGTACTGCCGCCGGGATCACGACAGTGAAGTAGGTCCGGAGGCGTCCTGCGCCCAGGGTTCGTGCGGAGTTCGAGAATGCCTCCGGCACAGCGGCAATGGCGGTTTCCGCCACGACGAAGACGATGGGAAATGCCGCCACCGCGACGAACAGGACCGCGCCGGTGTCGGTGTTTCCGAACCAGAGCCCGAAGAGCGGCATCATCGCGAGCAGCGGAATCATTCGCGCGGAGTGGGCGGGAAACCGGAACAGACGGCGACCGATCCGCGACCATCCGACGATGCACGCGACAACGAGGCCCGCGCCCATTCCCAACAGCAGGCCCCCGGCCAGCCTGCCCAGGGTCACTGCCGTGTGGTAGAAGATCGACAGCAGCGCACCGGAATACGTTTCTGCATGTCCGGATCCGGTTGTCGGTACCCCGAGACCTCCGACCCACCAGTTCGACAACGATCGGAAGGCGCCGGCGAGGTCGATGATGTTGGGAACCAGTCGCTGTCCGGATATCGAACTCGTTCCGGCGACCATCGACACGAGGTGCCAGAGCACGAACAGGGCCACGAACGTCACGATCGCAGCACGCGCGGACCGCGGACCGATCCGCGGCGATCTGGGTTTGCGCCAGCGAACAGTCAGCGCCGGGCGCGGTAGTCTTCGTTGGACAATGCTTCCAGCGGTCATTTTCGGAAACTCCCCCTTCTCACGCTTGCCAGCGCGTCAACAATTTGCCCAACGTCGTCACTGCGCCGTCCACCAGCAATGCGGTCACAACCACGCAGAGCAACATGGCGAAGATTGCGTCCACAGCACCGATATTGGCTGTGGCCTTGATGATTCGACCGGCGCCGTTGTTGCCGCCGACCAGTTCCGCGACGCATTGCCAACCCCAACCGGCCGCCAACGACACTCGGATCGCCGACATGGCGTTGGGAACGATCGCAGGCAGCATGACGCGCGTGACCACTGTCGTCTCCGACGCGCCGAGTGTGCGAGCGTAGTTCGCATACTGTCCCATGACGGTCATCGCCGAGGACTGGACCGAGACCGCCACCGTGATGAACGCCGACACGACCACCAGTCCCGTCTGTGCGAAGGTGCTGGTCCCGAACCAGATCAGCAGAAACGGTAGGAGCACCATCAGAGGTACAGTGCCGGCGACGATCAGCACTGGTTGCGCGTAGGAACGGAAGACCGGAAAGACCGCGAGGATCACGCCGACGAGTAGGCCTGCGATGCTGCCGACCCCGACGCCTGCCACGACGTGGACTGTGGTGAAGACGAGCGCGCTCTTGATTCCACCGGTGGAGAAGTCGAAGAACTGAACGGCAGGGATGCCGTTCCAGCCGTCCTGAATTGCGGAGAGAGTCTGGCCAATGGTCGGGACCTGGCTGCGGGTGGTGACCAATGTGGCCGCGTACCAGAACAGCATCACCAGCCCGATTCCGGCGACCTCGAGAATGAGGTCGGCCGGCCGGAACCGGGTCACCCACCGAGTCATCACACTCACCGTGCACTACCGACCGTGTCGCCGACCGCATTCTCGAGGTGGTCGAGGACACGCACACGTAGATCTACGAGTTCTGGCGCGGCCAGCATCTCGGGGGTACGCGGATACGGCATGTCCAGTGGCTCGTCGAGCGCGACGCGTCCCCGCACGACGACAATCACGCGAGTCGCGATGGTCAATGCCTCATCGAGATCGTGGGTGATGCACAGAACGGTGTTGTTGACACGCCGCCACAGGTCCAGCAGTACGCCGTAGATGACGTTCCGGCGCGCAAAATCGAGGCCCGTGAAAGGTTCGTCCATGAGTAGGACCTCTGGTTCGTTCGCGAAGACCGCTGCGATCGCCGCACGTCGGCGCATACCGCCGGACAGCTGTTTGGGCCACGCGTCGCCGTACTCTGTCAGACCGACGGCATGCAGAAGATTGTCGACGATCCGCTTGCGTTCCGACTTCGGCAGGCCGCGTGCCCTCAGACCGAACTCGACGTTGCGACGGACCTTCATCCAGTTGAACAGGGTGTCCGCCTGGAAGAGCATCCCGCGATCGGGTCCGGGACCCGTTACGGGCTCGCCGTGAGCACTGATCACTCCCTCATCCGGTGTGATGAACCCGGCCACGAGGTTCATCAGAGTCGACTTACCGTGGCCGGAGGGGCCGATCACGCAGACGAACTCCCCTCTGGGGATGGTGATCGACACACCGTCCACGGCTGTGACCGTGCCTCCGGATGCCAATCGGAAGCGTTTGGTTACGTCGTTGAGTTCAAGTGAAGGGGTCATGTCCGGATGTGTCGTCGCCATCTGATCTCCGTGGGATGTGCGGTTACTTGTTCGACCAGTAATTCCATTGCGGTGCATCGGTTCACGACACTGGGACGGTGCACGATGACGTATCACCGACGGTCTCACCCATCAACTGTCGTCGCGTGTGAGACCGCCGGCGATGGCTACTGCTGCGCGGTCGGCGAGGCTGCCGACAGCGTCCGGTAGGCGTCCAGGAAGTTGAAGGCGTCGTAGTATGCCTGCGCCTTGGTTTTCACCTCGTCGGATGCCGTCGAGATGCTCACCGCCTGGTCGTACTTGGTCTTCAGCTCGTTCATGATGTGGTAGACCTGACCGCCGACGACGAAGTCGGTCGGCGAGACGTCTCCCTTGATGACGCCGTGGCCCTTCGCAGTTGCGATCTGGGCCTCGTACACAGGGCCGAGCCCCAGCGGGTAAGTCGGATCATCGTAGAACTTGGCCGAGTCGCCGAATCCGACCATCTGATAGAAGTCCCGGAAGATCCGCATCGATTCCTCGAGGGACAGGTTGAAGCCGGTTGCCTGATTGAGATGGGGAAGCGAGACCGCAAGTGCTTCCTCGGGTTTGGTCTGAATGTAGTCGATGATCCGCCAGTACACCGACTGAAAGCGCAGGACGGTGTCGAGGTTCTCGCCGATGTAGGACGAGGTGGCTGCGAGCGACACATGGCCGACGCCGGCAGCGACTCGGTCGTCTCCCGCCGGCAGATTGTCTGCGAGATCCTGGAAGGCGAAGATCGGGGTGAAACCCATGTTGAGCAGCTGAATGGCCTGCGCTGCACCCGATACCATCGCGACATCGGTCCCGCCGCCCTTGGCGAGGTTGACGATCTTCGTGTCTTCGAGCACCTGCACGTTCTTGAGGTCACCCGTCGTCTTGTCTGCGATGCTCAGCAGGGCGTTCAAGAGATTGTGCGGCGCCGGTTGGTCGGACAGTGCGATTCGCTCGGGTTGGATCTCGTCGACGACGCTGCTTACGGCCGCGTTGAAGTCGGCGCCATCCACGAGGAAATCCGAGAGCGGTTTCAGGCCGGACGACGGAGAAGCCAGCACGTAGTTGCCGATGAACATGTTGGTCACGCCGAAGCTCTTGATCGACGGTTGCTGCTCGTACTTGTTGACTCGGGTCGGCAGGAAGTCGAGCGTCGTGTCGAGAGCACCGGAGACCAGATTCGCGGAAGTTTGACTGTCCAACTGGGTCTGTCCCTGGGCCGGTTCGAGATTGATTCCCGCTTCTTTGAACCAGCCCTTCTCGATGCCGATGAACCCGATGGTCGTATCGCCATAAGGCCACATCGCGAACTTGACGTCGACGTTGGGGACCTCGTCACCTGGGGCCGGGGTGAAATTACTCAGGATAGATGTCAGGGCTTCGTTTGCAGCCGCCGAGCTGGCCTCGTTCTCCCCTGACCCACAACCCGTCAGAAGTGCACCGACAGCGATGCCGACGGTCCCGGCGGCCAGCACCCCCCTTGTCATTCTGCGCTGTTTCCAAGCGCGAAGGCCTCTATTCAACATGTGTACTTGTCTCCTCATTGTCAAAAAGAGGGTGTGCGAAAGAATTCGCAGATCCCTCGAAGTAATATGAGCTTTCACAGTGCTCTTGGCCGTCGGCAACTCCAATACTGTTTCGCCGGTCGAACAGTCCGTCAAACGGAAGGCGACTTCCTAACGAGCGGGTAACATAGCCTCGCCTGTCTTGCCTCCGGCGTAACAGTGGCGCAAATATCGAGTAGCTGACCTGAATGTTCGATCGATGTCTGCCTGCTCTGGCAGCCGCCTGGTGTCGGGTGTTCCGACCGAGTATCCATGTGTTGGAGCTGGAGTCGTCCGGAGGTGCCGCAGGCTGTTCGGTACCTGCATCGGTGAACGACGGAGTGGGTGGAATGTGGTGGCGAACTCTCCTCGAGGTGCTTCCGCCGCGATTCAGCATTGAACGCAAGCATTGAATATTAATCCCCAACCAAATATTCACCATTGAATAGGTCTGTTGATTTATGGCGAGCAGTGATCCGGTTAAACAGGAATATTCTTGAATGAATGACCACCTCGTCGAAAGGCATCGCCGCGGCCGCTTCGTCACGGCCCTGGCGCTACTCAGTCCCAGTTGGACAGGTTCTCGCGGAATGTTCGGCCGGAGTATCCGGTGCGGATGAGTCTCTGCCGCTGAAGCTCCGCGCACAATCCGTCGGTGATCTCCGTCAGCGTGCGACGGGACAGCTCGTCGTCGATGCCCTGGATGAGGAATCCGTCCGGACGCTCAGTGCTCTTCATGACCTCGTCCATCTGAGCCGCAATGGTCTTCGCCGACCCTACGAAGTCCATGCCGTAGTTCATGGGGCCGGTCACCAAGTCGTAGAGCGTCTTCCCTTCGGCGGCCGCCGCGAGCATGAGCTTGTGGGTTGTGGTCTCACCGTTGCCCAACTCGGTGGGGATCGGTCCGTGACGGTCGTACTTTGCGTAGTCGATCTCGCCGCCACTGGTGTATGACATCGTCCAGAGGCGCTTCTCGATCTCATCGGGATGGGTCCGATGATCCACTGAACGCTGGTAACGCTCCTTTCCGGCGGCATCGTCCTCGCCGATGAAGGCGTGTGCCATGAAGAAGATATGAAGGTCCTCGGGATCCCGGCCGTACTCGCGCAACCGACGATCCATGTCGGCCCGGAACTCGACCATGTCCTCCGGGGACTTCACGAGTCCGAGCATGACGTCTGCATTTCGCGCGGCCAGATCGCGGCCGGGCGCAGACCCGCCGGCCTGTGCGATCACCGGCCGGCCCTGCGGGCCCGGGACGGTGTTCAACGGACCGCGGGTCCGGAAGTATTTGCCGACGAAGTCGACCGGGTGCACCTTCTTGTGATCCGCGAAGCGTGGTTCTTCGAGGTCGTGGACGAGTGCGCCCTCCTCCCACGAACCCCACAGAGCGTTCACCGCATCCATCCACTCCTCGGCCATCTGGTACCGCTCGGCGTGGTCGAAATGTCGTTCGTAACCGTAGTTCTGGGCGACCCGGTGACTCACCGACGTCACGACATTGAGGCCCACCCGACCTTCGGTGAGATGGTCGAGCGTCGCACCGAGTCGTGCAGCCATGTACGGGTGGTACTGGATGGTGGAGATGGTGGAGACGATGCCGATGTGCCGCGTGAACGTGCTCAGCAGCGGCACGAGCGGCATCGGGTCGTTCTTCGGAGCCATCTCGGCGTACTTGAGTGTCGTCTCCGCGGTTCCCCCGTATGTGTCCTCGACCATCGCCGAGTCCTCCATGAAGAACATGTCGAAACCGCCACGTTCGAGCCCTCGTGCCACATCGATCCAGAAGTTCGGCCCGGTCCACTCGGAGGCGTGGTTACCTGCCCATGGGCCCGTCCATGTCTTCGGACTGTATCCGTTGACGAACCATCCCAGTTTGAACAAGTTCTCTTCCTTTCGTCGGGCCTGATGAGGCGAAGTGCCTGTGCGAAGGGAAGTTACGGACTCAGCATTACGGCGGGTTTGCGCCGTTATACATCGTCGTTTCGCCATCAGAGACGCTGTCGGTGCCGTGGCGAGGGCGGTTCCCGGCGCGATCCGCGGCGCAATCACGGCTCAACCCGCAGTTGATACGCGCGTAATTGGCGGCCGAAAACATTGCGGTGCAGCAGATGAACCGAACCCAACGACGAAGGAGAGCAAGCATGCAGAAGATCTTTGTGATGTACCGGTTGGCCGAAGGCGTGTCGATGGACGAGTATCGGAAGTGGTCAACCACCGTCGATCAGATCATCACTCCGATGCAGGATTCGGTGATCCGGTTCATGCCATGCGAGATTCTCGGCAGTGACCGCGAGGACGCGCGGATCCAGATTGTCGAAGACATCGAGGTCGACAGTTACGAGGCCTTCCAGTCCATGACCTCCAGCAGTCCTGAGATGAGGACCGTCATCGAGGGGTTCGAACGGATGGCAGATCAGGCGAGTGTCGTGACGCTCTACGGCGAGCGCGTGAAGTAGCCGACAGTCCCGGTGAGAGGAGCTGTGACAGAGGTGGATTACATCTATCTGGCGGAAAAGCGGGTGAGCCGGTTGGGATTCGGGATGTGGCCGTTGTCTGGCCTTCCGAAACGTCCGGCATGGGACGAAGCGATCGCGTTGATCCATTGGGCACTCGATCGGGGCGTCTCGATTCTGGACACCGCCGACAGCTACCACCTTCCGGATGAACCCGTCGGATACGGCGAAGTGTTGGTGGCGGATGCGCTGCGGCAGTGGGGTGGGCGACGCGAGGACGTGCTCGTGGCGACGAAGGGTGGGCGGGCGGTCAACCCCGACGGTTCACGCTATTGCACTGGAGGCCCGAGCCAGCTGACAGCGGCGGCGGAGGCATCCAGGGAGAGGCTGGAAGTCGACATCATCGACCTCTACTACTTCCATCGGCCTGATCCCGAGGTTCCGTTCGCGCAATCGGTCGAAGCGCTTGCGCAACTGGTCGACAAAGGCGTGATCCGGACTGCCGGCGTCTCGAACGTCGATCGGGGCCAGATCCTCGTGGCGAAGGAGATCCTGGGAGAGAGTCTCGTGGCGGTGCAGAACCAGTACTCGTTCTGGTTTCGCAGTAGCGAGAGCGAAATCGATCTGGCAGCGGACCTCGGGTTGGCCTTCTTCCCCTGGAGCCCGTTCGGGGGGCCGGACCGGAAGTCCGGTGTCTATGAGATCGGGGCGCTCGCCGAAGTTGCGAATTACGCGCGAGCATCGCGCCACCAGACTGTCCTGGCCTGGATGCTGGCCCGCTATGAGCGGATGGTTCCGATTCCCGGTACCCGTAGGGAAACCGCTCTCAAGGACTTACTCGGCGCCTATGACGTGAAGCTCGACGACCTCAGTCTGACAGCGCTCGACGGCATCGTCGCGCAGTGACGTCCATCGAGTGTTCCGCTGAGTCTTTCAATCCCTCGGAGGGCGCAAGTATCAGAACTCGAATCGAAGGAGGGGCAGAGATGATCACCCCGAACATCACGCTCAACAACGGGGTCACGATCCCGCAGCTGGGATTCGGCGTTTTCCAGGTCCCGCCCGAGGACACGAGAGCGGCGACGCTGACCGCTTTCGAGGTCGGGTATCGGCACATCGATACCGCCGAGATGTACGGCAACGAGAAGGGGGTCGGTGAAGCGCTGCGGGATTCCGGTCTCGCCCGCGACGAGGTGTTCATCACGAGCAAGCTGAACAACGGATTCCACGACTTCGACGATGCGCTGAAGGCGCTCGACAGGACGAATGCCGACCTCGGTGTCGACCAGGTCGACCTGTTCCTGATCCACTGGCCGCTGCCCGAGGTGGGTGACTACGTCCAGACCTGGAAGGCCCTCGAGAAGGCCTACGCCGAGGGCAAGGCACGCGCCATCGGTGTGTCGAACTTCCAGCAGTCCCATCTCGAGCGGCTGTTCGCCGAGACCGATGTGGTCCCGGCCGTGAATCAGATCGAGGTGCATCCGTATCTGTCGCAGAATCCTTTGCGTGCCTTCAACTCCCAGCACGGCATCGCGACCGAGGCATGGTCGCCGATCGCGCAGGGAAAGGTCGTCGACGACCCGGTCATCACGAAGATCGCAGAGGCCAAGGGACGTTCGGCCGCTCAGGTCACGTTGCGGTGGCACATCCAGCGGGGCGACATCGTCTTTCCCAAGTCGGTGACGCGCGCCCGCGTCGAGGAGAACTTCGCGCTCTTCGACTTCGAGCTGTCCGACGACGAGGTCGCGGCGATCGACGGTCTCAACACCGATGATCGCATCGGCCCCGATCCGGATACGTTCAACTACGTCCCCTGACCTGCGGGACGCGAACGGGCGGGCCACCTCTCACAGGTGGCCCGCCCGTTGTCGTCTCAGGCCCGTCTGGTGAGTGAGGCCCGCAGCTGGCTGAATCGGAAGAGCGCAGTGTCGCCGACGATCTCCTGGTACCGGTCGATCACCGCGGAGACGAACCCGTCGATCTCCGCATCGGTGATCCGGCTCGTCCAATCGGAGGCGCCCACCCCGAACCACGCACGGAAGTCGTCGATCGAATCGAATTGCCAGGACAGGTCTTTGACCGTCAGGTCGTCGACGGTGAACCCGGCTTCCGCGGCGAGATCGCCGAAGTGGGACGGTTCGACGTGAACGTACGGCGCGCTGAATCCCTCGAAACTGCCGGACCATCGAGGATCGGCGGCGACCTGCATGGCGACGTCCTCGATGCTCGGCCGCTCGGTAGCGCACACCATCTGCAGCACGGCGCGTCCACCGCCGACGAGGCTGCGGGCGATCTGACGCAGGGCCTCACCCTGCTCGTGGACCCAGTGCAACGCATTGAACGAGACCGCGATGTCGAAGTCCTCCTCGAACGGCAACGCGAGCACGTTGTCGACGTGGAACTGGACGCGCAGCATGTCGAACGGCACACGCGCCAGAGCGCGATCGATCATCCGGTGCGAGGGGTCGACGCCGACCACCGAGCCGTCGGGGAGTCGCTCGGCGAGCAACATGGTGATGAACCCGTCCCCGCAGCCGACGTCGAGAAGTCGCTCGTTCCCGGAGAGCGCGAGATCGGCGATCGACTCCTCCGCGACCATCCGCTGAAGCCCGCTCACCTCCGCGTACCTTGCACCATCCCAGTCGATCATGGCATCTCCCGCCGTCGGAGCAATGACCTCCATCGTCCACCGCGGCCGTCGGGCGCGGGCGGGTTCGCGCGAAACCGCGTCACCGCTCTGCTCCCTGAGCTGAGGAGGGCCCGGAGCTTGCGGAGGACGCGTCACCCCTCTGCTCCCTGAGGAGCGTCCGGAGCTTGCGGAGGACGCGTCACGAAGGGCCGCCTGTCGCCCTCGCACCTCAGCCTGAATCTTTCACGGTTGAGTGGGTTTTCGCTGATCGGTTGTCGGTTCGGTGTGCGGTGGTCGGTACTGGTGTGTGGGCGGGGTGGATCGCCAGCGTTCGGTTCGCTGGTTGTTCGGGTTCCTGGGGCGGGGGTTGGGGGCGGCTGTGACCGGGTGCGTTGACCGGGGGGGGCTGGTTACGCGGCGAGGCGTTGCCAGCCGTGGCGTATGTGGTGGTTGTAGGGCCAGTCGGTGGGTAGTCGCAGGGTGGTGGTGCGGGCGTGGGTGATGATTTTGCCGGCGACGGTGAGCAGGCGGTGGCGCAGGCGTTTGGGTTCCCAGCGGCGGATGGGGTGGTGGCGGTGGTAGCCCAGGGTTTGGGTCCAGGCGAGCAGGTCGGAGGCCAGGGCGACGATGTCGAGCCAGAGTTGATTTTTGGCGAATGAGTCGAAGGGCAGGTTGGCCATGCCGGTGTCTTTGAGGCAGCGGATACGGTCTTCGGCGCGGGCGCGTTGGCGGTGACGTAGTTCCAGGGTCGGCAGGGTCCAGCCGCGGCCGCGGGTGTTGGTGGCGAACACGGTGTAGCGGCGGCCCTCGATGTCGGTGATGAGGTGTTGGGCTCCGTTGTGGGGGTATTCGCGGCGCACGATCAGCCGCATCCCGGGTGGCCAGGGTTCGTAGGCGGTTTCTGCATCACGGACCGGGCGCGGCAGGGTGATCTCGGCGACCTGGGCATCAGCGCGCGGATCGGCATCGTCGTTGGTGATCGCGGTGACCCAGGCAGCTTCAGGCAGCATGGCCAACGCGTCTTTGACCAGTTCGGAGATGGTGAACCCGACCGAGTACTGCAGATTCTGCTCGGCCAGGTGGGCCAGGAACTTCTTGGCACACCCGGCCGAATCGGTACGTATGAGCACCTGGGCGCGTTCGGCGGCGGGTAGCTGGGCCAACGCCGCCTCGAGGGCCGCGATGTGCATGTCGGCACCCTTGGGTGAGGCACCTCCACGCCGTAGGTCCAGGTGCAGGGTCTCCCCGGTGCCGAAGGCGCCGTGGTCGACGAACGAACACATCGGGGAATGCCCGAACACCCGTTTATAGGTTTTCTGGGCCTGTTCTTTCGCCGAGCCGGCCGTCACGGTAGTGGCATCGAGATCGACGATCACCAGCCCGCCATCGACGCTGCCCGCGATGCCCTCCAACGGGCGGGCGGTGGCCCACACCCGCTCCCGCGCTGCGGCGCGAGCCGCACTGATCGCGGTACTGACTGCCTCGACATCAGCAGCTAGCCGGGTGATCACCCGCGACATCGTGGGATCCGAGGCCACCTGCCCGTACACCTGTGGCTGAGCCCGGACCGCGGCCACATCGGCCACGCAGTCACCACCGGCGGCCAAGGTCATCGCCAGATCCAGCACGATCTTGGCCGGGTCGTGGACGGCGGCCGTTGTCCGCCACGGCGCCATGGCCGCGGTCAGGTCAGCGCCCAGGCCCGAGACGTCCACGGTTTTCGTCAGCAACACTGCGCCCGAGGTCGTCACCACCGACTCCGTGCGCGTGGGGTCCACCATCATCTTGGGATACACGTTATTCTTCACCTGCGAGGTGCCTTTCTCCCTGTGACTATTTGTTTGTGGTGAATCAATAATCACAAGGCAGACAGGCACTTTCGCGTATCACACGCCGGACGTCAGCAACATCAGTGAAATATCCAGGCTCAGGGAGCGGAGGCGGCTACTGCGTCCGCGATCTCGCGGTAGCGCTCATACACTTCAGGAGTAGCTGTTGCGGTGAGTGTCTCGCGCGGCACATCCCACTCCGGCAGCTCGCCGGTGAGGGCCCAGGCGGCTTGGCGGGCGGCACCGAGGGCCACGTGCTCGCCGTCGGCGGGGATCTCGACCTCGCCTCCGAAGAGCGCCGGTGCGATCGCCCGCACCGCAGCCGATTTCGCGCCGCCGCCGGTGAGCAGGACGCGTTCGACGCGTTCGCCCTGTTCCTCGATCTTCTCGCGGCAGTACACGAGCGACGCGATCAGTCCCTCGACCGCTGCGCGGGCGATCGTCGCCGGGCTGAGGTTGCCGGCGGTGATACCGGTGAGGGTGCCGGTGGCGTCGGGGAGGTTGGGGGAGCGTTCGCCCGCGAACCAGGGCACCATCGTCAGCCCTCCGGCGCCGGGGTCGGCCGAGATCGCAAGTCGTGCGAACTCGTCGAAGTCGACGCCGAGCATCTTCGCCGTCGACGCCAGCACCGGCGCGCCGTTGAGAGTGCATACCAGCGGCAGGTGCCGGCCGGTGGCGTCGGCGAAACCGGCGACGAGACCGGCAGCGTCGCAGGGGGCGGTGTCCGACACCGCGCAGACGACACCCGAGGTGCCCAGGGACACCACCGCGTCCCCGCGTCGGGCATGGAGTCCGAGGGCGGCTGCCGCGTTGTCACCCGCACCGGCGCCGACGACCACATCGGTGGAGGTGGTTCCTGCCCGGTCGCCCGGACCCAGGACGACGGGTAGGACCGGTCGCCGCCCGCGAAAGGCCAACTCCAGGAGATCGTCGTGGTACTCGCCGGAGGCCGCGCCGAAGTATCCGGTTCCCGACGCGTCGCTGCGGTCGGTGGTCAGCTCGGCGAGGTCCGTGCTGCCGCGGAGCCGCCAGGTGAGCCAGTCGTGCGGAAGGCACACGGCTGCCGTGGCATCGGCGCTCCCGGGTTCGTTGTCGGCGAGCCAGCGGAGCTTGGCCGCGGTGATCGCCGCGACCGGGACGACGCCCACCGCCTCGGCCCACGCCCCGGGTCCGCCGAGCTCGTCGACCAGGTCGGCGGCACTCAACGCCGACCGAACGTCGTTCCACAACAACGCATCCCGCACGACGCGCCCCGACTCGTCCAGACACACCATCCCGTGCTGCTGTCCTGCCACCGACACCGCGGACACGTCGTCGAATCCGCCGGCCGCGGCCACCGCTGTGCCGAGGGCATCCCACCAGCGGTCGGGGTGAACCTCGGCGCCGGGCGGGTGCGGTGCACTCGCCGAACGGATGACCGCACCGGTGTCGGCGTCGCAGATGACGACCTTGCACGACTGGGTCGATGAATCGATGCCGGCGACCAGGGTCATGAGAGCAACTCGGTGAGTGTGGCGCGGGCACCCTTGGTGCGCAGGGATTCCAGCGCAGACAGATACGGCGTCGTGAACAGTTCCTCCTCGGCGAGAGTCCCGAACAGCTCACGGTCGGCGACGAAGGCCAGCGGATCGGTGCGCGACCGCTTCGCCCGCGGAACCAGCTCCGAGGCAAGGGGATCGACGACATCGATCGGCTCGCCCTGTTCATCGGTGCCCTCGGCGTACCGGGTCCAGCTCGCGACCACCGCCGCGGCGAGTTCGCTGCGCTGCCCGGTTGCCAGCCGTTCGGCGATGACCGGCAGCAGCCACTTCGGGATCCGATCCGACGAGTCCTGGCACAGTCGCGCGATGGTGTCCGCGATGGCCGGGTTGGCGAAGCGTTCGAGCAGCGTGTCGATGTAGGCGTCGACGTCGACGCCGGGGAGTTCTTGAAGGGTGGTCTTGCCCTCCTCGGTCATGTAGCGGCGCAACAGGGTTCGGATGTCGTCATCCGACGCGGCGTCGTGGACATAGCGATAGCCGAGAAGGTAGCCGAAGTAGCACAGGGCCTGGTGGCCGGCGTTGAGCAGCCGCAGTTTCATCAATTCGTAGGGGGTCACGTCGTCGACGACCTGCACACCCACCGCCTCCAGCGCGGGCCGGCCCATCGAGAAGTCGTCTTCGAGGACCCACTGGGTGAAGGGTTCGGCGACCACCGGCCACGCGTCGACGATCCCGGTGCGCGCGGCGACCTCGTCGGCGAGCTCGGGAGGCGTTGCGGGAGTGATGCGGTCGACCATCGAGTTGGGGAAGCGGGTGTTGCTCTCGATCCAGTCGGCGAGGTCCTGATCACGAAGCCGCGCGTAGGCGAGGAACGTCGACCGCGCCATGTGCCCGTTGCCCTGGATGTTGTCGCAGGACATGACCGTGAACGACGGGACACCGCGTTCGCGGCGTCGTGCGAGTGCCTCGGTGACGAGACCGAACACGGTGCGCGGAGGTGCCGAGCCCTCGAGGTCGGCGACGATGTCGGGGTTGCCGGCGTCGAACTCGCCGGTCGACGGGGAGAAGTTGTAGCCGCCCTCGGTCACGGTCAGCGACACGATCCGGGTCGCCGGATCACTGAGGCGCTCCAGGACCTTCTCGGGATCGTCAGGCGCGAAGAGATATTCGACGATCGAACCGATCACCGACGTCTCGACCTCGCCGTGCGGGTGCTTCAACGTGAGGGTGAACAGGCCGTCCTGGGGGACGAGCGCGTCGCGCATGGCGGCGTCGGCCGGCCGGACGCCGACACCGCAGATGCCCCACTCCCCGGCACCGGGATCCGCTGCGAGCAAGCGGTCGAGGTACATGGCCTGGTGCGCGCGGTGGAACGCGCCGACGCCGAAGTGCACGATGCCGGGGACGACGGTGGTGCGGTCGTAGGCGGGGACATCGGCGCCGCTGATCCGGGTCAGCGCGTCGGCATTCAGCGAGGTGCTCATCGGCCGGCCTCTCCTGTCTGTGTGGTGTCGTGTTGATGGTTCTCGGGCCACGTCGAGATGCCGGGATAGACGACGGCCTTGATGTTCCCGGGCCGGAGGTCGGCGTTGAGCGCGTCGGCCAGTTCGTCGAGGCCGAACCGGGCGGTGACCATGGCGTCGAGGTCCACCGCGCCGGTGCGGACGAGTGCCAATGCCGTCGGCCAGGTATTGGAGTACCGGAACACCCCGGTCACGACGAGTTCGCGGTTCTGGATGAGCGTGACGGGCAGCTCCATCGTGTCGGCACCCATGCCGACGAGGACGACATGACCGCCCGGCCGTACCCGGGTCATGCCATCCCGGACGGCGGCAGCGACGCCACTCGCGTCGACGAAGGCGTCGACCGCGTCCATCCCGTCGCCCGGCGCCACGGCCTCCGTGGCGCCGAAGTCCGTCGCCCGTCCGCGACGCAGCTCGTCGGGTTCGCTCACCACGATGCGTGTCAGGCCGGACGCCCGCGCCACCTGGGCGATCATCAACCCGATCGGCCCGGCACCGGCGATCAGGACGGAGTCGCCGGCACCCACAGCAGCCTTGCGCAGGGCGGCGATCCCCACCGACAGCGGCTCGAACAGGGCCGCGGCCTCGTCGGAGACCTCCGGCGGTATCGGATGGGCGAAATCCGCTCCGATGGTGACGTATTCGGCGAAGGCGCCGTCGATCGGCGGCGTCGCGAAGAACTCCATGTGCGGACACAGGTGATAGTCCCCGCGTTTGGTCTCGGCGGTCGTCGGATCGGGTCGCTGCGGCTCGATGGAGACGCGTTCGCCGACGCGGTCCGGGCTGACGCCGTCGCCCACCGCCACGATGACGCCGGACGCCTCGTGTCCGAGGACGAGTGGGTCGCGCACGACGTGGTCGCCGATGCGGCCATGACGCAGGTAGTGGGTGTCCGAGCCGCAGACGCCGACCGCCCGCACCGCCACCAGCACGTCGTCCGGCGCCGGGCGTGGTGACCTCCGGGTCTCGGTGCCGACAGACAGATCCGGGCGGAGGACACCGGCCCGCATCACCTCGGGTGCGCCTGGGACGTTCGTATCGGTTGTTGCGTGGCTCACATCTCGGATGCTAGCTTATTGAGCACATTCACCGCCAGTGAGCAAATGCTCACGAGAGAACGGGGGTAAGCCACGATGGCGCCTCGCAAGCAGGCGGTCGACACCGCCGACGACCAGCAGAGTTCGTCGGGACGCTCCGTCGGCCCACGCGGCACCGATACCGGCCAGGACCTGCGGCTCCTGGTCCGCGCCGCGACGATGTACCACCTCGAAGGCCTGACGCAGGCCGAGATCGCTGCTCGGCTGGGCGTCTCCCGACCCACCGCCGGTCGGCTCGTCGCCCGGGCGCGAGCGCAAGGGCTGGTCCACGTCTCCGTGTCGGCGCCGGCGCATCTGTCCTCGTCGATCCACACCGAACTCGAGCGCGCGGTCGAGGAGACGCTCGGCCTCGACGAGGTCCTGGTCATCGACGAGATCGCCGACGGCTCGACCACCGGCAACGCCGCACTGGGACGGGCCGGCGCATCGGTCCTGACCCGACGCATCCAGGCCACCGACACCTTCGGATTCACCTGGGGGCCCGAGCAGGTCGCGGTCGCCGACGCCATGGGCGCCTCGGCATCGTGCCAGCGGGTCGTACAGATGGACGGTTCGATGACCTCCGTCGAATACCACACGGGCGTCGATCATGCTCTGTCGAGATTCTCCGAACGCCTGCACGCCCGCCCCCTCCGATTGGTCGCGCCGCTCTACGTCGATCCCGAGACGGTCACCGCGGTGAACCGCGATTCGATTCTGTCGCAGTCGCTCTCGGCAGCCCGCGGAGCGCAGGTCATGCTCTTCGGAGTGGGGTCGGTGTCGACCTCCACGACCCTCTTCGAAGGGTCCTTCATCGACGCGATCGTCCTCGACGAACTCATCGAACTGGGCGCGGTCGGCGAGATCGGCGGCCGGTTCTACGACGCGAACGGAACGGCGGTGGCGTCCAGCCTGGTCGACCGGACCGTCTCGGTCCCGCTCGACGCGGTCCGGGCGTGTCCCACCTCGATCCTCGTCTCCGGCGGTGAGCACCGGCAGGAGTCCATCCTCGGTGCCCTCCGAGGTGGCTACGCGACGATTCTGGTCACCGACGTGGCGACGGCGGAATGGCTTGTGTTGCAAGAGAAAGGCGAACAATGAAGTTCTCCCGACACCGAATGTTCGGCGCCCTCGTGGCGACCGTGGCGCTGGTGATGACCGGCTGTTCCGGCGCCGGCTCACTCACCGGCGGAGGCGGGCGCGAGATCACCGTGGCGATGGTCTCCAACTCGCAGATGCAGGACGCAGTCGCGCTGTCCGGCCAGTTCGAAGAGCAGAACCCCGGTGTCTCGGTGAAGTTCGTGACGCTCTCGGAGAACGAGGCCCGCGCCAAGATCACCGCCTCGGTCGCCACCGGCGGCGGCGAGTTCGACGTCGTGATGATCAGCAACTACGAGACCCCGATGTGGGGCGAGTACGGCTGGCTCGTGAACTTGAGCCCGTACATGGATGCCGATCCCGAGTACGACGCCGACGACTTCATCCCGACGTTGAAAACCGCGCTGTCCCACGACGGATCGATGTACTCGGCGCCGTTCTACGGCGAGTCGTCCTTCCTCATGTACAACAAGAAGCTGTTCGAGCAGGCCGGGGTCTCCCTCCCGCCGAATCCGACCTGGCCCGAGGTGGCGGAGGTCGCGAAGAAGCTCGACAACGATCGCACCGCGGGAATCTGCCTGCGCGGCAAGCCCGGCTGGGGTGAGGTGCTCGCTCCGCTCAACACCGTCATCAACGCCTTCGGCGGTCGCTGGTACGACGAGGACTGGAACGCGCAGCTCGACAGCCCGGAAGTCGAGGCGGCCGTGCAGTTCTACGTCGACACCGTCCGCAATTACGGTGAAGCCGGCGCGTCGTCGTCGGGCTTCCAGGAATGCGGAAACCTGCTCTCCCAGGGGCAGGTCGCGATGTGGTACGACGCCACCTCGGCGGTCTCGGTCCTCGAGAGCCCCGAGACCTCGTCGATCGCCGGCGACGTCGGCTACCTTCCGGCGCCGAGTATGGCCAAGCAGGACAACGGCTGGCTCTACACCTGGTCGCTCGGCATCCCGTCGAGCAGCAAGCATCCCGACGAGGCGTGGTCGTTCATCCGCTGGATGACGAGCAAGAGCTACATCGAGTACGTTTCGGACAAGCTCGGCCCCAGCCACATTCCGCCGGGTAGCCGACTGTCGACCTATGAGCTGCCCGCGTACAAGGAGCTCGCGAAGCCGTTCGCCGAGCAGACCCTGACCGCGATGCAGGCGGCGGATCAGCTGAAACCGACGCTGAAGCCGGTGCCCTACACCGGAGTCCAGTTCCTCGCTATCCCGGAGTTCCAGGATCTCGGAACCCGTGTCAGCCAACAGATCTCGGCGGCGATTGCCGGGCAGATCAGCGTCAGGGACGCGTTGGCCCAGTCCCAGGAGTATGCCGAGGTCGTCGGCAGGTCCTACCAGAGGGAGCAGTGATCATGGCCACCGCAGTCTCCACGCGCTCGCCCGAGGAATCCTCGCCCGAGCGGACACCATTGACGTCCTCACGTGACCGCATCTCGCGGGCGGAGGGCTGGCGCCGCCGCGGACCCCTGCTGCCGGCCCTGATCTTCGTGATCGTGGTCACGCAGATCCCGTTCGTGTTCACCCTGTACTACTCCACCCAGTCATGGAACCTGGTGCGCCCGGACTCCCGAGCGTTCGTCGGCCTCGACAACTACGTCGCGGTCTTCGGCGACAGCCAGTTCTGGCGGGTCACCGTCAACACGATCCTGCTGATCGTCGGCACCGTTCTCGTCTCGGTGATCCTCGGGCTGATCTTCGCGCTGCTCCTGGACCGGAAGTTCCTGGGCCGCGGCGTGGTCCGAACACTGCTGATCACGCCGTTCCTCGTCACCCCGGTGGCGGCGGCACTGCTGTGGAAGACCAGCCTGTTGTCTCCGACGAACGGCCTGGTGAACTGGGCGCTGAGCCCCTTCGGCATCGAGACCGACTGGCTCTCCGAGTTTCCGCTGATGAGCGTCATGGCCGAATTGGTCTGGCAGTGGACGCCGTTCATGATGCTGCTCATCCTCGCCGGGCTGCAGTCGATGCCGCGTGACATCCAGGAGGCGGCCCGCGTCGACGGCGCCACGAGCTTCCGCCTGTTCCGGGAGCTGACGCTGCCGCATCTGCGGCGGTTCATCGAACTGGGCGCCGTGCTCGGCGCGATCTACCTCGTCAACACCTTCGACGCGGTGTACATGATGACCTCCGGTGGGCCCGGGGTGTCGAGCTCCAACCTCTCGTACTACATCTACCAACGCGCCTTCCTCGGCTTCGACATCGGTCAGGCCGCGGCGATGGGTGTCGTCACGGTGGTCGGCACGATCGCCGTCGCCACGCTGGCACTGCGTCTGATCTTCAAATCATTCTCCGGAACAGAGGAGCCGGCCTGATGAGCACCGACATCCGCCCCGACCGCGCCGCGGCGCGTCCCGCAGAAGTGCAGTCCGGCAACGAGATCCGTCGACGCCGCAATCCCCGGGCAGGCCTGCTCACCGCGGTCACCTGGATCATCGCCATCGGGTTCTTCTTCCCCGTCCTCTGGATGGTCCTGACCGCGTTCAAGCAGGAGAGCGACGCGGCCACCAACCCGCCGACCTTCTTCTTCGAGCCCACTCTGCAACAGTTCCGCGACGTCTTCGACGCGGGAATCGCCACACCACTGCTCAATTCGTTGTTCGCGACCATCGTGTCGACGATCGTGGTGCTGCTGCTCGGCGTACCCGCCGCGTTCGCCCTGTCGCTACGACCGGTGCGAAAGACCAAGGACGCCTTGTTCTTCTTCATCAGCACCAAGATGCTGCCGATCGTCGCGGCGATCATCCCGCTGTACGTCATCGTCGGCGAGATCGGAATGCTCGACAACATCTGGACGCTGGTGATCCTCTACACCGCCATGAATCTGCCGATCGCGGTGTGGATGATGAGGTCCTTCTTCCTCGAGGTGCCCGGCGAACTGCTGGAGGCGGCGAGTATCGACGGCGCCAGCCTGTGGACGTCGGTGCGGGAGGTGATCCTGCCACTGATCTCGCCCGGGATCGCCGCCACCGCACTGATCTGCGTGATCTTCTCGTGGAACGAATTCTTCTTCGCGGTCAACATGACCGCGGTGAACGCGCAGACCATGCCGGTGTTCCTGACCGGCTTCATGTCCGGGCAGGGCCTCTACTGGGCGCAGCTGTCGGCAGCGTCGGTCCTCGCCGCACTACCGGTCGTCATCTGCGGCTGGATCGCCCAGAACAAGCTGGTCCGCGGCCTTTCGTTTGGAGCCATCAAATGATCGCCGCCCACACCCACCGACTCGAAAACCTCTGAGACAGAACCGGAGAACATCATGGCTTCCATCACCTACGACAAGGCCTGCTGCGTCTACCCGGGCGCGGACAAGCTGGCTGTCGACTCCCTCGACCTCGACATCAACGACGGCGAGTTCGTCGTCCTCGTCGGACCGTCGGGTTCGGGTAAGTCCACGGCGCTGCGCATGCTCGCCGGACTCGAGGACATCGACTCCGGACAGATCCGCATCGGCGGCGACAACATGGTCGGGGTCGCACCCAAGGACCGCGACATCGCGATGGTCTTCCAGAACTACGCGCTGTACCCGAACAAGACCGTCGGGGAGAACATGGGATTCGCGCTCAAGATGCGTGGCGTGCCCACCGAAGAACGCAAGCGCAAGGTCGCCGAGGCCGCCAAGCTGCTCGACCTCACCGACTTCCTCGACCGCAAGCCGGCCAAGCTCTCCGGAGGTCAGCGCCAGAGGGTGGCCATGGGTCGCGCGATCGTGCGCGAACCGCAGGTGTTCTGCATGGACGAGCCGCTGTCCAACCTCGACGCAAAGCTGCGCGTCCAGACCCGCACGCAGATCGCCGCCCTGCAGCGTCGGCTCGGCACCACCACGGTCTACGTCACCCACGACCAGGTCGAGGCCATGACCATGGGCGACCGGGTCGCGGTCCTCAAGAACGGTCAGCTGCAGCAGTTCTCGACCCCGACCGGCCTCTACGACAAGCCGGTCAACGCCTTCGTCGCCGGGTTCATCGGCTCGCCCGGGATGAACCTCTTCACCGCACCCGTCGTCGACGGCACCATCACCGTCTCCGGTGGCGCCGTGGACATCGACGCCGAATCCGAGGCGGCACTGCGTCGTTCCGGCCTCGACTCGGTGATCGTCGGCATCCGTCCGGAACATCTGGCGCTCGCCGGCGGCGACACCGGGCTCGACGCCGAGGTCGCGCTGCTCGAGGAACTCGGCAGCGAGACCTACATCTACGCCAACCTCGCCGACCAGTCGGTACGGAACCTGGACGGCGAACCGATGGTGATGGTCGCGCGGTCCGCCGAGCGGTCACCGGCCAAGCGCGGTGACGGCATCCGGCTGCGCCAGGCCGACAAGGCCGTCCATCTGTTCGACCCGTCGACCGGCGATCGTCTGGTGTAGCCCGCTGGTTGAGCGGCGTGCCTTGCTAATTGAGCGGTGTGTCTCTGCTGGTTGAGCGGTGTGTCTCTGCTGGTTGAGCTCCGTCGAAATCACGCCAACAGTCGCCACAGCCCGATCAGACCGACGACGACGATCACCCCGCGGAGTGCGCGGGGTGAGAGTCGTCGTCCGTATCGAGCCCCGATGACGCCACCGAGGAGCGAACCGGCGGCGATGAGTGCGGCCGCCGTCCAGTCGATCCGGTCGAAGGCGACCAGCGTGTAGGTGACCGCGGCCACCACGTTCACGACCAGGGACAGCAGGTTCTTGGCGGCGTTCATCCGCTGCAGGTGGTCGGGGACGACGACGCCGAGGACCGCCATGAGCATGATCCCCTGCGCGGCCGTGAAGTAGCCGCCGTAGATGCCGACGGCGAACGTCCCGGCAATCATCGCGGCGATACGCGGTGCGGTCAGGCGAGGCGTTCCGAGGTTCGTCGGCGCGGTGGAGCGGCGGCCGACCCACTTCTGAATCCACGGCTGCGCCACCACGAGGATCAGGGCGGCGATCAGGAGAACCGGCACGACCGCCTCGAACACCGTCTCCGGCAGATGCAGCAGCAACCAGCACCCAACGATCGCGCCGGCGAACGACGCCGGTATCTGCCACCGCAGCTGCGGCCACTGTCCCTCGAGTTCACGGCGGTAACCCCAGGTTCCGGACACGCCGCCCGCGACGAGACCGATGGCGTTGGAGATCGTCGCACTCACCGGCGGGACGCCGAATGCGACGAGCGTCGGGAACGTGATGAGGGTGCCGCTACCGACGACCGCATTGATGGCGCCCGCACCCACACCGGCCAGCAGGACGGCGAACAGTTCCCATGTGCTCACAGGTTCCGAGGGTGCCCGGTGCGTCGGGTGGGGTGATCACCGGGGTGGGTGTGGGGCCTCGTCGCTTACTCAACCAGCCGCCGGGGCTGAGTCCTTCTTCTTCCGCTTGGGGATGACGTGCAGGATGGCGACGACGATCGCGCCAACGACGAGGCCGACGAGGGCGGACACCACGGTCCCGGCGGTCCAGGACAGCACGCCGCCGAAGCCACCGTGCACCAGGTCGCCGAACCAGTGCTCGATGTGGTGCAGCTGATCGGCGGGCCAGTGGAACCCGGCCTCACCGACGTTGACGATGAGGATGTGGCCGCCGACCCACAGCATCGCGGCGATGCCGACCACGGTGAGCGTCGCCATTATCTTGGGCATCGCGGTGACCAGGCCGCGGCCGATCTTCTGACTGAACGTCGACTCCCGTTGCGCGAGCGCAAGCCCCACGTCGTCCATCTTCACGATGATCGCGACCACGCCGTAGACCAGCGCGGTGATCAGGAAGGCGACGACGATCAACACGGCCAGACGTGTCCAGAACGGTTCGTCCTCGACCGAGGACAACGAGATCACCATGATCTCGGCCGAGAGGATGAGGTCGGTGCGGATCGCGCCGTTGACCATGGTCTTCTCGAACTCGGGATCGCCCTGCGCAGGGCCCGACGCCTCCTCGTGGTGGCCTCCGGCGATCGCCTCGTAGACCTTCTCCGCGCCCTCGTAGCAGAGGAACAGACCACCGGCGATCAGCAGATACGGCAGGGCCTGGGGAAGGAACTGGCTGAGGATCATCGCGACGGGCAGGATGATCAGGAGCTTGTTGCGGATCGAGCCGACGGCGATCTTCCGGACGATGGGCAGCTCGCGGTCAGGGGTGAACCCGTCGACGTAGCGCGGCGTCACCGCGGTGTCGTCGACGACGACGCCGGCGGCTTTCACGCTCGCCTTGCCTGCGGCCGCACCGATGTCGTCGAGTGACGCGGCTGCGGCACGGGTGAGCGTCGCAATGTCGTCGAGCAAGGCGACGAGACCACTGGCCACGGAGACCTCCAGGTTCACGGGTGTCCAGCTGTGCTGGACGTGTTGTCGAACAGTATGCCGAAGTCGGCGGTGGGGAAGCCGGGGCCTGCTCCGAGATCGGCGGAAATGCCGTCTCCGCGTCCATCAAGCGGCGTATTTCGACCCCCGATCGCCGATGAGCTGCACTTTCATAAAGCGCAGGCGGCGAAACTCTCCGGCCACGGGCGGGTTTCCGTGCCGTCACGGACGCGGTGTCGAATGGTGCACAGGTCGTGGGAGACCACGACGACCATGCTTCGTCGACGTCGAGGAGAGCTGATGAGCGCCATCGAGAACGCAATCGATGCCCTGCGCGCGGGCCGGCCGGTCCTGGTGACCGACGCCGCGGACCGCGAGAACGAGGGCGACGTCATCCTGGCCGCCGACCGTGTCAGCACCGAGTGGACCGCGTGGACCGTGCGCAACACCTCCGGCCTGCTATGTGCGCCGATGGCCGGTGAGCGTGCGGACATGCTCGAACTGCCGTCGATGGTGACCAACAACGAGGACCCCAAGGCGACGGCGTACACGGTGACCGTGGACGCGGCCGAAGGAGTCACGACCGGCATCTCTGCCGCCGACCGTGCGCTCACGCTGCGCATGCTGGCCGGGGCCGCATCCGGCCCCCGAGACTTCACCCGGCCCGGGCACGTACTACCCCTTCGTGCCCGGCCGGGTGGGGTGCTCGAGCGCCCCGGTCACACCGAGGCCGCCGTCGATCTGTGCACGCTGGCCGACGTCGCCCCGGTCGGCGTGATCGCCGAACTCGTCGCCGACGACGGTTCGATGATGCGCTACCCGCAGGTCGCCGCGATGGGGTCGCGCATGGGACTCCCGGTGCTCACCATCGAGGAGTTGGTCAACTACCGTCGCGTCCACGACGCGGACCGCTGGTCGGTGGTTCCCCGGGTGCGCCGCGGGGCGGAGACGGTCCTGCCGACCCCGACCGGCGAGCTCCGGGCGATCGGCTACCGCGACGCCGAGACCGGTGCCGAACACGTCGCGCTCGTGAGCGCGGGGATCACCGGAGAGGGGCTGGACCAGCGCGCCCCGCTGGTGCGCGTGCACTCCGAATGCCTCACCGGAGAGGCGTTCTCGTCACAGCGCTGCGAATGCGGACCCCAGCTCGACGCGGCGATCGAACGCATCAGTTACGACGGTGGTGTCGTCGTCTACCTGCGTGGACACGAGGGTCGCGGGATCGGGCTGCTCCAGAAACTGGCCGCCTACCGACTGCAGGATCAGGGCCTCGACACGGTCGAGGCGAATCTCGAACTCGACGAACCCGTCGACGGACGCGAATACGGTGCGGCAGCGGCAATCCTGGCCGACCTCGGGATCGAGCGCGCACGCGTGATGACCAACAACCCCGACAAGGTCCGCGGATTGACCGACTCCGGGATAGAGGTGGCCCAGCGTGTTCCGCTGATCGTGGGTGTCATGCCGGCGAACGTGCGCTACCTCGACGCGAAGCGCCGGCGCCTCGGGCACCTGCTGGGCACCATGTCCGGTAGCGGGTTCGACATGAGCCATACGGGTGACTTCTCGGTGGGTTCGCGCGCGAACTAGGTCCCCCTGACCTCGCGGGATACACCCGAGGTCGAGATGAGGCGAACACGGTCCGACCGAAACAGGTCGAAGGAGTACTCGAAAGGTGTGCCGGAGTCGTCGCGCGACAACCGCGTGATGGCGAGAAGTGGTCGTCGGACGCCGATTTCGAGCCAGCCGGCTTCACTTCCGCTGGCCGCGCCGACCTCGATGATCTCGGTGGTCCGGGTGGCGACCAGTCCGTACCGTGTGCGCAGCAGTTCGTAGAGCGACCCGTCCAGGGGATGTTCCAGGAGACCGGGAACCAGTTCCACGGGGAAACAGGCCAGGTCGACCGACAGCGGCGCACCATCGGCGAGTCGGATCCGGCGGACCGCGAACACTTCTGCACCGTCCGTGATCTCGAGGGCCCGCGCCTCGATCGGGGTCGCCGGACGACGTTCCGCACCGACCACCCGCGTCGCGCTGGCATGTCCGGACTCCGCCAACAACGCGGGGAGGCCGGCAGATTCGGCCGCATGGCGTTCGACGACATCGGCGCGGATGAATGTGCCACCGCCCCGGCCGGTCCGGCGTTCCAGGATGCCTGCCCGGCTGAGTGGGAGCAGTGCGCTGCGCAGCGTCGATCTCGACACCGAGAACATCTCGGCCATGTCGCGCTCGGTGCCCAGCCTCGCGCCCGGAATCAGGGTTCCCTGGGCGAGCATCGCGAGGATGCGGCGGCGCACGTCCTCGGCGACCGGGCCGCCGGTGGTCTCCCCCATCCGGGTGTCGCGATGTCTCAGGCGGGGATGGCGTCGGGTGACTCGGGGAGCACCTGGCCCCCGTCGACGGCGATCGCCTGCCCGGTGATGTAACCGGCCTCGCGGGTGGCGAGGAACGCGGCGAGATGACCGATGTCCTCGGGGGTGCCCAGGGCCTTCATCGGAATGGCCCGGGTCATGCCCGCGATGTAGTCCTCGCCCATCTCGACGAGGCCCTCGGTCAGGACGTTCCCGGGCATGATCGCGTTGACGGTGACGCCCTGGGCGGCGAGTTCGACTGCGGCCGTGCGCATGAAACCCAACTGAGCGGCCTTCGACGCGCCGTAGTGCGACCAGTTGGGGAACCCGGTGATCGGGCCCGTGATCGACGAGGTGATGATCACCCGGCCACTGCCCGACTCGGTGAGCGAGGACACGCAGGCCTGCACGGTGAACACCGTGCCCTTCACGTTCACGTCGAGGACCTGACTGAGCTGCGCATCGGTCATCGTCTCCAGCGATGCCTCGGGGAAGATGCCGGCGTTGGCGCAGACGACGTCGATCGCCCCGAAGGCCTCCAGGACCGTACGCGCCATCTCGTCGCACGACGACCGGTTGCTGACGTCGGTCACGACCCCGATGATCCTGCCGTCGCCCACACCGCTGAGTTCTGCGACAGCCGAATCGATCTCGTCCGATGATCGCGCCGCGATCGCAACGTCGGCACCCGCGCGCGCGAAGACCCCGGCGATGCCGCGTCCGATCCCCTTGGTGCCGCCGGTGACGATCACCGATCGGTCGGCCAGGCTGAACATGGTCATGATGCTCCTGTGGATGTGCGTGACGGCGGGGATCGGCATGAGGCAGTCGTGTCAGGCCGCGGAGGTTCGGGCGGTGACACGACGTAGCCACGACGGATCGTCGAGGTACCTGCGGGCGAGAGATGCTGTGCCGGGAACGAAGTCGTCGGCGATACCGAGTGCGGCGTCGGCGTCGGAGTGCGATGCCACCCATGCGGTCAGATGGATTCGGCGCAACAATACGAAGGTTGGGATCAGCGCGAGATGGTCATCCGGCAGCGGCCGCACCGCGGTGTACCCGCGCAACCACTCATCGATGAGGTTCTCGGTCTCGGTTTTGTCCTCGATCCACGAGACAGCGGAACCGAGATCGGTGAGGTGCCACGACCAACCGCAGTCGTCGAAGTCGATCACGGTGATCGCCGGGAGGTCCGAGCTCGGATCGACCATCAGATTGGCCAGACGCAGATCGGCGTGCACGAGACCGAATCGGTCCGGCCCGGTGCCGAATTCGGCGAGTCGGTCGGTGATGACCCGGACGGCACGGTCGATGTCGGCGCAGTCCTCGGAGGACAGGCCGCGAGCCTCGCGCCACTGTCCCCACCGGGCGTGCGGGCCGAGTATGGCGTCGACGTCCCAGGTGAACCTGACGAAGTCGGCAGGTGCGCGCCACCTGGTGCTGTGCTCGTGGAGATGTGCGGTGATCGAGCCGATGGTCGCGAAATCGATGACAGCGGGGGACTCTTCGGCGGTGCACCCGGGTATGACCGTGACGGCGTCGATCAGCAGGGTCCGGCCGTCCACGGTCACGCCGACGACCTCGGCACCGTCGACGGCGGCGACCGGGGTGGGGGTGGACACCGGTGTCTCGGTTCCCAGGGCCGCCATCCAGCGGAGTTCGGAGCGGATTGCCTCGATGGGGTGATAGCCGGGACGGTGCACGCGCAGGACGAGTTGTCGTGCCGCGTCTTCGGCGAGATAGGTGGCGTTCTCCGACAGACTCAACAGACGCAGCGAGGCGGACGTCGCGAATCCGTAGCGAGGCAGGGCCTCCAGCGCGAACGCGCGGTGGTCTGGGGGTAGTCCGGGCACCGGAACAGTGTCGCCCGAAGTGGTATCCGTGAGCAGACCAAAAGGCGATGTTTAACGTGGCCGTAGCGATCGGCGCGGAGTAGGAAACGCAGCGGAAACAATCTCCCCTGTTTACTCCTGTTCGTGTTGCCCGCCAATGATTTGCGGCGTAGGAAAGAGGAACACGGGTCAGCCGACCTCACGCCTGTGCCTCACGCGCGTCCTCGAGTCGGCCACACCGACCGGGCCGAGCAGACCAAAATGCCGGGTGGCTCTCTCCGCATCATCACTACAGCTAGGACGATCCCACGTGAGCTTCTCCAACATCATGGACTCCAACAGCTACACCGGTGGCTCGGTGGGACGCCATGGGGACGGGATCATCGAGGCGCGCGAACGGATGCTGGGGCCGGCGTATCGGCTGTTCTACCGTAATCCGGTACATCTCGTGCGGGGCGAGGGGAGCCATCTCTTCGACGCCGACGGCACCCGCTACCTCGATGCCTACAACAACGTGGCCAGCGTCGGACACTGTCATCCGCATGTCGTCGACGCCGTGATGCGGCAGATGACGTCGATCAACACCCACACCCGTTACCTCCACGACGGCATCGTCGACTACTCCGGGCGTCTGCTGGCCACGCTCGGACCGGGGATCGACCAGGTGATGTACGCGTGCACCGGGTCCGAGGCGAACGATCTGGCCCTGCGTGTCGCGTCGGCCCACACGGGAGCCTCCGGGGTCATCGTGACGACCGAGGCCTATCACGGCAATACACATGCGGTGACCGCGATCTCGCCGTCGAACGGTGGAGCGCCGGTCCTCGGTCCGCAGGTCCGCACGGTGCCGCCGCCCGACCCTCGTTCGGCGGGTTCGACCGCTGAGACCTTCGCCGAGCATGTACGGCGAGCGGCCGACGACCTACAGCGCGCGGGGTTCGGCGTCAGCTGCCTCATCGTCGACACGATCTTCTCCTCGGACGGCATCTTCGCCGACCCCGATGTCCTCGGCCCCGCCGTCGCCGCGGCGCGCGCGGTCGGGGCGGTGTTCATCGCCGACGAGGTGCAACCGGGCTTCGGCCGGACCGGCGACGCCATGTGGGGTTTCGACCGCCACGGAGTGCGGCCCGACATCGTCACGATGGGCAAACCCATGGGCAACGGGCTGCCGGTGTCCGCGATGGCAGCCCGTCCCGACGTGCTGGAACGGTTCGCGACGACGCAGCCGTACTTCAACACGTTCGGGGGCAGCCCGGTGTCGATGGCTGCGGCGGCCGCGGTGCTGGACGTGATCGAGAGCGAGGATCTGCCTGCGCAGGTGACCCGCATCGGTGCTCGGCTCCGCGAGGGGATCACGCGTATCGCGGCCGATCACCCTGCCGTCGGCGACATCCGGGGAGCCGGGTTGTACATCGGGGTGGAGATCGTGACCGCCGACGCCGCTCCCGATCGCGGGCGTGCCCGTGCGATCGTGGAGGCCATGCGGGACGCGCACGTCCTCATATCCGTCTGCGGCGAGCACGGAAACGTCCTGAAGATCCGCCCGCCGCTGGTGTTCTCCGACTCCGACGTGGACTGGTTCTGCACGGCGCTGGATTCCGCGCTGGCAACGACACTCGCGACGGCCGGCTGAAGCCCGACCCCGTGTGAATCACTCTGTGATCAAGGAGGTCGCGACAGATGTCATCGACCGGTCTCGGCGACGGTGGGCATGTTCGCCGTCGTGACGTTGCGCCCACTGCTGGCCCGATGTTGCTCTGCAACAACGGCGTCGGTCTTCTCGAGGAAGTCGTCGAGTTCGGGTCCGAACAACCGGTCGCCGAGACGGGTGGAGAGCAAGTGCTTGCACCATGCGGCGACGGCGACCCAGCCGGGGACGTAGATGCGGCGCTGTCGTCGCGCGATGCCACGGACAAAAGCGTCGGCACACACGTCGACACCGACTATCTCGTCCAGGGGCGGACCGAGCTTCTTGAGGTAATCGTCGAACACGGACAGATCAGACTGGATGTCGCGGATGAGCGGGGTGTCGATCCAGCTCATGTGTGCCGAACCGACGGCGACTCCGAGGCGCCCGACCTCGGCGCGCAACGACGTCGCCAGATGATCGACAGCGGCCTTGCCGGGTGCATAGGGTCCCATGCCGGGGCCGGGTAGGAATGCGGCCATCGAGGATACCAGCAGTAGGTACCCCCGACGTTCGATGATCGAGGGGAGGGCGGCCCGCACGGTGAAGAAGACGCCGTTCACGTTGATGTCGATACCGCGCCGGAAGGTCTCGGGGGCCATGTTCCGGAACGAACCGTATGTTCCGACACCGGCGTTGGCCACCACGATGTCGATACCGCCGAATCGCTCGATACCGGCCCGGACGGCGGCGTCGAGCGCGGCATAGTCGGTCACGTCGGCGACGTACCCGTTCGCGCGGGTGCCGATCGTCGCGGCCACGTCGTCGACGGCGGATCGGTCGATGTCGACGAGGATCAGCCGCGCGCCCGCTCCGGCGAGACGCAGGGCGGTCTCTTTGCCGATCCCGTTGCCCGCGCCGGTGATCAACGCGACCTTGCCGGTCAGGTCGACCTTCCTGTCTGAACGTGGGATCGGCAGAAATGCCATGGCGGGCTCCTCGGGTGGACCTCTTCCCCGGCTTGCGTGCCAGTATGCGCTCGTGCGTGGGCGGTGTACAGGATGGTTCGACGCGGCAACGATGTCGGCGGACCCACTGCGCGGCGCGCACCGAGGGTCGCCGCGCAGTGGGGGATCAGGCGCTGAGCCGGGCGAATGCCGAGCGGTGGAAGACGATCGGCTGCTTGGAATGATCGTTTGCGAGACCGGTCACCCGCAGCACGACGATCTGGTGATCGCCTGCGGTGTGCGAACTCTCGATGGCGCACTCGAAATGGACCGGCGCGTCGTCGAGGAGCAGCGCCCCGCTGGGCAGCACGGTCGTGCCGACCCCGGCGAAGCGCTGTGTCTTGTCCTTGGAGGACAGCTGCCGGATCACGTCGGTGTGGCTTTCGCCCAGAACCGAGACACCGAGGCTGGGCAGGTTGCGCAGCATCGGCCAGGTGGTCGAACTCTGTTGCACGGCGAACATCACCAGGGGTGGCTCCTGGGAGACACCGACGGCGAAGGACGAGGCGACGATGACGGTCGGCTCGGTGTCCGATATCCCGGCCAGTGCCACGACACCGGTGGGGAAGGCGCCGAACGCCTTTCGCAGTTCAGCACTGTCCAGATCGGTGGTCGGTACCACGTTCGTGCTCATCGGTCACCCGCCGAGACCGTGACGTTTGCCGAGGCCAGCACGACCGAGCCCCAGCGATCGATCCAGGGCTGGAACGCCTCTGCATCGTCGTAGAGTTTGTCGACGACGTAGAGGCCGGCCGCCGGAACGGTTGCGCCGAGTTCGACGAGAACCGGCTTCAGGAGCAGGTCGGGTGCCATGAAGTGCGCGGGGCCGGCACCCAGCATCAGCGGGATGGCGGTGACGTCCTGGAGGCCGTCACTCGTCGAGAACTGGTCGAGGAAGAGCTTCAGTAGCCCGGTGTAGGTGGCCTTGAAGGTTGGTGACCCAAAGACCACGAGGTCGCTGTTGGCGACGGTCTCGACGGCGGCCGCCACCGCGGAGTCACCCCAGCCGAGCAGACCCGCGCCCAGGTCGACCACGTCGACGACATGGTCGGGCTCCTTGCCGGTGAGGGTCGACGCCAGCAGGCTCGCCGCCGACAGCGTTCTCGATGCAGGCTTCGGATTGCCTGCCACAACGGAAACGATCACGATGCTCCCTTCGAATGTCGCGAGATGCGTTCTCCTGCAGAGTGCGCGGGCGACATTGCCGAATGGTCAACCGATTATTTCACCCAGGTTGCGCGAGGCGAACCGGTCCTTCCGGGTCCGACTCCTGCGAAATCTCATTGGTGCACAACGATTCTTCCGGCGCAGGAGCCTGTTCCGGCTCGGCGCACCACGTCACGTCGGAGTTGTCGATCTGTGATTCGAAGCGGATTCGGTCCGCCCGGAAGCGGTCGAAGACGATCTCCACCGGCGTGCCGTCGGCGGTGGTGTAGAGGATCTCGCGCGAGAGCAGCGTCTCGCCGGGACGGACGTCGAGCAGGCGGGCGGTTCTCTCGTCGGCACGTTCGGCGCCGATGGAGACCGAGGCGCCGCCCGGTGCGACCCCGAAGAACTCGGCGAGTGTCCGTGCCATCGACATCGGCTTGTCCCGAAGGTCATTCGGGTCGGCGTTGAAACGCGGAGAGAAATAGGCGCTGCGCATCCCGATGATCTCGTCGTTCGCGATGAAGGAGTTCTCGACGAGACGGACGACGTCGTCGTCGATCTGTAGACGTTCGCGGATGAGCGGGAAGGTCGGCACGATGCACTGGTCGGTCACCTGGATGTGAACCAACTCGCCGCCGGTCGCGGAGATATCGTCCAGTGCGACACCGAGATCCCGGCGATTGACTCGCGTACCGACACGAGGCCGGCGGATGACGACGCCGGTCTCACTCAGCTCGTTCAGGGCAGCGCGCACCGAGCCGCGGCTCGAGTTGAACATGATCATGAGGTCTTCTTCGACCAGTTGCGCGTCGATGTCGATGGTGCCGTTGCGAATCGAGGCGAGGATGAGGTCTCGGACGCGCCGGGAGGACACCTGACGCCCACGCGCGGAGCCGCCGCGCGAGCGGGGGTGGAACGGGGGTGGTGTCGTCATGGGTATGACTTCCGATCTTCCAACAGCGGGGGTTGAACTGCCGATGGGTACTGAGTCTAAGGACTCTTGCGAAGATCAGCGCGGGCAAGTTGTGCGCGTCACATTCGGCGCAAAAAAGATCTCGTCGATGCCGAACGGCCCGTTGACCTGCGGCTACGCGCCGATGATCACGAATGTGAACCCGCGCAATTGATCAGTCACGCCAAGACGCGGGTTTCGAAACAAACCGACCACAGGATCGGCACTCAACAGATCGAGACCCAACAGATCAAGTCCTAGATGGGAGATCGAGTGACCGTCGATATCAGCGTCGACCCGGGCATCGTCGACCCGGGCGCTGTCGATTCACGACGCGCGACGACAACCGCCGGTGGCGGCAGTGCCGGGACGAAGGGGTCCGCAGCCGGGGCGTTGTGGTCGCGTATTTCCGAATGGGCCTGGATCGGGCGTGCGGCGGGTCGGGGAATCGTCAACTTCCTGATCTTCGTGATCGTCGCATTCTTCCTCGTCCAACTGATCCCCGGCGATCCGCTGGTGTCGGCATCAGGTGGTCGACTGTCCGGTGCTGCGCTCGAACAGGCTCGAGAGGCATACGGCCTCAACGGTTCTCTGGCTTCACAGTTCTGGGCGTATCTGACCTCGTTGTTCAGTCTCGATCTCGGCAGCTCGATCGCCACCGGCCGCCCGGTCGTCGAGGACATGGCCACCCGGGTGCCCGCGACCTTGGAACTCATCGGTGCCGGACTGTTCTTCGCCTGTCTGATCAGCCTGCCGATGTCCTACCTGATCGTGACCCGACCGACCAATCGGTTCTCCAAAGTGCTTCGCTCCTACGCGAGTTCGGCAGGCGCGATCCCCGAGTACGTCGTCGGCATCCTGTTCCTGTTCGTCTTCTTCGCCACCTTGGCCTGGGTCCCGGCCCCGTCCGGACGACTCGACCCGATTCTCATGCCGCCGGCGGAGGTCACCGGATTCCCGGTCCTCGACGCCTTCATCGCGGGAGACACCGCTGCGGCCAACTCCTACATCGCGCACCTGATCCTGCCGGTGGCGGTGATGACCGTGTCGCACTCGGCGATCCTGGTGAAGTCGTTGGTGCTGGCACTCGACACCGAGATCGACAGCTCGGCAACGCGTTTCCGGATCGCCTCGGGCGCTCCGCGACGGGTGGTGATCCTGAGCATCTACCGCAGGGCACTGCCTTCGGCGGTCGCGATGCTCGGCATGATCTTCGGCCTGCTCCTCGGCGGCGCGGTCGTCCTCGAATCACTGTTCGGTCTCGGCGGTCTGGGTCAGTACGCGGTCGACGCGGTCCGCTCGTCGGATGTGTTCGCCCTCCGGTCATTCCTGGTCGTCATCGCCGCCCTGTGTCTGATCGTCTGCTTCCTCACCGAGGTGGCCACCGGTCTTCTCGATCCCCGTCGCCGCGACTCGCGAAACCAGGAGGTCTGACATGGTCATGGCACCCCTTTCCACGATGACGGAATGCCCCGATACGCTGCGGAGTTCCGGCAAGACGGCCGGGCTTCGCGACTACACGGCTCTCATCCCGTTCGCTCTCCTGCTGCTTCTCGCGGTGTTCGGGCCGATGCTGGCGCCGCAGTCGGCCACCGAGGTGGTCGGCACCCCGTCGACCGCGCCGTCGGGCGACCACTGGTTCGGCACCGACTCCAACGGATTCGACGTGCTCTCCAGGACACTCACCGCGTTCCGTCTCGACATCCTCATCGCCATCGGCGTGACGGTCCTCGCTACGGCCGTGGGCATCGCCATCGGATCGATCGCCGGCATGTACGGCTCGAAGGGCGGGCTACTCGGCGCGATCGCGGCGACGCTCGGACGCACCATCGATCTGGTCCAGGCGATGCCGGTGATGATCGGCGGCTTGGTCATCGTCTCCTTCTTCGGCCGCAACCCGGTGGTCATCGCATTGGCACTCGCGTTGGTGCTCATGCCATTCCAGGGCAGGCTGATGCGAACCGAGGTGCTGCGGACGCGGAACGACGGCTTCGTGACCGCTGCGCGGATGAGTGGCGAATCGGAGTTCCGCATCCTGATGCGCCACGTGATCCCGAACTCGTGTGCTCCGGTCCTGGAGAACGCGTCGGCGATCTTCGGAATGGGGATCATCTTCTGCGCCGGCCTCGGCTTCCTCGGCGTCGGTATCCCGCTGCCGACGGCGGAATGGGGCAACATGCTCGCCGACGGAGCGGCGGACGCCGCGGTCGGACGCTGGTGGCCCGCCCTGTTCCCGGTGCTGGCCCTCGCCTACTCGGTGTGGGCGGCTTCCCGGGTCACCACCTTCATCTCACGCCGTCGCGGCATCTGATCCCGGCGCAATCGTCACTCTCACAACCCTTCCCAGAACGGAGTCATCGATCTCATGAAACGTCTGTCCACCATGGTGAGCGGAACCGCGCTCGCCCTCGCCGTCGCACTCACACTCAGTGCGTGCGGTGGCGGGTCGTCGAACAATTCCGCCGAGGGCGGCGTGGTCATCGTGACCGCGGCCCAGCCCCCGAGCTTCAGCTACGAGACGAGCGCAACCGGTTACGAGGCCGCGGAGTTCTTCCTGAACACCGGCGCCACACTCATCCGCAACCCGTACATCGCGGGATCGGACGGGCTCTCGGCACACCAGGAACTCTTCAAGTTCGAGCCGGTGCTGGCCAAGAGCTATGAGGTGAGCCCCGATGGCAAGGTCTACACCTTCCACCTCAACACCGAGGCCAAGAGCGCCGCGGGTAACGCCCTCGACGCCGACGACGTGATCTTTTCGTTCAAGCGCAAGTTCGAGGTCGACACCAGCATCGTGTCGTTCGTCAGTGCCCCGGTGATCACCTCGCCCGACCAGGTCAAGAAGGTCGACGACGCCACCGTCACCATCTCCATCGCCGATCCTTCGCACGGCTTCACGCTGCTGTCGCTGCTGGCCAACACCCCGTACGCCATCTATGACTCCGAGGTGCTGACGGCGAACGCCACCGCGGACGACCCGTACGGTGTCGAGTACTCGAAGACCAACGCGGACTTCGGCTTCGGGGCATACAAGCTGAGCAGCTACACCCCCGGCCAGCAGATGGTCTACGAGGCCAACCCCGGGTACGCCCTCGGTGAGCCCGAGGTCAAGCGCGTCGTCCAGCGCGTCGTCGCCGACGCCGGCCAGCGGTCGAACCTCGTCAAGAGCGGCGATGCATCTGTCGCCACCCAGCTGCGTCCTGCAGACCAGGTCGCCCTGCGCGATGCGAACGCCGCCCAGATCTTCACCGTGCCGAGCAACGCCTATGTCTACGTGCCGCTGACCACCACCATGGCTCCGTTCGACAACGTCGAGGTCCGCCGCGCGTTCTCCTACGCAGTCCCGTACGACGCGATCATGAAAGACGTCTACAAGGGCCGGCTGGGTCCGATCTCGTCGATCCTCAACGACACGCTTCCCGACTACAACGGCAGCGGACTGAAGAGCAACACCACCGATCCGGCGAAGTCGCTGGAGATCCTGCGCAACGCCGGAATCACCACACCCGTCAACTTCGAGCTGACCGTCAACAACGCCGTCCCGGACCTCAAGGAGACCGCGGTTCAGATCCAGACCGCGGCTCGTGCAGCCGGATTCGAGGTCACGCTCAACGAGGTGAACTCGGCCGTGTTCCAGGAGGGGCTCGCCAACAAGACCTTCCAGGCGTCGATGGGCCGTGACTACGCGGTTGTGCAGTCCCCGCCCTACGTGCTGTCGCTGTTCTACACCCCGGGTTCTCCCATCAACTGGCCGGACTTCGACTACGCGCCGCTGAACAATGCGGTCGCAGCGGGCAATTCCTCCGGCGAGCCGCTCACCCCGGCCGCATGGGGCAAGTGGAATGAGGCCGAGCGAATCCTGCAGGACCAGATGCCGACCGTGTACATCGGCTATGTGCAGCCGCTCAACGCATTTGCCAACGGTGTCGAGGGCTACGTCTTCCGCACCGACAGCGTGATCGACTACTCGGTGCTGAAGCCATGACCGCGCTGACCGAGGACACCACGGCGGCCGTCGGTGATGCAGAGAGCGACATGACGGGCAGCAACGTCACGAGCAACGGCCCGGTCCTCGAGGTCACCGATCTGACCATCCGTTACGGCGGGGTGGAGAAGATCCACCCGACCTCGTTCACGATCGGGCGGCGCGAGCGGGTCGCGATCGTCGGCGAGTCCGGCTCGGGGAAGTCGAGCATCGCCAACGCACTCGGCGGGTTCATCCCGCCGGGTGTGGGCGAGGTGTCGGCGGCGACGTTGTCGCTGTCGGGCCGCTCGCTGCTGGCAGAGAAGGCTCAGCAGATTCCGGCTCGGCGCCAGGGGATCTCGATGATCTTCCAAGATGCGATGAGCTCACTCGATCCGATCTGGTCGGTGGGCAGCCAACTGATGGCCGTTCTACCGAAGAGCAGGTACGGATCACGGAAAGACCGTGCGGCGGCAGCCGAGGCCTGCCTGGAGCAGGTCGGCATCGTCGAACCCCGTCGGGTGATGTCGTCGGTGCCGGGGCAGCTCTCGGGAGGTATGCGTCAGCGCGTCATGATGGCCATCGCGCTGGCCTCCGAGCCCGAACTGCTCATCGCGGACGAGCCGACGAGCGCCCTCGACGCATCGCTGGCGGTATCGGTGATGGAGCTGATGACCAGCCTGACACTCCAGAACGGGGCGTCGCTGGTCTTCATCACCCACGACATCGCCCTGGCGCGTCGCTTCGCCGACAAGGTTCTGGTCATGCAGGCAGGCAACGTCGTGGAGACCATCGCGGCTGCGGACCTCGATCACGCCACCCACCCGTACACGCGGGGACTGCTGGAATGCATGCCCACGCTGAGTTCCGCTCAGCTGGACCGCCTTCCGACCCTCGACACGGTGATGAGAGAGGAGACCGCAGCATGAGCACGATCATCGAGGTCGTCGACGTGCACAAGCAGTACGGGCGAAAGGTGACCGCCGTCGGCGGTGTGACCACCAAGTTGGAGAGTGGCCGCGCAACCGGTATCGTCGGCGAAAGCGGTTCCGGCAAGTCCACTCTCGGCAAGATGATCGTCGGACTCACCGCGCCGACGTCGGGGCAGATCCTGGTCGACGGCCGCGATCTCTCCCGGCTGCTCGAGCGGCGTCCCGGCCGTCTCGAGTACCGCCGCAAGGTGCAGCTCGTGGCCCAGGACACCACGACGACGTTCGATCCGCGTCGAGTCGTCCGCGAGGCGATCCGACGCCCCGCGCAGATCCTCGGCGGGCTGGACGAGAAGGCGGCGGACGCCGCCGTGGACGCCATCATCGACGAACTCGGTATCGCACCCGAACTCGTCGAACGGTTTCCGCACCAGCTCTCCGGCGGTCAGCGGCAACGGCTTTCGATCGCACGTGCACTCGTCGTCGGTCCGGACATCCTCGTCTGCGACGAGGCGGTGAGCGCGCTCGACGTGTCCGCGCAGGCGGTGGTCCTGAACCTGCTCAAGGGCTACGTGAAGACGCATTCGCTCGGCCTGGTCTTCATCTCGCACGGCCTGCCGGCCACCGCGTTCATCACCGACGACCTGCTGGTGATGAACCGCGGCAAGGTCGTCGAGTCCGGCGAGACGATGGCGATCCTCGACGCGCCGTCGAACGACTACACGCAGACCCTCATCGGCGCCTACCAGGCCATGGAAGCTGCGGCCTGACCCGCTGACTCGCCAGGCCGATCCGGCCGGCAGACAACACATCACACAACCATTTCTCACGACAGGAGATCGCAATGTTCCACATGGGTTGGTTCCTCGGAGACGGCTTCGGCATTCACCCCTGGAGCCCGACGAACGGCGACGGTCCGTGGACCGGCACCAACCACCTGGACTGGATGAAGCCCGACATCCACGTCGACATGGCCAGGAGCCTCGAGCGTGCCGGGTTCGACTACATCCTCATCGAGGACACCTCGATGGTCGAGGACTCCTACAAGAACTCCGCCGAGACCTCACTGCGTCGCGGCTTCATGGCCCCCAAGAACGATCCGCTGCCGCTGGTCCCGCTGATGACCCAGCAGACCAAGCACATCGGCATCATCCCGACCGTCTCGACCATCCAGTACCCGCCGTTCCTGGCTGCCCGCGCCTTCACCACGCTGGATCACCTCACCGAGGGTCGTGTGGGCATGAACGTGGTCACCAGCGTCACCGACCGCGTCGCCCAGAACTTCGGTTACGAAAGGCATCTCGAGCACGACGAGCGCTACGAGATGGCGATGGAGTGGATCGACGTCGTCAAGGCATTGCAGAACTCGTGGGAGGACGGCGCCGTCATCGCCGACCCCTACGCCGGCGTCTACGCAGACCACACCAAGGTCAATCCGATCGAGTTCGTGGGTAAGTACTTCAAGTGCCGTGGCCCGCTGAACACGATCCCGGGTCCGCAGCGCGACGTGCCGGTGTGCTCGGCCGGCAGCTCGGAGCTCGGTCGCGTGCTCGCCGCCAACTACGACGACACCCAGATCGCCATCGTCAAGGACGCCGCGGACGCAAAGACGTACCGCGAGAACATCCGTGCCCGAGCCGCTGCCGCCGGACGCAACCCCGACGACATCAAGATCCTCTTCATCGCGACCCCGACCATCGCGGCCACCGATGCCGAAGCCCAGGCTGCTTACGAAGCGGCCCAGGCGTTCCGGAAGACGGACAAGGCCATCGAGTACAACCTGTGGAACATGTCCTACACCTCGGGTGGTCGCATCGACTTCGGTGCCATCGATCCCGATACCCGTGTGGGCGACATCGACCTCAGCAAGCAGAACGGCGAATACACTTCGATCGCCGGACTGTTCGGCGGTCGCGAGGACGAGACGCTGCGTGAGGTCGTCGCGAGCAGCTTCCAGGTGAAGGACATGGGCCTCATCGGCTCACCGTCCACCATCGCGGACAAGATGGGCGAGATCATGGAAGAGGCCGGCGGCGACGGCTTCCTGTTCTACCTGCCCACCACCCGCATGAACCTGGCCATGATCTCCGACGGCCTGGCTCCGGAGCTGCGTCGTCGCGGCCTCATCCGCGAGGAGTACACCGGCTCGACCCTGAAGGAGAACCTGCGCGCCTTCTGATCGGAAAACACTGTGCCCCGCATGCCTCGGTGTGCGGGGGCACAGCGTTCTCGTCGATGTGCGGGATGCAGTGTGGTTGTCGCCTATCTGTAGGCGGCCCGGGCGTGAGGAACCATGCGGATGGCCTTGGGCAGGCGCGGGATGATCAGCCTCGACTGCAGCGAGATCAGGCGGAACAGGAAGCGACGGCCGGCGCCCCAGTCGATGCCGAGCAGTTCGCGGAGTTCCGGTGTGAGGAGCCCTGCGGTGACCGTGGACAGGACAGACCGGCCACGGGACGCACCGTCGTGTTCCACACGATCGCATGCCGTAGGACCGGGATGTGCGGTGGCGGCTTGGGAGCCGTCACCACACCGAAGACCCGATCGGTCATGTCCGAACGCTCGAGCCTGGTACGGGTCATCTCGTCGAACCAGATGCAGAAGGTCTCCCAGTCCTCGGGCATGTCCTGCTCGCGGACGCCGTACATGTGGCCGACCTGACGCATCTCGAGATAGAACTGTTCGATCTAGCCCGGCTTCCAGCCCCGGCCGAGTTCCTTCTGCTGGGTGTAGATCCCGTGCGCCAGAATCGCGTGAACCCAGTGGAATGCTTCGGGATTCAGCGAACTCCAGCGCGAGCCGTCGGGGTTCTGCCCCTTGATGTCGCGAACGCCATCGCATTTCGCACGTGACGCCAGGTGCGCTCACTGAAGTTGATCGACAGATGTTCGGACAGATCGACCGGGCAGTCGTCCTGCAGAAGGATGTTCGTGACGTTGTCGCCCTCGAGGAAGCCGTTCGTGAACGGCGTCGCGATCTCGTCGTATTTGGTGACGATCGTCGTGTAGTGCGGGCCCGGCTTGGTGTCGCCGTTGCCGTAGACCTTCCGGACGAGATCGGAGTACTGGGCCTGCTGGGCGAAGGCGGGGAAGAGTGCCTTGAAGATGTCGTAGCCGACCGGTCCGAACGGCGGGATGAAATACCGCACGTACGTGAGCATGTCGCCGGTGGAGCCGTGGTTGCCGGGCGCGATGCCGATGACCTTGTCGACCTTCTTGTCGCCGCCGAGGAAGTCGATGTAGTAGTGCGGGAGCAGCCCGCCACCCTGCGACCAGCCGACCAGGTCGACCTTCTTCGCGCCGGTGCGGCGCATGATCTGATCGATCTTGCGCGAGATCTCGCGGGCCGACCCCTCGATGTCGGCGAGGCCCTGGATGGGGAAGCTGGGGATCGGCGTGATGTTGCCGTAGTTGAACGTGTAGACGCAGTACCCGCGGTTGGCGAGATAGGGGGCGCCGGCACTGTAGGCCCACTGCGTGGTGGCCGTGGCGTTCAGCAGGATCACCGGGTTGGGGCGTTCCTTCGTCAGCTTGCACGACGGGTCGTTGGCGCCCGGCGGAGACCAGTGGGCGTCCAGCGTCTGGTTGAGCACGTTCGGGATCGCGGACCGGAAGTCCCAGGACACGGGGTACTTCTTCGACGGCGCGGCCTCGGCCGTGCCCACCCCGGCGACGCCCAAGGTCGCTGTCATCGTGCATGCCACCGCAGCGGTGACGATCGTCGTCAACCGTCGAAAACTGAAAATGTTCCTCCACTCTCGATCTGGAGACAGATGTTGTCAGAGTTGTCGCGATTTGGCAACGAATGAGTTAACCGATCGTCGCGGTTCGACCCGGCCGCCGCCGAGGCGTCCCCCAGTATCGACGACAGCTGCTGGGGCCCAGCTGATTTCGGCGAATCGGGCATTGGCGGGGAGTCCGCGCCCTACTCTGGCACCTGCATCGGCCATGGTGACGCCCGTGACCAACGTTGCGTCACCCTCGAGCCGACCCCGTGGGCGCGGACAGCGGCTCCGGCCGCGAAAGGTGGGTGGACATGGTCTCGGTGACCGGTGTGGTGGGAACTGCCGTCGAACAGGTGCAGGACGCCGTCGGGGCGTTCAAGGTGCTCAAGCGTTCGGGACTGCTGGATCCCACGCGGCCCAAGGAGCTCCTGACAACGGTCAAGCGCGCGAAGATCATCGGACCGTGCGCCTCGGTGGTGGCGCACGGTGCGGACGAGTATCCGGACGCGGGTGCGGTTGCCGACGAACGCGGCGAACTGACCTACGGCGAACTGAACGCCAACGCCAACGCGCTGGCCAACCATCTGTTGGCCGCCGGCATCGAGCGGGGCTCGGTGATCGGCGTCATCGCCCGCGATCATCGAGGCCTGCTGACCACGATGAGTGCCGCCGGCAAAGCCGTTCTGCGGCTGGCGATGATGAACACCGGATTCGGCAAGACCCAGTTCGTCGAGGTCGCCGAACGCGAGAAGATCGTCGCGATGCTCTATGACGAGGAGTTCACCGACCTCGCCGATGCCCTCCCTGCCGATACCCTCAGGATCGTCACCTGGGTCGACGGTGAGCGTCCGGTCCCCGAGGGCGTTCGAACCCTCGACGACATCGTCGACGGTGGGGACACGTCCACGCCCGCGGAACCGGATGAGTGGGCCGGACTCGTGATCCTCACCAGCGGCACGACCGGTCTGCCCAAAGGAGCGCAACGCTCGAAGTTGTCGCCGTTCTCCAGCGCACTCCTGCTCGACCGCATCCCGTTCCCGCAGCGCGGCACGATGGTGATCGTCTCGCCGATCTTCCACTCCACCGGGTTCGCCCTCTGGGGTGTGGGGGCGGCTCTGGGCAACAAGGCCGTCGTGATGCGACGGTTCGACCCGGAGAAGACCCTGGCCGCGCTCGCCGAGCACAAGGCGGAGGTCCTGGTCGCGGTGCCGACGATGCTCCACCGCATGGTGGCCCTCGGTCCCGACGTCATCAAGAAGTACGACACGTCCGCACTGCGAATCGTCGTGATCGCGGGATCGGCCCTCTCGCCAACGCTTTCGGAAGCCGTCCAGGACACCTTCGGTGACGTCCTCTACAACCTCTACGGGTCGACGGAGGTGGCCGTGGCCTCGGTCGCGCAGCCGAAGGAACTGCGGCTCGCCCCGGGCACGGTGGGCCGGGCGCCGGTCACGAGCCGTCTCGCCCTGTTCGACGACGAGGGTCGACGGATCTCCGGAACCAACATCCGCGGAAGGCTTTTCGTCCGCAACGGCGCGCCCTTCGAGGGATACACCGACGGGCGGAACAAGGAGGTCATCGACGGGTACATGTCCACCGGCGACATGGCGCGGTTCGACGAGCACGGCCTGCTGCACATCGACGGCCGCGACGACGACATGATCGTCTCCGGCGGTGAGAACGTCTACCCGCTCGAGGTGGAGAACCTGCTCGCCGAACACCCCGACATCGACGACGTCGCGGTGATCGGCGTGGACGACGACGAGTTCGGAAAACGGTTGCGGGCGTTCATCGTTTCCGCTCCGCATGCGAATCCGACGCCGGAGGACATCAAGGCCCACGTGAAGGCGCACCTCGCCCGGTACAAGGTGCCGCGGGACGTCGTGTTCGTCGAGGAACTACCACGCAACCCCACCGGCAAGCTCGTCCGCCGGCAGTTGCCGACCGGGCCGCTGTAGGTTTCGACGGGCTCAACCGGCAGGGGGACAGCTCAACCGGCTGCGGGGTCTCTTCTCAGCCGTGCGACCACCAGGTGACCACGCTCGTTGAGCCGGTAGCGAGCGCCAGCGAGCCACCGCGTCGAAACGACGAGCAACCGCCACACAGGGGCCGCTCCACCAGTAGCAGGGGACAAGTCAACAAGGGAGGTCAACTGGCGTCGGAGTCTCTTCTCAGCTGTCCGACGACCAGGTGCAACGCGGCGGTGGTGGTGAGGGACCGGACCCGTTCCCGGTCACCGGGGAAGCGTCGCGTGATCGTGTAGGTGGGTCGTCCCTCGATCGCGACGCCGAAACAGACGGTGCCGACCGGCTTGGCCTCGGTCCCGCCGTCCGGCCCGGCGATGCCGGTGGTCGAGACCGCGACGTCGGACTTCAGGCGGCGGCGCGCTCCCTCGGCCATCGCGGCGGCGACCTCTTCGCTGACCGCGCCGTGCGAGGCGATCAATTCGGCGGGGACGTCGATCAGATCGGACTTCGCATCGTTGGAGTACGACACGACGCCGCCCATGACGTAGGCGGAGGACCCGGGGCGATCGGTCAGCCGTGCCGCGATTAGTCCGCCGGTGCAGGATTCCGCGGTGGCGATCAGCCGGCCGTCGAGGGTGGCGATCAGCTGATCCTCGATGGTCGAGCCGTCGGTCGAGAAGATCTGTCGCCCATGGTGTTCGGTGAGGAACGCCAGCAGCTCGCCGTAGGTTGCGGAGTCGTCGGCGGCGAAGCGGGTGACCATGTCGAGTTCCCCGCGTCGTAGGCACGTGGTGATCTCGAGGGCGTCGAAGCCGGCGACCGATTCCTCTGCGCGACGCAGCGTCTCGGCGAGTTCGGCCTCGTGCAGGCCGTAGGCCCGGATGGTCTCCTGCTGAAGGTCGTCGGCGCGGGACAGCACGTCGGCAACCGCAGGTGAGGCGATGGCGGTCGGCCACATCGCCTGCAGCTCGCCGGGTGGGCCGGGAAGGATCAGGATCGTGGGAAGAGGCTGGTCTCCGGCTGTCGCGGGGATGGCGACGCCCGGTGCCGTGCCGGTGGGTGGAATCGCGGTGGCGCCGGCGGGAACACAGGCCTGCTTACGGATGCCGATGCGGGTGGGGCCCTCGTCGAGATCGACGGTGTCGGGGCGCCAGCGTCGGATGACGCCGGCGATGTGTTTCTCGAGGGCCCGGTCGAGGTGGACGTCGCGTCCGCAGAACTCGGCGACCGTCGCCACCGTCAGATCGTCGGCGGTGGGGCCGAGGCCGCCACTGGTGACGATGAGATCGACCTGCTGGTTGGCGAGGAACCGCAGCTGCGCGGTGAGGTCGGCGGGCCGGTCTCCGCAGATCGTGATGTGGGCGACGTCGACGCCGAGTTCGAGCAGTTGCTCGGACAGCCACGGGCCGTTCTGGTCGGTGATCCGCCCGGTCAGTACCTCGGTCCCGGTCACGATGATGCCTGCGCGCACACTCACGGGGTCGAGCCTAGTCGGCGACGGACCAGCGGCGGTGTCTCCCGCAACTCGAAGAGCCTGGCGAGTTCGGCTCACCAGGCCCTTCGAGGCTCGTCGCTATCGCTCCTCGCACCTCTGGGAGCGGGGGGTCGTGCTGTCGCTCCTCGCACCTCTGGGAGCGGGGGGTCGTGCTGTCGCTCCTCGCACCTCAGGGAGCGGGGGTCGTGCTGTCGCTCCTCGCACCTCAGGGGCGGGGGGTCGTGCTGTCGCTCCTCGCACCTCAGGGGTCGGGGGGTCGTGCTGTCGCTCCTCGCACCTCAGGGGGCGGGGGGTCGTGCTGTCGCTCCTCGCACCTCAGGGAGCGGGGGTCGCGTTGAGGGTCAGGCTTTTTCGGCCTTGGCCTTCTCCTGCATCGACGACCGGGCGGGGTTGCCCTGATCGTCCTTCTTGGGATCGGACTCGTCCTTCTTCTCGGTCACGCCGGACTTGATGCGGGCACCGATGTCGGGATCGACGCGGCTCCAGTACTCGAACGCGCGCTGCAGCACGGGTTCGGAGACACCGTTGAGGAGATGGCCGACGACGTTGTCGACGAAACGCTCTCGCGCGTCGTCGTCGAACACCTCGCGGACCATCGTGCCGGCCTGTCCCCAGTCGTCGTCCTCGGGGTGATCGACGTAGGCGCTCCGCAGGATCTCACCGTTGGCCGCCCACTGTGGTTCTCCCTGACCGGGATACAGCGCAGAGGGGCCGCCCTTGGAGTTCGGCGCGTAGACCGGGTCGGTCACGTTGTGGATACGCATCGCGCCGTCCTTGGAGTACGAGTGGACCTCGTTCTTCGGCGCGTTCACCGGGATCTGCTTGTAGTTGCCGCCGAGGCGGTGCCGGTGGGCGTCGGCGTAGGAGAACACCCGTCCGAGCAGCATCCGGTCGGGGCTGAAGCCGATGCCGGGCACGACGTTGTTGGGCTCGAAGGCGACCTGCTCGATCTGTGTGTGGTGATCGACCGGGTTGGTGTGCAGCGTCATCTTGCCGACGTCGATCAGCGGATAGTCGCCGTGCGGCCACACCTTGGTCAGGTCGAACGGGTTGAAGCGGTAGCTCACCGCGTCGTCGAACGGCATGAGCTGGACCTTGAGCGTCCAGCTCGGGTGGTTGCCCGCATCGATGTTCTCGAAGAGATCCCGGGTGTGGAAATCGGTGTCGGCGGCAGCCATCTGGTCCGCCTCGTGCTGCGTCAGGTGTTCCACGCCCTGGTCGGACTTGAAATGGTATTTGACCCAGTGCTTCACGCCCTCGGCGTTGACCCACAGATAGGTGTGCGAGCTGTAGCCGTTCATGTGGCGCCACGTCTTCGGGATGCCGCGGTCGCCCATCAGCCAGGTGACCTGGTGTGCGGACTCGGGTGAGAGCGTCCAGAAGTCCCACTGCATGTCGTGGTCGCGAAGATTGTTGTCCTGGCGCCGTTTCTGGGAACGGATGAAGTGCTGGAACTTCATCGGGTCCTTGACGAAGAAGATCGGCCTGTTGTTGCCGACCATGTCGTAGATGCCTTCGGACGTATAGAACTTCAGCGCGAAACCGCGCGGGTCACGCCAGGTGTCAGGGCTACCCCGTTCGCCGGCCACGGTCGAGAACCGTGCCACCATCTCGGTTTTGACGCCGGGCTGGAACAGCGCGGCGCTGGTGTAGGCCGAGACGTCCTCGGTGGTCTCGAACGTTCCGAATGCGCCGCTGCCCTTGGCATGTGGCTGTCGTTCGGGGATTCGTTCGCGGTTGAACTGGGCCATCTGCTCGATCAGATAGTGATCGTGCAGGACGATCGGTCCTCCGGCGCCCACCGTCAGAGAGTGTTCGTCACTCCCGGCCGGCGCACCCGAGTCCCGGGTTGTGTACAGCGAATCGTCGGACATATCGCCTCCGAGAGGTCGTCGTATCCGTGCAGGAGAAATGCGCGACCCGAGGGCTGCAGGTCCGCTCCGCCGATCCTACGCCGAGCTGATGATCGTCAGGGCTGCTCGTCCGTGCCGATGCCGAACTCGCGGAGCACCGCGTCGGTGTGTTCGCCGAGGGCGGGCACGGCTCCCATCGCCAACTCGACGTCGTCGAAGGTCATCGGCGGCAGCACGGCCTTGATCGGTCCGACCTCGGTGTCGACGTCACGCCAGCGGTCGCGTTCGCTGAGTTGAGGATGCTCCACCACGGCCTCGAGGTCGCGGATCTCGGCGGCGGGCACTCCGGCGTCGGCGAGCCGGCGGTCGAGTTCGTCGGTGGTGAACCGCTTGGTCTCCGCGGCGATGATGGCGTCGACCTCCGCCCGGCGAGAGACACGTTCGATGTTGGTCTTGTACCGAGCGTCTTCGGCGAGATCGGGGCGCTCGAGCACGACGCGGGTCAGTGTGTCCCAGCCGCGGTCGTTCTGGACGCCGATGAGGATGGTCCCGTCCTGCGTGGGGTACTTGTCGTACGGCACGATCGCCGCGTGGCCGAGGCCCACCCGCGCGATCTGGCGGCCGCCGTAGAGCCGCATGTACATGGGGTGGCCCATCCACTCGACCGTGGCGTCGAACATCGACACCGACACCCGCGCGCCGACCCCGGTGGTCGCCCGGCGGAACAGTGCCGAGAGCACCGAGGTGAGTGCGTACATGCCGGCGGCGATGTCGGAGGACGGGATGCCGGTCTTGGTCATGTCCTCGGGGGTGCCGGTCACCGAGATCAGGCCGGTCTCGGCCTGCACGAGCATGTCGTAGGCCTTGCGGTCGCGGTACGGACCGGCGTCGCCGTATCCGGACATGTCGATGACGATCAGCTCGGGATGGTCGGCGCGCAGGACGTCGGCGCCGAGTCCGAGCCGGGCCGCGGCTCCGGGCGCGAGATTCTGCAGGAAGACGTCCGCCCCGGCGATCAGAGTCTTGATCGCGTCGCGGCCGGCGTCGCTCTTGAGGTCGAGTTCGACCGATTCCTTACCCCGGTTCAGCCAGACGAAATGCGAACCCGCCCCGCCGCGCACCGCGGAGTCGTACTGCCGGGCGAAGTCCCCCTCGCCGACGCGCTCCACCTTGATCACCCGTGCGCCCAGATCGGCGAGGTGTCGGGTGGCCAAGGGGGCGGCGACGGCCTGCTCGAGGGCGACGACGGTGATGCCCTCGAGCGGCAGCGGGGCAGTGTCCGCGGAGCGCGGCAGCGGGGCAGCGCCCGCGGAGCGCGGCAGCGGGGCGTGGCTGTCCGGGGTGGGCGACTGGTCCGAATTCACCGGCCAAGGATCACCCGCGCCCGTCCGGTTCGTCAACGAGGGTCAGGACCTACGGTCGAGCGGTTCCGCGACGGGATCGATGACGGCCCGGCGTCCGAGCGCGCCCTCATCCGTGTCGCCGAAGGTCTCGCCCGCGATGACCTGGGCGAACTCCTCGTCGGTGGAGGCGATTGCCGCCTCGGCGGCGCGTCGCTGGTCCTCGCCGCTGAGGGTGTTGAGCGCGACCTCCTTGATGAAGAGGACCGCGATCGTGCCGACGATGGCCATCGCCATCGAGACGAGGAAGATCCGGGCCGTTCCGTCGCCGTAGGCGCCGCGGACGATCGCCGCGATGGGCGCCGGCAGTTCGTTGAGATTGGACAGACCCGCGCCGCCGCCGGAGCCGGTCTGCGTGATGCCGATGGCGCGCAGACCCTGACCGATGAGGTCGGTGACGTGGTTCGACAGCACCGCGCCCAGTACCGACACGCCGGCCGCACCACCGAGCGACCGGAAGAAGGTCACGGTCGAGGTGGCTGCACCGAGGTTCTTCGGCTCGACGGTGTTCTGCACCGCGAGGACCAGATTCTGCATGGTCATGCCCATGCCGAGGCCGAGCGCGAACAGGTAGCCGCTGAGCACGGCCATGTTGGTGTGGGCGTCGATCGTCGCCAGGAGGCCGAAACCGACCGCCATCACGATCGAGCCGGCGACCAGGTAGTTCTTCCAGCGACCGTACTTGGTGATGAGACGTCCGGACAGGGTCGCCGAGACCACCGAGCCGAACACCATCGGCAGGGTCAGCAGGCCGGCCGCAGTGGGCGAGTAGCCGCGGGCGATCTGGAAGTACTGGCCCAGGAACACCGCGCCACCGAACAGCGCCACACCGACGGCGATGCTGGCGATGGTCGCGAGGGTGGTCGTGCGCTCCTTGAACAGGTGCAGCGGGATGATCGGATCCTTGGCCTTGGACTCCACCCACACCGCGGCGGCGAGCAGGATGAGACCGAGCGCGACGAGGCCGAAGGACATGGCCGAGACCCAGTCGAAGTTCTTGCCGGCGAGGGTGACCCAGATCAGGATGGCGCTGACGCCCGCCGAGATGAGCAGTGCGCCGGCGTAGTCGATGTACACCTTGCGCCGGATGACCGGCAGGTTCAGGGTGCGCTGCACGACGACCATGGCGATGACGGCCAGCGGGACGCACACGTAGAACGTCCAGCGCCAGCCGAGCCAGCTCGTGTCGACGATGACGCCGCCCATCAGCGGTCCGGCGACGGTCGCGATCGACATGACGCCGGCGATGGCGCCTTGGTAGCGGCCGCGCTCACGCGGGCTGAACATCGACGCGATGACGATCATGACCAGCGACTGCATGCCGCCGAGGCCGAGGCCCTGGATCACGCGGAAGCCGATCAGCATCGAGACCGACGTCGAGAGGCCGGCGAGCACCGAGCCGAGGGTGAAGACGCCGAGCGACAGCTGGACGAGCAGCTTCTTGCTGAAGACGTCGGAGAGCTTGCCCCAGATCGGGGTGGCGGCTGTCGACGCGAGCAGGGTCGCGGTCACGACCCACGTGTACTGATCCTGGGTGCCGTGCAGCTCGGTGATGATCGTCGGTAGCGCGTTGGACACGATCGTGGCCGAGGTCAGTGCGACGAACATGCCGAGCAGCAGCCCGACGAGCGCGTTGATGCGCTGTTTGTGGGTCATCGGGGTGTCGTCGACGGATTCCACGCGTGGCGGGGACGTTGTCATACGGGAGTTCCTCCGGGTCGTGCGTGCGCCGTGGAGACGGAGCCGGGTGGGCGACCACGGAACATCGACGAGAAGATTCGTCGACCTCGTGGACACAGGCGCCGAGAAGGCTGGTGGAAACAGGGGTCCGGCAAAGGCCGCCGCCCGTTTAGTTGAATGCTGCAACTATAGGACGTGAAAGGTGTAACGCGCAACTATCGCGTTTATTCCCCGCCGGGCGACGAATGGTGCAGAACCCCGTTGCCGGGGTGTGCGGGTCGTCAGGAATTCGGGTCGACGACCGGGTCGTTGGTCGCCTCGCCGAGCCGGTGAAGCAGACGCGTGAGGGTGCGGATGTCGTCCGGGTCCCACTGGGCGAGACGGGCGCGCCACTCGGAGACGGCCGAGGCGAGGACGGCGTCGACGCGTTCGCGGCCGTGATCGGTCAGCGTGATCACCCGGGCCCGCGCATCGCGGGGGTCGGGGTGCCGCTCGGCGAGTCCGAGCCGGACGACGGCGTCGATCTGGCGCGTGACCGTCGACTTCTCCATCCCGACGGCGCTGACCAAATCGGACATCGGCATCGAGTTGTGTCGTGCGAGCACGGATATGAGCGGATAGCACGACGGGTCGAGACGGCTGTCGATCTCTCGGGCCCGCAGACGCGTACGGATTCGGCCGCGTCGCCAGAAGTCGGTGAGCTCGGCTTCCAGACCGCCGATGGCATCGGGGCCGATGGGGTCGGGGTCTGTCGGGTGGGACGCGGCGTTCTCCGGGTCCGAGCTCATGATCGGGGGAGTCCTTTCGCCGGTACGCCGTGCCGAGTCGCGGTCAGACTACCGACCGCGGAGGGGCCGAGCACACGCAGCCATGACCTGAATGACCGATTCTCAGGTGCTGGTCGGTGGGTGCCCGGCCAGGTGCGGCTCGACGTGTAGAAGTGTGGCCTGCGTCAACATACTTGGGAGTCGGCTCCCGGTTGGGGCACGATCGAGGAGTGAGCACCACACAACGCACCACACCGAACGCCTGGGAGTACATCAAGTACTGCTACTGGGCGCCCCTGCCGAAGTCGATGACCGCCTGGGTCGAGAACGACCTCGCGGGACCCGGGGCCTCGGGGCGGATGGTCGTGCGTTGGGCCATTCCCTGCATCATTCTCCTGAGCCCGATGCTGTTCGTCCCGGCGGACTGGGGCGTTCGGATCATCATGACGATGCCGATCCTCATCGCCTACCTGTTCTTCTCGGTCGCGCTGAACCGCGTGTACCGCCGTCACCGGCTGGCCCAGCACGGACTGAACCCCGACCTGATCAACCGGCTCGAACGTGAGAAGAACTCCGACCTCTACGACGAATACCACCGCAAGTACCGCGGCGAGCATCGTCGTCGCTGATTTCGATACGGCTTGTCCCGCGTATCGAGGTCAGTACAGGTAGTCCTCGCCACTCGCGCGGACGGTCACGTCGGACAGGCTGATGCCCCAGGGCTGGTCGATGACGTGGACGACGGCCTCGGCGAGGTCCTCCGGAGTGATGAGCCAGTACTTGATCGAGTCCGCGTCGGTCAGCTCGGGCGGTAGTTCGCCCTGCAGCATCTGGGTGATGTGTTCCTTGTACGACGACACGCGCTGGCCGACGATGCCGCGGATCGCGCGGTCGTTGACGATCCAGCTCGCGAGGTTGGTGCCGGCGACACCGGTGGGTTTGACCGTGGTGACCTTGATCTTGCCCTTCGCCTCGATCCGCAGCGAATCCGACAGCATGGTGACCGCGGCCTTCGTCGCGCTGTAGACCCCGGACCCCTCGAAGCCGCCGTTGCCGTAGATCGACGCGATGTTGACGACCTGTCCGCGGCCCTGCGCGATCATCTGGTCGTAGACGGCGGAGATGCCGTTCACGACGCCTTTGATGTGGATGTCGATGGCCTTGTGCCACTTCTCCCAAGCGCGTTCGTGATCGGCGAAGAACGCGAGAGGCATGACGCCGGCGTTGTTGACGATGACGTCGATCGCCCCGAACCTCTCTACGGCGAGCGTTGCGGCCGCGCGCATCTGCTCCATGTCGGTCACGTCGGCGACCTGACCGACCGCCGATCCGCCTGCGGCGGCGATGCCGTCGACAACAGCGGTCAGGCCCTCGGCGTCGATGTCCACGCCGACGACACGTGCGCCGCGTGCCGCGCACTTCTCGGCGATGACCTTGCCGAATCCACCACCGGCTCCGGTGATGATGATGGTCTTGTCCTGCAGGTGATCTGACATACGTTTCCCCCGGCCGCGTTGTGGTCGGGCCATCCTAGCAACGGGTGGAGATTCGGTGATCTGGTCGTGACCCGTCCACGGTGTGCACCCCTCTGCACACCGTGGCCGAGGTGACGCATAACTCGAGAGGCCGGATCCTCGGCCTGCTCGGAAGACCGTCCCGGTCGATCGTCCGCTGTGGGATCTGTGGTGTAGACCCGTCTCGCTAGATTCAGTCACATGACTCAGGATCTGTCAAGCGTGCCGCGCGGCGGACTTCGAATCGGGGTCGAAATCCATTGTTGCCCTTGACACGGCGATGGTCGATGCCAAAGTCTTCTTCGGGCGGGCGCTTCCCACGCGGAGGCCCGTTGTTCTCCCGCTCGCGGCCGTTCCCTTCGGTGACCGTGAGTTCCCCAGCACGTCTGCGCGAGACCTCCTCGCGCACTGATGACAGGAGATCCATGTCCGGGGCGAACCCAACGAGACGTACCTTCCTCAAGGCCGCGGCGGTCACCGCAGCCGGCGCGGCGAGCGCGGTCGCGGTGTCCGCGAACGGAACTCCGACGGCGTCGTCGGTGCCGGGCCGTCGTGTCCGCCGCACGCGTGAGGAACATCGGGTGGTGGTCGTCGGCTCCGGTTTCGGTGGAGGTGTCTCGGCGCTCCGCCTGGCGCAGGCCGGCGTGCCCGTCCTGATGCTCGAACGCGGCAAGCGGTGGCCGACCGGACCCAATGCGGAGACCTTCCCGCGGGCGTCGAACCCCGACAAGCGCATGCTCTGGCACGAGTCCACCCCGAACCTGTTCGGCAAGCCGCTGAGCGTCGAACCCTATGTGGGACTGTTCGAATCGGTGGCGGGTGCGAACATGACGGCGTTGTGCCCCACCGGGCTCGGTGGCGGATCGCTGGTCTACCAGGGCATGACATTGCAGCCGAGCGAGGCGGTGTTCAACGAGCACTTCCCCAATGCGCTCGACTGGGAGCTGATGAACCGGGTGCACTATCCGCGGGTCGCACAGATGCTCAAGGTCGCGGTGGCGCCGGACTCACTCGTGCGTTCGCCGGAGTACCTGGCGCCGCGACAGTTCGCCAAACGTGTTCGCGCCGTGGGTCTCCCACTGCAGAAGATCCCGATGCCCATCGACTGGGGATACGCCGAGGCGGAACTGCGCGGCGAGATGAAGCCGGCCTTCTCCAACGGTGACGGTTCCATCGGCGTGAACAACGGCGGCAAGCACAGCGTCGACGTCACGTACATCCGGCAGGCAGAGGCCACCGGGCTGGTGACGGTGCGGATACTGCACACCGTCCGGCAGGTCAGCAGGCGAAAGGACGGCAAGTGGTCCCTCGACGTCGAGCGGACCGACGAGACCGGAAAGGTGCTGGAGCACAAGGAGATCGTCACCAGGACACTCATCATGGCGGCCGGTAGCGTCAACACCACCAAGCTTCTCGTGCGGGCCCGCGCGGCCGGCACGATCACCGACCTGCCCGACGACCTCGGCCGCGGGTGGGGCACCAACGCGGACCGCATCTACACCTGGACCAGCCCGAGCATCGATTTCGGTGCGGTGCAAGGAGGTCCGGTCGTGTACGGCAGTCCCAACTGGAGTGATCCCAAGAGCGCCTTCACCGTCATCCAGGCGTCTCTGCCCCCGCTGCCGGTCTACGCGGGTACCACGATGCTGGTGGGCTTCGGCGTCAGCTCGGGGCGCGGCGTCATCTCCTACGACTCCGCGGCACGCGATGCGATCATCAAGTGGCCGCACGAGGGTGACTCGGAGATCCAGACCAAACACATCGACCGCACGGTGCGCAAGATCGCCGGCCCGGATGCGATTCTCACCGACACCAACGCCGTCTTCCCGTCGACCTGGCATGCGCTGGGCGGGGCCAACATGGGCACGGTGTGCGACCTCGAGGGGCGCGTCAAGGGGCAGCCCGGGCTCTACGTCCTCGACGGTGCGCTCATGCCGGGCAACACCGCGGCCTGCAATCCGTCGATGACGATCGCCGCGGTGGCCGAACGCGCACTCGACCACATCGTCGCCAAGGATGTGGGCACCACGATCTGACAGGCGAGGGGGCCTTTCGAGGCTCGCTTCGCTCGCACCTCAAGGAGCGGGGGGTGGCGCTTCGCTCGCACCTCAAGGAGCGGGGGGTGGCGCTTTGCTCGCACCTCAAGGAGCGGGGGGCGTGGGGCGCTTCGCTCGCACCTCAAGGAGCGGGGGGTGGGGCGCTTCGCTCGCACCTCGAGGAGCGGGGGGTGGCGGTTCGGACCTCGCGCCTCAGGGGGCGAGGGGGGTGACCGGCGCGAGCCACATACCGGTGAGCGAATCGACGACGATCTCGCACCGGTGCTCCCAGGGCGTGACCGGGTGGTCACCGGCCTCGGCGGCGCGTTCGATGTCGGCGAGCGTGTTCACGATGATGTGGCGCGTCATGTTGTTGCGGATCTCGAGGACGTCGCCGGGGAATTCCGGCAAAGCGCTGTAGAAGCCCTCGAGGATCGCCAGCAGCGGCTCGGACTCGCCCATCTGCTCGTACAGCAGGACGGTGGTGGCCGGGTCGCTGGAGACATTCGCGAAGAATCGGGCGAAATACGTCGGGGCGCCGAGCTCGCCGAGGTACTCGATCTCCGGACACACCAGGCATCGAATCCAGTCGCGGACCTGCGGGTGCGGCCCGATCTCGTCGAGGGCTTTCTGGCGGAGTCGATCGATGGGGATGTTGTGCGTGGTGAGGGTGGCCCGGATCAGGTCGTCCTTGGAACCGAAGTGATGGCCGACCGCATAGTTGTTGCCCTGACCGGCGGCCTTGCTGATCTGCCGACTCGAGACAGCTGACACGCCGTGCAGCGCGATCAGCTCCTCCGCCGCGCCGATCAGCGCCTGGCGGGTACGGGCAGACTGCTCCGTCTTCCCCTCGGTCATGGATAGATCATGCCCTACCGTCGCCGGTGCCCGGCGCCGGGTTTTGGGACCCGTTCCCGGGCGTTCCGACCCGCGAGTCGACCCGGCCCGAACGGACCGAGTTTGCACGGAGCGGACTGCCCGGACCTAAGGTGGATCGACTGTACTCAAGTGAATACGGTTCGCGTCCAGGCAGGGCGGGAGCCTTTCACGCCTGTGTGAGGGGACCTGATGGCGACGACGCCCACGGCCACGGCAAGTCTGCGGGAACTGACGCTGCGAGGAATCATCCTCGGCGGCATCATCACGCTCATCTTCACCGCGGCCAACGTCTATCTCGGTCTCAAGGTCGGGCTCACGTTCGCCACGGCCATCCCGGCGGCCGTCATCTCGATGAGCATCCTGCGGTACTTCGCCAACCACTCGGTGGTGGAGAACAACATCGTCCAGACCATCGCGTCGGCGGCCGGCACACTGTCGGCGATCATCTTCGTGATCCCCGGTCTGGTGATGATCGGGTGGTGGACGGGATTCCCGTACTGGATCACCGTCGCCGTCTGCGCGATCGGCGGCATCCTCGGCGTCATGTACTCGATCCCGCTGCGCCGCGCACTCGTCACGGGATCGGACCTGCCATATCCGGAAGGCGTTGCGGCAGCCGAGGTCCTGAAGGTCGGCGATTCGGCCGGCGGTGCGACGGAGAACAAGGCCGGTCTCCGCACCATCGTCATCGGCTCGATCGCGTCGGCCGGCTTCGCGCTGCTGACGAAGCTGAAGCTGCTGAGCGACTCGATCACCGCGACGATCAAGGTGGGAGCGGGCGGCACGCTGTTCAGTGCCGGACTCTCGATGTCGCTCATCGGTATCGGTCACCTCGTCGGCGTCACCGTCGGCGTCGCGATGCTCGTCGGACTGCTCATCTCCTACGGCGTCCTGCTGCCCTTCGAGAGCCAGAACCAGGGAGAGGCAGGAGAGTCGCTGAGCGACATCGTCTCCGCCGTCTTCGCCAACGACGTGCGACTCATCGGTGCGGGTGCCATCGCGATCGCCGCGATCTGGACCCTCATCAAGGTGATGGGACCCATCGCCCGCGGGATCAAGGGCTCCCTCGCATCGTCGCGGTCACGTCGCGAGGGCGTGAGCGTCGACATCACCGAGCGCGACATCCCGTTCAACATCGTCGGCGGCAGCATCCTCGTGCTGCTCATCCCGATCGGCCTGCTCCTGTGGGACTTCGTGCACGACACGGTCCTCGAGGGCAGTGCCACCGGGATCATCGTGGTGAGCATCGTCTTCGTCTTCGTCATCGGCTTGGCGGTGGCCGCGGTCTGCGGTTACATGGCCGGTCTCATCGGGTCGTCGAACTCCCCGATCTCCGGCGTCGGCATCTTGGTGGTCCTCATCGCCGCGCTCCTCATCAAGGCGACCTTCGGGACCGCGGACCCCTCGCAGACCGATGCGCTGATCGCTTACACGTTGTTCACCGCAGCGGTGGTCTTCGGTGTCGCGACGATCTCCAACGACAACCTGCAGGACCTCAAGACCGGTCAGTTGGTCGGCGCGACACCGTGGAAACAGCAGGTGGCGTTGGTGATCGGCGTACTCTTCGGTTCGGCGATCATCCCGCCGATCCTCGGCCTGATGTATGACGTCTTCGGCTTCGTCGGCGCTCCCGGTGCAGGTCCCGACGCGCTGGCCGCACCGCAGGCGGGTCTGCTGTCGACCCTGGCCAAGGGTGTGCTCGGCGCCGATCTCAACTGGGGTCTCATCGGGATCGGCGCCCTCATCGGTGCGGTCGTCATCCTCATCGACGAATTACTCGGTCGCGCAGGGAAGTTCCGGTTGCCCCCGCTCGCGGTGGGCATGGGTATGTACCTGCCGATGTCGGTCACCCTCATCATCCCGGTGGGCGCGTTCCTCGGACACTTCTACAACCGCTGGGCCGAACGAAGCGGTGGCGCAGTCGAACACAAGAAGCGCATGGGTGTGCTGCTCGCGACCGGCCTGATCGTCGGTGAGGCACTCTTCGGCGTCGTCTTCGCGGGCATCGTCGCCGCCACCGGCGACGACTCGGTACTCGCCATCGTCGGCGACGGCTTCGAGACCTGGGCGCAGATCCTCGGCGTCATCGTGTTCGCCGGCGTGGTCGCCCTTCTCTATGACCGCATCGCCAAGCTCGCCGCCGCCAGCGGCGTCGTGCCGGCCGAGTCCGACGACACGACCGGGACCGGACCGAAGGCCTGACCCCGGCTCAGCCGTCGATCAGCTTGCCGCCGAGGCGCATTCGGTGATCGCGGTGTCGAGGATGTCGAGGCCGGTGCGGATCTCGTCGTCGGAGGCGGTCAGTGGTGGTGCGATGCGGAAGATGCCGCCCATGCCGGGCAGCTGGACGACGTTCATGTGGAGACCGAGCTCGAAGCACCGTGCCGTCACGGCAGCGCCGAGTCGGTCGGCGCCTTGCTTGGTTTCGCGGTCGGTGACGAGTTCGATGCCCTGCATGAGTCCTCGACCGCGCACGTCGCCCACGCAGTCGTGCCGGTCCCGGAGTTCGAGCAGTCCGGTGCGCAGGACCGAACCCGCCTGTGACGCACGGGTATCGAGGCCGTCGCGCTGCAGGACGTCGAGTACCGTCACACCGACCGCCGCGACCAGCGGGTCGGATACGTGGGTGGTGAAGAAGAGATAGCCGCGTTCGTGGGCAGCCTGCTCGATCTCGGTGGTCGTGATGACCGCGGCGAGGGGGAGGCCGGCGCCGAGAGTCTTGGACAACGTGAGGATGTCGGGCACGATGCCGTCGCGTTCGAAGGCGTACCAGGAACCCGTGCGGCACAGACCGGTCTGCGCCTCGTCGACGATCAGCAGCATCCCGCGCTCCTCGCATTTGCGTTTGAGCGCAGCGAAATAGCCGGCCGGCGGCTCGATCACGCCGCCGGAGGACAGGATCGGCTCGACGATGCACGCCGCGAGTGACCCGGTCGACTGTGCATCGATGAGCTCGAAACCGAAGTCGAGCTGACGCTGCCAGTCGAGGGTGCCATCGGGATGGGTGAAATCGGGTCGATAGGGGTTGGGCGTCGGCAGGGCGAAATTGCCGGGGGCGACCGGGCCGTAGCCGGTCCGGCCTGCACTGTAGGTCGACGCCGCCGCGGCATGTGTCATGCCGTGCCACGACCTCGCGAAGGACACGATCTCGTGTTTGCCGGTGACGAGCTTGGCCATCCGGATCGCCGCCTCGTTGGACTCCGCGCCGGTGCTCAGCAGCAGCACCTTGTCGAGGGCCTCGGGCAGGGTGTCCGAGAGGCGGGCCGACAGTTCCAGAACCGGGGGCGAGATCATCCCGCTGAACAGGTGATCGAGCTCGCCGATCTGCCGGGTGACGGTCGCGACGATGTCGGGATGGGAATGGCCGAGGATCGCCGACATCTGACCCGAGGTGAAGTCGAGGAGCTTTCGGCCGCCGGCGGTGTGGACCCAGCTGCCCGACGCCCGGACGATCACCTCCGGCGAGAACTGGCCGCCGTAGCGGACGAGATTGCGGGTGTCGACGCCGGTGGTGCTGTCGGGCTGGGTGGTCATGACCATCACGGTACGAGTGGCGTCCGTCCGTCGCGCGTCCAGACCGCGCGGATGGTGACCTCGCACACCGTGTCCCGCGTCGATATCGTGTGACTCGCGGTCGGTTTCCGGGACGGAGCAGGGGACACCATGGCAGACGAGCACCAGTTGAGCAGAGAGATCGACGACTACGTCGCGGGCGCCGAGCATTTCTTGCACCTGGTCGCCGAGGTGAGCCCGGAACAGTGGGACCGGCCGGGACTGGGGGACTGGACGGTACGTTCCCTGGTCGGGCACACGAGCCGATCGCTGACGACGGTCGCCGACTACCTCGCCGAACCCGAACCCGAGGACATCGAGATCGATTCGGTGGCAGGGTATTACACCCGGATTCGAGGTCTGGCATCGTCGCCGGAGGTGACGGCCCGCGGCGTAGCTGCCGGCGTCGACCTGGGTGACGACGTGCTCCGGTCGGCCACCGAACGGCGGGACCGCGCGGTCGCGGCGATCACCGGCGTCGCCGACCGGCCGGTCGCCACCCCGTGGGGTGGAATCCTGCTGTCGAACTACCTGCCGACGAGAACCTTCGAGCTGGCCGTCCACGGCCTCGACATCGCACGCGCGATCGGATCGACGTCGACGCTGCCGCGGGTGGTACTAGCTTCCGCTCTGACGACGGCGGTGCAAGCGGCCGAGCTCACCGGGCAGGGGGACCGGGCGTTGCTGATCCTCACCGGGAGAGAACAGGGTCCGATCTCGGTGGTGTGAACGTCAGCTCGGGACCCGGCTGTGGGCGAACTCGGCGACGATCGCCGCGTTGAACGCCGGGAGGTCGTCGGGCTTGCGGCTGGTGATCAGCACGTTGTCGCCGCCCCGGCAGGTGACAACCTCTTCGTCGACCCAGTTGCCGCCGGCGTTGATGACGTCGGTCTTGACGCTGGGGAACGAGGTCAGCGTGCGGCCGCGCACGACGTCGGCCTCGATGAGCGTCCACGGCGCGTGACAGATCGCGGCGACGGGTTTGCCCGCCTCGAAGAAGCCGCGCACGAAGCGCACGGCCGGGGCCGACGCGCGCAGGAAGTCGGGGTTGGCGACGCCGCCGGGAAGCACGAGGGCGTCGAAGTCGGCGATGCGGGCGTCCTCGAGCGTCATGTCGACCGGGAAGGTGTCGGCCTTGTCGAGATGGTCGAAGGCCTGCACGGTGCCGGATTCGGTGGACACCAGGACGGGTTTGCCGCCGCAAGCCTCGATCGACTTCCAGGGTTCGGTGAGTTCGACCTGTTCGGCGCCCTCGGTGGCGACCAGGAAAGCGACGGTGACGTTGTTGAGTTCTTCGGCCATGGTGTCTCCTCCTCGTACGCACGGGCGGTCAGGGATGTGGCAGCGCCGGTGCGGGCTGATCGGTCCGACCGCGTCTTGATCGCCGGCACCCGGCCGGAGCCGTGATGCCTCGATCCGGACATACCCACCCGCGCTCGGCCCCAACCATGTCGCGTGCCGAGGCCCCGTGTTGAATGGCCTGCGATCGCGCGCTCGCGGGGTGCGGATGATGTTCGAGGGGAGAGCTGTCATGGGTGGTCTCGACGGCGTCGCGACGCTGGTTCACCTCGCACGGGGTGGGGAGATCGGGGAGTCGCACGAAACCCCGCACACCGTGATCGTGGACGAGCCGCATCGGCAGGTGCGGCGGTATGGCACGGCCGGGCAGCTGACGTCGTCCCGCGAGGCGTCGACGCGGCCGGTGCTGCTCGTCCCGCCGCTGGCGGTGTCGACGGACTGCTACGACCTCGCCCCGGGCCTGAGTGTGGTGGAGTACCTCCTGTCGACCGGTCGGGTGCCCTACGTCGTCGACTTCGGGGACATGACCCGCGACGATCGACATCTGGGCTTCGCAGATTTCTTCGCCGACATCGTGCCCGGCGCGATCGCCGCGACCCTCACGGACTTCGATGCCCGGCAGTCGACCGGCGAGGGGATCGACCTGCTCAGCTGGAGTCTCGGCGGCACGATCTCGTTCCTCACCGTGGCCGCCGACCCGGGCCTGCCGGTGCGGTCGATCACGGCGGTCGGAACCCCGCTCGACTACGACCGGGTCCGGCCGTATCCGCTGGTGAAGACGCTGATGCGCCCAATCGGTGCCAAGCCGGTATCGCTCGCACTCCGGACCCTGGGCGGCATCCCGGCGCCGCTCGTGCGGACCGCCTACCGGGCGACGGCCTGGCAGCGGGAACTCAGGAAACCGGGGTACATCATCCGCAACGCCGACGACACCGAGGCGTTGACCAGGATGAAGGCCATCGACCGCTTCCAGGAGACGATGCCCGGCTATCCGGGCAAGGCGTCGGAGCAGATGTGGGAGAACTTCATCATGCGGGGCGAGCTGGCCCGCGGCGTCCTGACCTTCGACGACGTCACCGTCGACCTGTCGAAGGTTGCGGTACCGGTGCAGCTGTTCGGCAGCCACCGCGACGCCATCGTCAGCTGGGCGGCGGCCCACCACGGCGTCGACCTGTTCACCGGGTCGCCGAGGGTCGAGTTCACGACAGTGGAGACCAGCCACCTCGGGCTCATCGCCGGGTCTGCGGCCGTCGAGCAGACCTGGCCGCGGATCGACGAGTTCCTGAGCAGCCTGGACGGGGACGAGTCGAAGATGAAGAAACCTTCATCTTCGACTCATCGATGACTCACCGGAGGCCGACATAGTCGGAGACATGAAGATCTCACGACTCCTCGCAACCCTCTCCCTCGGTGCGCTCGCGATCGCGGTGGTGGCCGCCAGTTTCCTGCTCACCCGATCGGCGGAGCCGAGCCTGGCCGGCGATCCGGTCTCGGTGAGTGTGGCCACCGAATCGGCTCCCCAGACGCAGGGCCCCGCACCGGCCCCACGCCCGAGCGGCGGCGATCTGCAGCCGCGCGCGGTGGCGCCCAACCTGGTCTCGGACGACGACTGGTGTGACGACCGATTCGACGACGACGCCGCCGAGGACGCCTGCGAGGACCGGTTCGACGATGACGACGACCGCTTCGACGACGATCACGACGATGACGATCACGACGACGATCACGACGACAACGATGATTGGGATGATGACGACCGTTTCGACGACTGACGATCGCAATTCCCGGGACCTCGGTCCCGGAGAAGGTCGAACCGCCGCCGGGAGCACGAGGGCGCGAAAGCGTCCGGCGCTCCCGGCGCGCTGGCGTATCACCGCGTGGATCATGCTCACCACCTTCGGGTTGCTCGTGGTGGTCTTCGTCATCACCCGCAACCTGCTCCTCCACGATGTCGACAGCCGCGCCAATCACGATGTCGCACAGGAAGCCAGCGAGTTCCGCACCTTCGCCGACGAGGGCGTCGATCCGACCACCTCCGAACCCTTCACGTCGGTGTCACGGCTTCTCGAGGTCTTCCTGTCGCGACAATCGGCCGGTCAGGGTGAGGTGATGGCCGGCGTGGTGGGGAACTCCGAGATCCTCGAGCTCCCCGGCAACGCCTGGCCCGCCGCGGGGGAAGGCCGTCGTGTGCTCGGCGAGCTGCGGAGCGCACCCGGCCCGGCGGGAGTCCTGGCGACCGATCACGGGGAGATCAGGTGGGGAAAGGTGGAGGTGTCCTCGGATGCTCCGCCCGGTGCCGCTGCTGGTGCCGCTTCCGATGCCTCAGGGCCGGGGACCTTCATCGTCGGCATCTACACCGATCCGGGGCGCGAACTGGTGGATCGCACGATGCGCGTGCTCGCGCTCGTCGGCCTCGCCGGGATGGCCGTGACCACCGGGGCCGCCTACCTCGTGGCCGGACGCATCCTGGCCCCCGTCCGCAGCGTGCGGATGGTCGCCGAGGAGATCGGGGAGAACGACCTCACCGGACGCGTGCCGGTCGACGGCCACGACGACATCGCCGCTCTCGCCGAGACATTCAACGCGATGCTCGACCGTCTGGAGAACGCCTACACCACCCAGCGGCAGTTCGTCGACGACGCGGGTCACGAACTGCGCACCCCGATCACCGTCGTCCGTGGACATCTCGAGCTGCTCCCCGACGACCCGACCGAGCGGCGGAAGACCCTCGACCTG